>JAGVTV010000113.1 GCA_019136675.1 Bacteroidota bacterium
GTTAGGTTAAAAAATGTGTCTGTCTGTCGAAACAAACATATTAAAATTTTTCCAACAGTGGGGGTACCCCCACTGTTGGAAACCTAACTCTTCTTCTTTAATTTACACAATCTTGCTTATACTCCCCTGAAATAGATATGAAGTTTCGCTTCGTTTTATTTTAATACATATTCATTTCCAAATATCTTGATCTGCATGATGGTAGCTATACTTCTGGCTCTTTCCTTCAACAATGCTGCATTTTTTCCGGAAAACAACTCATCAACCGTCTTGTCAAAGAGCATCAACCATCTGTCAAAATGATTTTTAGTCATTTGAAACCTGTCATTGGCCATCATATGTTTTGCCATGGGATTTCCGGTATAGTTCCCTGTATAAAATAGAACATTGTCCCAAAAATCATACATCAGGGGCAAATGAGTGTCCCAGTTGACATGCTCAAACATGATGGCTATCAAATCGTCTTGCTTAACCTTTTCATAGAAGTGATTGACGATGATCTCCAGGTCCTGTTTGTTTGCAATATCTTTCTTTCTCATTTGAAAAGTATTTTGAATTGAACAAAATAGTTATCCCTGTATCAACATACACAAACTGTCTTCATCCGCATGGACTTCGTGCATGATATCCACTGGTATGTCTTTATATTCGTATTGCCGCAAGTTGGTAAGTTCGCTTGCTTGTATATAAGTGACTTTTCCACTCATTACCATCAGTCGTGCCGGTAAGTGTGTCTTGTGCTGGTCTAAAATCATTCCTTTCTTAAATCCTATAAATATGGTCTTAACGTCGCCACTTTTGTAATAAAGTCTGGCTACGGGTTTTGTGGATGACTTTAATTTTTCATGTATCTCCTGAATTATCATACTCTAAAGGTCTTTTTTGTCAAATAACCTGAGTGAAAGATAAAACGGGCCCGCCACCCAAACCACCATCAATGCCAGTGAGACCATCATGCCCGGCCCCGTTCCAAACATCTTTTTGAAAATGGCACCCGTGTATCCCATAAGGGCCTCCGTATCTACCTGAAGCAATACATGGATTCTAGCCAGATCTACGGGGTTTAGAGCGGTTAATATTGCCATGGGCTTTTCAATGGGATAGTCTGCATACTGAAACATAAAAAATAAAACCAGACCGTCATAAATCAACGACAGGAACAGCCATAGGATAATGGAGAGGCCGATGCCCCTTGCCTTGTCACGCATAAGTATGGAACAGAGCATGGCTATGGATACAAAAATCGCAGTAATCAGCATGCCCGTGACAATAAAGGTTGCCCCTGTCAAACCAGGTACAAAAAAGAGAACAGGAATACCTATGCCAATAAAAAATGCTGCCATCAGTGCCACGGATAAGCCTATGAAGATAGATTTCCAGATTGTTGACCGTTTTACCGGCTGACTCACCAGCAATTCAATAAACTCTGCACTGTTGTACATATAGATATTTGAAAAAATAATTGAGACAAGAGGCACTGTCAGGAGAACAATATTCAGCAGGGACATGATGCCTTTGGATGTGTTATCTTCCAGACTGAAAATACTCCATGAAAAGAGACACAACATAAGCAGATAAAACAGGATGATTCTGTTTCTCATAATATCGGAGATGACAAACTTCGTGATATTTTTCATCTCATTTTAAGTTTAAGAAGCTTTCCGACTGCTTTAGACACCCTCTCTTCGCCTGTCTCAGTATAAAGCTCTTCCACTGATTTGTAAAAAAGCACTTCTGCTTCCTGCATAAATACCACGTCTGTCAAAAGGTCGTCCAACTCACTCAGCAGATGGGAAGTGATCAGGATGAGCTTTCCTTTTTCTCTTTCCCTTACTATCTTATCCCTGAAAATTCCGGACGATACCGGGTCCAATCCTGCTGTGGGTTCGTCCAGAATCAGAACCGGGGGATCAAACAAAAATGCAATCGTCGCACTCACTTTTTGCGTGGTACCGCCCGAGAGTGTTCTCATCTTTTTGTCACAAAACTTGTTTACTCCAAACTCTTCATACAGCTCAGTGTCTTCTTTCCCTTCATAACCCCTGATATCCCGGATCATACTGATAACCTGACTGACAGTCATATTGTCTGGATAGCGGCCTATTTGTGGCATGTATCCTATACTGGCTTTATACCTCACATCGCCTGTGATTTTGGTGCCGTTAACTAAAATCTCTCCCGAATCCGGCACTACCATACTGAGTATAGTTTTAATGATCGTAGTCTTGCCGCATGCGTTGGGCCCTATCAGGCCGACACATTTTGCGGCATCCAATTGCAAAGACACATTCTTTAGTGCCTGTGTTTTGCCAAAGCTCTTTGATATGTTATTCAGGTGAATCACAGGATGTACGGTTTGATCATAGGCTTATTATCTACAAAAGCCTCGGGCGTAATGCTGGGAATGAGTTTTTCGGTGCGTTCCAGCAAGGTTACCATAAAACTACGGTACAATAACATGGCAATGGGGTTGTTTTCGATAATCACCGAATAAATGCTTAACGGATGATAAGCTATATCACCTGTTCCGTCCTTGTCAAGGTCGTATCCTTCATATTTATCCCAGTAATTTCTAAAAAATTTATTCAGTACCAAAGTTCCATTGGTGCTCACATCAAAAGTATTGGCTGTAAAATTATTTTCTGTAATAGTATTATCCATACAATTGGCTTGAATTTTCAGGCCCCATCCATTACCTGTAATGACATTTTTATGTATCAACATTCTGTTTGCACCTTCCAGAAAAAGTGCCGAAGTATTATTTATAAACTTGTTGCCTCTTATTTCTGCATCTGAGATTTCTTTCAATAAAATGCCATAAGCAGCGTCTCCGGTACTATTTTTAAAGGTATTGCCGTACATGATTACATTTTTAGTGTACATAACAGCCACTCCTGCACCATTGCCATCAAAAAAATTATTGACGTAAGCATCATCGTTGGAAAACATAAAATGCAATCCATAACGGATGTTGTATTTGGAGATATTTCGCCAGATGATGGAATGAGTCACAAACTCAAAGTAAATACCATCTCTATGTCCTTGTACGTGATTACCAATGATTTGCAAACTATCTGATTTCCAGCAGTGGATGCCATTGCCAATTTGTTGCTCTTCTACACCGTATGCCTTTATACGGTTGTTTTTTACCGTGATATGTTTGCCATACTGTATATATATGCCAAAAAAATTGTTTTCAAGTACATTTTCCAGGATCTGTACATTTGCAGCGTCATATACCTTGATACCTCCGGGATCATTTAAAGTTGCGAATCCTGAATTTTGCACCTGAAACCCTTTAAAAATAACCTGGTCTGACTTTATTGAAACAACCTCGTACCTTTTATCTCCATCTATTACAGGCAATTCAATGCCTATCATCACTACTTTTTTATTGATGACAATATTGCCTTCCTTGTATAAACCATGTTGGACATACAAGGTATCTCCATCACGTGCCTCAAGAAGTGCAGGTCTGATATTTTTAAACTCCTTTCCGGGTCCTACATGTATGGTACGCCCTATTGCCGATACTGAAAATAATATCAGTATTTCGACCATCAACCATAATTTGTATCCGTTAGCGGGCATAAAATGATCATTGTGTCAATAACGCCTTCCAATCGGTTTTTTCGGCACCTAATTTTTGCATTTGTTCTATTGCTTCCTTTTCGGTTTTAAAAGCAGCAATATTACCTGCCATCGGGCTTGATAGCGAACCACCTTTGAGATAAAAAGCGGTTTCAGCAGGAATCAATTCATTGTCACCAGGATAATAGTGGACATAGTGACTCCTGGCTTCTTTGTCAGGATTTTCCTTTTTATAATTGATAAGACACGAGATGTCATCAAACTTAAAAACACGCCCTTTTTTAGTGATCAATTCTGCCGCAAAATGACCTTCTGCAATATTCATTTTGCAATTTGCACATATGTCTTTATGCAAAGTGATTGGTTCCGGTCCTGCAGGACTACAGGACATCATTAAGGTAAAAAAGGGAACTAACAAAACTGCAGGATTACTGTTTTTTTTCAAAAATTTACTCAACAATCCTACTTCCAAAACATAAACCAGCCCTATCAAAATACCGCCAATAAGCATGAGCCATCCGCCACTGTCCGGAATAGAAAATGCACCAAAGTTGAGCAATTGTTTGAAACCTATCAAAGGTGGCTGATACGCCATACCAGGTACCTGGATAGC
>JAGVTV010000173.1 GCA_019136675.1 Bacteroidota bacterium
CGTTTATGTACTCAGTGCCCCCGCTCTCAGGTCCATTGATGGAGGCAGGAGTTGGGAAGAGATCCATGGCCAGCACGGAGATTATCACAACCTGTGGATCAACCCTGATAACCCCAAGAATATGATAATTTCTGATGACGGGGGCTCTACCGTCACCGTTAACGGAGGTAAATCCTGGTCGCCGCAAAGTAATATGCCTACGGCACAGTTGTACAGAATCAATGTGGACAACCAGTTTCCGTACCACATCTACGCCGGTCAGCAGGACAATTCTTCCATAAGGATAGCAAGCAGAGAATTTGGAGCAGGCGGAATCAGCCGTGAGAGCTGGACATGGTCGGCTGGGGGTGAGAGTGCATTCCTGGCTTTCGATCCTGACGACCCCAGATATGTTATGGGAGGAAGCTATCTCGGCACCATCGAAGTTCTGGACACCAAAGCCAAAGCCACTTCCAATATCATGGCTGCCCCCATTCAGTACCTTGCCAGGGATGCCAGCGACATGAAATACAGATTTAACTGGAACGCACCCATTATCTGGAGCCGCCACGAGCCAAACACTTTTTATCACGGATCTCAGCATCTTCTCCGCACCCGAGACATGGGTTTATCCTGGGAAGAAGCCTCGCCTGATCTGACCCGCAACGAAAAATCCAAGCAGGGAAAGGGTGGGGTGCCATATACCAATGAAGCGGTCGGAGCCGAAAACTATGGAACTCTCAGCTATGTGACGGAGTCTCCTCATGAAAAGGGGGTGATTTATACGGGCAGTGATGACGGCCTCGTGCATATCACCAAAGATGGAGGCAGGAATTGGACCAATATCACCCCGACAGGTCTTCAGGAGTGCCTTATAAATGCCATCGAAGTATCACCCCATGAAAAAGCCACGGTCTATATAGCCACCACCAGGTACAAGTTTAACGACCATGCCCCTGGTCTTTACAAGTCCACCGATTACGGTAAAACCTGGACAAAAATAGTCAGCGGCATACCTGCAGAAGCTTTTACCAGGGTAGTACGAGAAGACAATGTGAAGAAAGACTTGTTGTATACCGGCACTGAAACAGGAGTGTATATCTCATATAACGGAGGAAAAGAATGGAGACCCTTCCAGCTAAACCTTCCGGTAACTCCCATCACAGACCTTTGTGTGCATAAGAACAACCTTATCGCTTCTACCTCAGGGCGTTCGTTTTGGATCCTTGATGATCTCAGCCTGGTCAGACAGGTTCAGTCAGAACCAAATCTGATGACACTTTACAAACCTTCAGAAGTGATTCTGTCCAATTCTTATAGTGAACTTGACGGCTCAGTAAAAGACTTTAAGGGTACAAACCCTACTAGGGGAATAAATCCGGCCTCAGGTGCAGTGTTTTATTACTATCTGCCAGAACAGGTTAAGGATAATGAATTAACCCTTGAAATAAAGGATTGGAGTGGAAAGGTTGTCAGGCGATTTTCGTCTAAAAAAGACTCTACTTACGTCGGATATGATGGCGGACCACCCTCAGAACCATTGCTTACAAAAGACAAAGGTCTGAATCGCTTTGTCTGGAACCTTCGTCACTCTACTATGCCTGGGGTGCCGCATGTGTATATAGAAAGCAGTTACAGGGGACACAAGGCCATTCCCGGCCAATATACGGCCATGCTGAAAAATGGGAATTCCTCGGCAGAGGTCACCATAGAAATCAATAAAAACCCGTTATATCCCACAACTGATGAAACATACAAAAAGTACACTTCTGTGATGTCGGAAATGGAACAAAAAGTCTCCGCCATGCATACAACAGTAAACCGTATGGACTCCAAACGTCATCAACTTGAAGACCTCATGCAGAGAATACCTGCGGGAAATCTTAGGGACAAGTCAAAGGCACTGTCAGAACGAATGAAAAAATGGGATGAAGAGATGGTACAACGTAAATCAAAAGCTTATGACGATGTGGAAAATTTCCCCAATAAATTCACGGCTAATTATATGTTTATGCTCAATCATTTTGAGAGCGACATCCCGGTGATTACCAAGCCATCTATGGATCGCAAGACTGAGTTGGATGCCGTGTGGAGTGGCCTTTCCAAAGAAGCTGACGACATACTGCAGCGTGCTTTACCCGAACTAAACAAAGAACTTTGGGCTGCAGGATTTGGAGCCATCTGGAAAGAATAAAAAAGGAGGGTTGAAATATCTATCAGTATCTTGCTGACTGTCTCTGTAGTTTATCATGATATATGATGCCATGGGCAAACTATTATTAGAACGAGAGGTATCTTACGATCATACCATTGATTTATCAGGTCGGGAACCAGGTGTTTATTATTATAAATGTGTGATGGGAGACCATACAGAAAGAAGAGGAAAGTTTATATTAATCAAATAGTAACCTAGGGTAAGCAGGCCTGAGAGGATAGTGTTTTAAATCAGGCCTGCTTTCTTATAAAATTCATTGTTTATGAGGACAGTTTTAGCACTTTTATTCATACTTCATAACACTCTAGCTTTTACTCAAAAAGAAGATCACATATGGCTCTTAGGAGACGAAGAATTTGATATAATATTGCCAGATCGCGCAGCAGATACCACTCGAGGAGCCACTAATTTTGATTTTAGTTATGACCCTGTGCGAATATATTATGATCCAAACAGATTATGGGATCTTGCTGGTGGCAATTGTAGTATTTCTGATAAAGATGGAAAACTACAAGCATATTCAAATGGACAAGTCATCATCAATGCCGATAATGAGCCTATTGCAGATACTATCAATTATGGCAATCAACCAAGTTGGTTTTGCAACGAATGGGAAATTAACAATTATGGTAATGCAAATATGGCAATTCCTGTTGGCCTTTTGGGATGGCAACGAGCAATAATATTACCTGTCGGAGATCAGTATTATGCTATTTACAATAGTTGGGACTACTGCACAAACAGTTACTTTAGGTTGGCGTACTCCAGTTTTATTATTAGTAATGAATATCCTGATGGTAAACTGTTACAAAGAGATGTTGAAGTCAATATTGGGTTGGTAAATGACACATTAGGAACTACTATTTATTCTGTCAAACACGGAAATGGAAGAGATTGGTGGCTGATCACGTTTAATAGAGCTCAAACCATTTTATTGACATATTTGGTGGATATATCAGGTATTCATCTGGTCAGTCAGCAACCGACATTTACAGAAAGAAAAAGCAGAGCTGGCATAGGACAGATTACAATATCTCCAAATGGTAAAATGTTGTCCTGGTATTTTGCATATTTACTTGGGCAGGATGCAAGTGGATTTTGTGTGGCTGACTTTGACAGATGTGACGGTACTATCCGCAATATCAGATCCAAGATACTCACTACGCCAGACCTCGCAGGAGGTGTATCTTTTTCGTCTGATAGCAGATATCTTTATGTGTGCAATGCGATCAGTATATTACAATATGATATGTCAGCTACAGACATTATCGGATCACAAACCGAAGTGGCACAATATGACGGATACAAGTATTATTTTCCGTATGATACTATTGATCCGATCGGGTTTCGCGTAAACTTTTTTCTTATGAAATTGGGTCCGGATGGCAAAATATATGTTTTCCCTAATTCCGCAAATAACAGAATGATATCAGTTATAAATAATCCAATCGAAAAAGGAATATCCTGCGATGTAAGGCAACACAGTGTTTTGCTGAATACCGGATTTACCCGTACCGTACCCAATATGCCGGAGTATCGTACCGGCCCACTCGACGGCTCTGCCTGCGATACGCTGGGCATTGACAATCATCCGGTAGCGAAGTACCGCTATGATCCCGATACCCTGGACTACCGCCGCATATGGTTTACGGATCTGAGCTATTTCCGGCCGGAGACCTGGAGCTGGGATTTCGGTGATGCTAGTCCCCGGTCATCGGAGCGGCACCCCCGCCACACCTATGCCCACAGCGGCACCTATACCGTATGCCTCACCGTGAGCAATGAAAACAGTAGTAACACTACCTGCCGCACCCTCACGATAGGGCCCAGTGGCACCGGTGATACAGGACCGGCAGTTACGGCAGTCATAAGCCTCTTCCCCAATCCTGTGGAGGATTATTTGCTTGTCACCCTGGGAGAGTATATACCTGAGCATGGACAGATGGTGCTATATGATATCTCT
>JAGVTV010000065.1 GCA_019136675.1 Bacteroidota bacterium
AACACCTCCGACAATCAACTCTGTACCTTCACCGGCATCAACTATAAGTGAACGGATCCTTGTGAAGTTAATTAGACTGTTCCAATTAAAACCATTGTCTGATTTGAGGATATCAACGTTAAATGACAGTTCTATACCCTTGTTCTGGATTTCACCGGCATTAACAACCGACTGGCTAAATCCTGACGAAGTAGGCACATCTGCTCTTGTAATCTGGTCGATAGAGTTTCTCTTAAACCATGAAAACTCAAGGCCTGCCCTGTTTTTAAACATTCTAAGATCCAAACCGAATTCCAGTTCCTTGGTTAACTCATTGACAAGGTCAGCCTTTCCAAGAAGATTTCCAAGTCCCGCTCTGTTAACCCTTGTACCTGATGATGTCACAAAAGGTATTTCGAATCCGTAATAGGTGGCTGTTTGGTAAGGAGTTGCCTCGTTACCTACCTGAGTATAAGAAGCCCTGACCTTGGCATAAGAGAATGGTGTAGATGAAAGATCCATGGCTTCAGAAAGCACAAGTGATGCACTCACGCCCGGATAGAAGTAAGAATTTTTTGAATTCTTGAAATCTTTGGGGTTGACCAATGTTGAGGACCAGTCATTTCTGGCTGTAAGACCCAGGTAAAGGAAATTTTTATAACCAAGGTTTACATCAGCATATCCTGCAAATAATCTCTGAAGCCTCTTGAAATCGCTTCTTCCCAATACTGTGGTTACAGAAGAAAGATTCTGGTTGCTATTGTCAATAATACCGTCACCTTCTGTAAACTTGCTATTGTATTGTCTTTGGTTCTGATTGAGTCCTGCTGTGATTGTGAGGTCCAGATCGTCACTCAGTGGCTTCTGGGCTGTAAGGAAATAATTGAAATCCAATTCAGTGTTCCTGATATCCCTGTTCCAAACTCCACCGTTAGGGTCGGCAACGCCACCTGACCTGCTCAGGTTAACCTGGGCATCGGTATAGGTATTGAAACCTCCCCTTGCATTGGCAGTTAACCAACTGGTGAGCGGATAGCTGAGTGTCAACGATCCAAAAGCCCTGTTTACATCGCTGTTAAATCTGTTGTTCTTAACAAGCCATCTTGGGTTATCCAATGCACGGTAGAAAATGTTGTTTCCGCTTACAGGGTTTTCAAACGGCCAACCCATCAGGTCTACGTTCCTCGGAAGGTAAAATAACCTGGAATAAATACTGGCAGCATCCTGAGATCCATAGTCAGTATAGTAAGAAGGAGCGATGGGCGGTGAAGCCTGGGCCGAATTTACGTAATTTACTTTACCATTAATCTGCAGGCCGTTGTCCAGTTTAGCATTACCGCCAAAAGAAATGGTTGTCCTGGATGACTTGGAGTTTGGTACTATACCAGTGTTGTCCATTCTTGACAAGGTTGTACTGAGGCTCCTCTTTTCGTCTCCGGTAGACACAGTAAGAGAATTTTCAACCAGTTGACCTGTCTGAAAGAATTGATCCAGAAAATCATAAGACTTGAGTGGAATAGCTTTAGCTCTTTTTGAACCAGGCTTGTTTGGATCATCTTCCAAAAGTTCTGGGAATACTCCTGCATAGCCCTGTGAACTCGGATAACTGTTTACAATCAGTGGGTGAGGTACTGTACCTTCAGCGTAGCCAGCGGCATACACCTTGGAGTATCTGGCAGTGCCTGCGTGAAACTGCTGGTTTAGCCTGTCAACATTTTCTGGAAAAGGAGCACCCCAGTTACCGATAAAACCACCGTTGTAGTTCTGGTCAGATCCCTGAGCATACGTGTTCTGGTAGTTTGGAAGGCTGGAAATCTTTTCCGTGTTGTAGGATGACTGGAAGTTAACTTCCAGGCCTTTGTTAGATTTTTTACCTGTCTTGGTAGTGATCAGAATCACACCATTGGTAGCCCTTGATCCGTAAAGAGCAGCAGCAGCAGCACCTTTAAGGACTGATACGGACTCGATGTTATTAGGGTCAATGTCAAATGCCCTGTTGGAGAATTGAGTACCTTGACCTGTATTAGCTACCTGATTGTCAAATGGAATTCCATCCACCACAAACAGTGGCTGTGTGTTTCCGTTCAGGGATGAAAATCCCCTGATGTTGATCTTGGTAGATTGTCCCGGGGCTCCACCAGCTCCTGTAATGTTGACCCCTGCTACTTTACCGGACAAAGCCCTGATAGGGTCTGTCTCAGCTCTCTGTACCATTTGGTCTGCACCTACATCAGTTACAGCATAACCAAGGGACTTTTTTTCCCTTTTGATACCGAGGGCAGTAACTACTACCTCTTCAAGGAGTTTACCTTCACTCATGGTAACATTAATAGTGGAGGCGTTGCCGATAGCCAGCTCCTGGCCCTCAAATCCTGTGTAGCTGAATACCAGGGTTTTACCAGCATCAGGAATACTAAGCTGGTACATACCGTCGATGTCGGTAATGGTGCCCACTCCTGGTGCTTCCTTAACAATGATGTTAGCTCCGATCACAGGCTCTCCGGCATTGTCTGTTACCTTACCGGAAACCGTCCTCTGGGCAAACGTCATGCTCATACCCGCGAAGAGTAAAAACAGCGTAAAAAAGAGTTGTTTCATGCTAAAATTGTTTTGTTAGATAATAAATTGAATTGAATACATATTAGGCCCCTAAGGGATATAAATGACAAATATAAGCACCTTTTCAAACTACTGACAACATTTCATTATATTTTATTTAACGTTAAATTAACACCAAACGCTGCTTTCAAAAAGCCGATAATTTAAATTAAATGAATTTGAATTTATAATGTGTTTTTTTTCAATGTTTTATAATAATTTTTCAAAATATTATCCCGGTTAACATTTTACTCTCTCCTTATTTTGTTAAATTTTTTATAACGGAATTGCAGGACCAACCCGGGCCATGAGACCCAGCCCGTCCCAAACTTTAACTTACTACGATACAAATGTGCCCCAAGATTTTTTCAGGATAAGTACCAGGAATGCTCACAATTGTATAAGTTTGTTGCCGCATTTGGTAAAAATCCAAAGTAAAATCTTTTGTTTTCTGGTAACCCAAAATGAATTATTGTAATGATCAGGATAAAAACATTCAGGATAACTACCCTTTTACTGATAGCCGGATTTTTTTACACTACGACTGCACGTGCTCAGTTTTATTTTGGAGGAGGCATGAAGTTTAACAATAATTCCGGCTTCAAGGCATTGGGACTCAATGCCAAAGGAGCCTATGGCTTTAACGAAAAATTTGACATCAATGTCGATGCTACCTATTATATAGCGGCAAAAGCATCCTGGTCATTTGACTTTGATTTTCAATACAGACTCTTTAACATCAGCGAAAAAGTCTTTGTAAGACCTTTTGCGGGACTGAATTTTCTACGAACCACCATCACAGAAAACTCCTTATCCCTGGGTGCTTCTTTACGGGTCCCCGCTGAAAAATATACCTATTACGTGGAACCCCGTTGGATTCTTGACGGCAGCATGTTCGTATTCAGTGCAGGTATAACCTACCCTGTAATAGAAAGATGACATGAAGATACCTGTCACAATGATTTTGTGCATACTTATTTCCTGCACCGGCCAACAAGGCATACCTGAGGTGCAGGGGCATCGGGGATGCCGGGGCCTGATGCCTGAAAATACGGTTGCCGGATTTATCCATGCCGTTGATCTGGGTGTCCACACCCTGGAACTGGATGTCGTAATCAGCGGAGACAGCCAGGTAATAGTCTCTCACGAGCCTTACTTCAGTCACCTTATATCCACAGGAGTCGATGGAACAGAGGTCACCGAAAGCAACGAAAAGGACTTCAACATTTACAGGATGACACTCGCAGACATACGCAAAATTGATGTGGGGCTAAAGCCACATCCTAAGTATCCGCTTCAGACAAAACAACCTGCTGTTAAACCCACTCTGGGAGAAGTGATAGAAGCTGTGGAAAAACACATTAATAAAAACAAGCTGGATCCTGTGAGGTATAATATCGAAATCAAGCACATCAGCCAGCAGGAAAACGACTTTTACCCACCTTGTCCGGTTTCGGCAGATCTTGTCTATAAAGAGGTCGTCAAATGGGGCATCAGAGATCAGTCAAATATTCAGTCTTTTGATCCTGGATGTCTTAATGAAATGCATAAAAAAGATAAGGATATCGTGATAGCATTCCTGGTGGAAAATGGTGACCCTGTAGAGAAAAACCTTCAGAAACTTGATTTCAAACCCCAAATCTATAGCCCCTATTTTGGGTTTGTCAATGAAAAAATGGTCCAACAATGTAAAAAGCTGGGTTTAAAACTCATTCCCTGGACTATTAACGAGGCTGCTGACATTGAAAAAATGTATAATCTTGGAGTGGACGGAGTGATAACTGATTACCCAGATAAAGCTCTGGAAATCCGCAAAAGCATATACGCACAATAATATATCCATGCCCCATTTTGAGGACACATCCTACAGACCTCCATTCTGGTTGCGAAACGGGCATTTGAATACTTTTTACACCTACCTGTTCAGAAATCCTGCATCCATTCAGTATGAAAGAATCCGATACGAGACACCCGACAACGATTTTTTTGATACAGACTGGCTGAAGGCCGGTGCTTCCGAC
Source organism: Bacteroidota bacterium (assembly GCA_019136675.1). GTDB lineage: Bacteria > Bacteroidota > Bacteroidia > Chitinophagales > Saprospiraceae > OLB9. The sequence goes on from JAGVTV010000065.1 coordinate 4,599, forward strand.
AGCCTTTGTATCCTCCTGCACGGACTGGAGGGGTCGTCATCATCCCAATACATGCTCGGTACTTCAGGAATGCTTGCCGAAAATGGTTTTCATGTCGCCACCCTAAATTTCAGGTCCTGCAGCGGAGTGATGAACAGAACACCTCTGATGTACCACAGCGGATTTACGGCGGATCTGCATCAGGTCGTCGGCAACGCCGAAAAATACTACAAAAACATATACATCTGCGGTTTTAGCCTGGGTGCAAATGTTACCTTTAAATATGCCGGAGATGGATTTTATCCGCTTTCGCCAGCCATAAAAGGCATAGCCGGGGTTTCTGTACCGTGTGACTTGAAAGCCGGTAGCTTCCAGCTTCAAAAAAGGGAAAATAAGGTATACGAATCCCGTTTCTTAAAGACACTTGCCCACAAGATCAATGAAAAAATAAGGCAATTTCCGCATCTGACCATCCCAAAAGACCCATCAAAAATTAAGACCATACGCGAATTTGACGACAAATACACAGCACCCATCCATGGTTTTGCCGGCTGCGACGACTATTATGACCGGTGCGGTTGCAAACAATACCTGCACAGAATCAGCATTCCTGCCATCATGATTAATGCCTGGGACGATTCTTTTCTACCGATTGAATCTTACCCCATAAATGAGGCCGCCAATAATAAAAACCTTCATTTGGTTACTACCAAATACGGAGGTCACGTGGGATTCACTACCTTTGGGTCAGATTATAATTGGTATGAATCTGCCATTCTCAGGTTTTTTAAATCAGGTGAGGTCCTCTGACCTCGACCGTGTCCGCAATGCTTTCTATAGCCTTCCGGGCATGATTCTGATTTTTTTGATCCTAACAAGCATGGGTGCATACGCACAGGTTTCAGGAAGAGTTACTGACGAAAACAACAATCCCCTGCCCTACGCTACCGTGTATATCGAAGGCACGTCTTCAGGAACAGTATGCAATGCCGAGGGGGTCTACGAGCTGGATGTCACTCAGCAGGGAGATCTTACTCTTGTCTTTAGCTATGTAGGGTACAGACATCAAACAGTAAGACTCAATTATACCGGTCAGAGAAAAGTGCAGAATGTCAGCCTACAGCCCGACGCTAACATCCTGAATGGGCTTGTGATTACCTCTGACCGCGAAGACCCGTCATACGCCATAATCCGTAAAGCCATTGCCAAACGTGATTATTACAAAAAACAATTCAATTCTTACAGTGCCGACCTGTATGTAAAAGGTGTCGTAAAACTGACTGATACTCCCAAAAAGATTCTTGGTGAGGAAATAGGCACCCTTAACGGCATTCTGGACACAGCCGGCCAGGGGATAGTATATCTCTCGGAGTCAAAATCAAAATTCTATTTCCTGGCTCCGGACAAAACCCGGGAAGTGATGATTTCATCGGTATCATCGGGCACAAATTCACTATTTACGGCAAACCAGTTTAACTGGGCATCCTTTGACCTGTATACAGAATACCTCAATTTCAGCAGGTCCATTATTTCGCCAATTGCTGACAATGCCTTCGCCCATTACCGTTATGCTCTGGAACAGGTCACAGTGGACAACCAGGGCCGAATGATTAACAAAATCAAAATCATACCGCGATATAAGTCAGAACCACTCCTGCAAGGTTATATTTATATTACCGAAGACCTGTGGAACATATACAGTGCAGACATTATCATCACGGGACCTGCCCTCAAAAACACCTATCTTGACACCATAGAAGTGAAGCAGGTATTTGTGCCTGTAGAAGGGAAAGACAAGTGGAGGATGCTCAGCCAGGTCTTCAGTTTTAGGGCCGGTTTGCTGGGATTTAAGCTGCGTGGTAGTTTTACATATGTATTTTCCGGATATGATACAAAACAGGATACCAGGTCTGTCATGGAAGGCAGGGAGGTGTTCAGAGTCGAAAAAGATGCCCTGCTCCGGGATTCGGCATTCTGGAACAATGTACGCCCGATACCTCTAACCGATGAAGAACAAAGAGATTATATCCGCAAGGATTCGCTGATGAGACTTTGGAATTCAAAACCCTACATGGATTCCATTGACAAGAAAAACAACAAATTCAGCATCCTAAAAATCCTGACAGGATACACTTACAACAAATCGTACAAGAAGACCAGTCTTACTTATCGAAGCCCACTATCGAGTTTTAGGTTTAATGCTGTGGAGGGATTTAAGCTTAGCCTGGATGTCATTTGGGAAAAAACGGACACTTTTTTACGTTCCTGGATATTTGAACCCGCAGTCCAGTATGGATTTTCAGACAATAAATTCAAAGCTTTCTTTGATCTGGAACGCAGGTTTGACAATTTTAATCAGGGGTATTTTAATGTCGGCGGTGGCAGGCGTTATATTCAGTTTGATCCGCGGCAGCCGATTGCTGAAAGGGGTAACAGCTGGGCATCGCTCTGGAGTAAGTTCAACAGCATCAGGCTGTATCAAAGTGAGTATCTCTCAGCCGGATTCCGCAGAGAGATCTTTAACGGATTTTTTCTGAACCTTAGCACCGGGCTTGAGAAAAGAAGTCCTCTTCACATCAATTCAAATTACAGTTTCAGGTTCAAAAATGACTTATATGATGAAAATATACCAAGGCCTGACCTGGATGCAAAGTATTACAGACAAAACAGTTACTGGAAAAGTAAGATCGGCATACTCATCCGCCCGGCCCAGAAGTACAGCACCTATCCCAATATGAAAGTCAGGGATGTGTCCGACTGGCCAAATATCAGACTGGAATATGAGGCAGGGTTGCCTCTGGAGGCAAGCTCAGGATTTTTTAACAAATTTACCCTGCAAGTCAGGGATATTTACGTCAATGCACGACTTCTCGGGTACTTCAGTTACAATGTGGAATTCGGCACAAGTCTGGGAAAGGCTCCCACCTTTTTTGGCGATTTTTTCCACCCTATCGGCAATCAGGTACTCATGCCTATCGCCCCGGATCTTGCCAGCTTTAATCTGATGCCCTATTATGCCTACAGTACCGACAGGAACTATATTCAGGTCAACTTCAGGCATCATTTCAACGGCTTTATCATGGATAAGATTCCGCTCATGCGGAAAACAAGTTTTAAGGAGGTGCTGGGGTTTTCCACACTGGATGAGCCCATCAACGGGAGATATCTGGAACTCTTTACAGGGCTTGAAAATTTCAGGCTGGGGCCACTGCACCTGTTTGATTTGGACTATACCTGGTCCTTTGATAAAAAAGGTTTCAGGGATCACGGCCTTACCGTCAGACTTTCAGTTTTGCTTAATAACTAACAGCGACAGACAGGTGGCTTCATTCCTCATCAGACACCCTCGAAACATACATGATTACAATGCCCGCAAACATGGCTAAAACCTGGATAACGAGACTAAGCACTCCATGGTCGTAAATAAAGCTGAGAAAAGAAAACCTGAGACCCACCATAGAGAGAATCAGAGACAAGACCCCGAGGCAAAAAATAATGAAACCAACTAATGTCCAAATTGGTTTATTCATATGAAAATTGAATTTAGCGACAAATATCAGTTAAATATTCAAAAATAACGGGTATTGAGCATAACTTCGAAAATTTTAAAATAAATAACAGCTTGCCCTATGTCTGCCAAAGCCACGCAGCCCGTAAAAATGATTGAGTGTCCCCGGGATGCTATGCAGGGTATTGCAGAATTTATCCCTACAAAGGTCAAGGCAGATTACATCAACCAGTTGCTAAAAGCAGGTTTTGACACCATAGATTTTGGCAGTTTTGTATCTCCCAAGGCCATACCGCAGATGAGGGATACGGCAGAGGTACTTTCACAGCTGAACCTGTCCGGCACCAGGTCAAAACTGCTGGCAATTATTGCCAATGAACGAGGGGCAAATGATGCCGCTCAGTTTGACGAGATCACTTATCTGGGTTATCCGTTTTCAATATCCGAGACCTTTCAGCTCAGGAATACCAACGCCACCATCGAAGAATCCCTGATCAGGGTGGAGGAGATCAGGACGATCTGCCAGAAACACAATAAAAAAATGGTGGTATATATTTCCATGGGCTTTGGTAATCCGTATGGTGACATGTGGAGCGTGGAGATCTGCCAAAAATGGGTGGACAAGCTGGCTGACCTTGATATCAGGATCATGGCCCTTTCCGACACTATTGGTATAGCAACACCTGACAGTATTTTATATCTTTTTAAGCACCTTATTCCTCCCTACCCTGACGTGGAGTTTGGTGCACACCTTCATACCCAACCTCACAACTGGCTGCTCAAAATAGAGGCTGCACTAGCCGGTGGATGCAGGAGATTTGATTCGGCGATGAAGGGTTACGGGGGATGCCCTATGGCTAAGGACGAACTGACAGGCAATATGGCCACAGAAAACCTGATACAGTATTTTGAGTCAAATAAAACCGATACAGGCATCAACACGGCAGAATTCAGGAAAGCCATGACCATGGCAAACAAGATTTTTGCCTGAAACAGGTTTATCAATCATAATTTCAGATAATTCCATTTGGCCCCAAAGGGCAATTCCTTTCTTTCGGTACGGGTATAAAAACAAAAAGCCCGACAAATTTTGCCAGGCTTTAAACTTTTAGCTTCCAGATTCGCAGACGTTGGTTCGCTTCATTTGAAAGGGGCCGAGTCCGGCGACCCGACCCTCTAACTATGAAAAAAACTACTGTCTCTTCAGGTCGCAACCTAAAATTTTATCAAAGATACAGGTCACAGACGTTGGTTCGCTTCAATTGAAAGGGGCCGAGTCCGGCGACCCGACCCTCTAACTATGAAAAAAACTACTGTCTCTTTGTATCTGCCGATATTGTTTTTATAAGTTCCTGACTTCACAGTAACCGTTATAAATGCTGCAATTTAGAAACCACATTTCCCAGACGTTGGCTAAAATTTCATTTGAAAGGGGCCGAGTCCGGCGACCCGACCCTCTAACTATGAAAAAAACTACTGTCTCTTTGTGGCACAAAACTGTGCATCCATTATGTCAAATAAAATCGAAATGAATTTAGCTTGATAAAAGCTCTTTTCCTTTCTGAATGCAAAGATATAATTATTTAAAAATTCCGTGAAAAATATTATTAATTTTTTTTTAGAATTTAATGTTAATGTCCAGGTCAAACTCATCATAGATGGTCTTATCACCCAGATTGTCAAAAAATGATCCTGATCCATACCTGATATCAAATTCAGATCTGTCGACCTTGATTGATGCAGAACCCATTCCATCCTTTGCAGAAGCATTAAACTTGATTTCCTTTGTAATACCTTTGATGGTCAGGTTTGCAGTCACCTTGTATTCACCCGGAATACCTCTTGGGATAACTTTTGTAAACTTGATGCTGGCTTCAGGAAATTTTTCCACGCCAAAAAAATCTGCGGATTTAAGGTGACCTTCCAGTTTGCCTTTCATGCCTTCCTTAAGGTCGGTACAATTCAAGCTGCCCATATTAACTACGAGCTCACCGCCTGTCAGTTTGTCTCCTGTAAAATCAAGAGATCCTGATTTGAAAGACAGTGTACCTTCATGACTTCCTGTCACTTTGTATCCTTTCCAGACGATCTTCGAATTGGCCAGGTCAATTGATTTTGGAGCTGGACTTCCGTTCCCTGCAAAAAGGCCTGCTACTGACATACAAATAAAAGCTGAAAATAAAAATAAGTGCTTCATGGTTTTAATTTAAAGGTTGTGAGTAAATAATTTAATAACATTTGTTGTAACAAATATCCGATGGTAAGGTTCAGTGTTTGAGAGCTCTTTTAAGAAAATTTTAACTTTCAGGTTCTGTTTGCAATGTTCTCAAACTTTTCTTCAATATGCCGGAAGATATCTTCCTTAGCTTCAGGATGAAAAACAGTCCAGTCTCCGTATTTCCTAAACCATGTCATCTGCCTTTTTGCATACCGCCTGGTATTTTGCCGGATCAGGCTGACAGCTGTATTGAAGTTCGTTTTCCCTTCAAGATAATCAAACAACTCCCGATAACCCACGGTGTCCAAGGCAGGGATACCACGGTACGGCAGCAGATCGCTGGCTTCCTCTAATAGACCCTGAGCCATCATCCGGTCTACCCTTTCATTGATTCTGCAGTAAAGTTCTTCCCTGGGCCATTCAAGCAGAATCATAACTGGAGTAAACAGTGGTCGGGGCTTTGTTGCTGTCCCAAAAAATGAGGAATAAGGAACCCCCGCTTCCAGGCAGACCTCCAGTGCCCGTATCAGTCTCCTGGGGTTATCGGTATCAGCCATCTCATAATATACCGGATCTCTGATGAGTAATTCTTCCTTGAGGTACCTGATACCTAACCGGGCAAACTTTTCTCTGACTATGGTCTTTGTACTTTCGCTTATGGCCGGAAAATTATCAAGGCCCTCCAGCAATGCTTTGATATACAGGCCCGTCCCTCCGCTTAGGACTGCCACATCATGTCCGGTAAAATAATCCGAAAGCCTTTCTGAAAGGTTTTGAATATACCGACCCGTTGACCAGGAATCAAAAATACTGGCCTCTCCTATAAAATGGTGTGGTATGCCGGCCATTTCATCCATGGATGGTCTGGCGGTACCAATATTCATTTCGCGGTAAATCTGCCTGGAATCTGCAGAAAAAACTTCTGCATAATACTTTCCTGCAACATCTGCCGCCAGCCTGGTTTTGCCGCTGGCAGTGGGACCGGCGATGACCACGAGAAATTTATTGTCCGTCAAATGGTTATCAGGCATCAATGATTTATTAGCTTTACATCGCAAAAATATAACAACGTACAAGATGATATATAAATTTCTCAGAGTACTTGTGGGTTTTGCATTAAGGATGTTCTTCCGCAAGATATATATTACCGGCACAGAAAATATCAATCCCGGCAAAGCCCAGCTGATCGCCAGCAATCATCCCAGCGGATTTATGGAGCCACTCCTGATGGCCTGCTTTTTCCCAAAACCGCTAAATTTCCTGGTGAGAGGTGATGTTTTTGATAATAAACTTCTGGCTCCTTTGCTACGGGCCACAAATCAGATACCCATTTTCAGGTTTAAGGACGGATTTTCAAGACTTAGAGAAAACAGCCAAACCATCGATGAAAGTCTCGAAGTGCTTGCCCAAAGAAAAAGCCTGCTGATCTTTGCGGAAGGAAATACCGAAAGTATAAAAAAATTGCGTCCTCTTCAGCGGGGTATCAGTCGCATCGCCTTTCAGGCCCTGGAGAAATATCCTGACCTCGATCTGGAAATAGTTCCTGTGGGAATAAATTTTACACATCCTCAGCATTTTGACAAGACAGTCATGATTCGGGTGGGCACTCCTCTTAATGCAAGAGATTACCTTGAGGTGTATCATAATGACAAAACCCACGGCCACCAGCAACTTCTGGATGATCTGTATTCGGCCATGAAAAAAAATGTGGTACATCTTGAAGACCAGGACCGACGAGATATTTTTGAAAAACTCGCGGATTTAGAAAGAAATTACCACCCTTCAGGATATCCTCCGGTACATGTGGCGTCATCTGCAAGCCTGCAAAGAGAAAAAGAACTCGCAGAGATAACTGACAGGCTGACGGATGGGACCCTGGCTAACGTCAGGGATCAGTTCAGGGCACTGAAATCAGACACCCGTCTCCGAGGCCAAAACTTGTCTGTCATCACAAAAGAACCCGTCACACTGGTGCGTCTGCTGGCCCTGGCCACAGGTGCCCTCCCTGCCACGGCCGGTGCTCTTATCCATGGCTTACCCTTGTTTGCAGGATACCTGTTTACAAAGAAGATGGTCAAACACAAAGAATTCAGGACTTCTATCCTCATGGTTTCCAATATCGTCCTGCAGTCACTGCTTTATCTTGTGCTCATAATACTGACTTTAGCAGGAACGTTGCCTTGGTATATTGTGCCTGTAGCGATTACCTGCGGATTATGGTGGAGGTATTTTTATGCCAAACTCAGGGATACTGCATTTATGTCCGTTGAAAAACTTGCATCCCTAAAGTCTGAAGGATTCGGTATTCTCGAGAAGGTAAAAAAATCCCAAAGATAAAGTCAATGAAATATTACAGAGAGATCCTCCTGGCTGAAGCGGTTGTATTTATACTTCTGTGGCTCACCAATGAATATCTGGCCTCTCTGCTGACTTTTGTAGCTGTGCCGGTTTTCTTTTCCATTCTTGCCATTTCCTTACTTGCAGAATTGTTTGACAGATCCAGGGTTGGCCGGCAATATTTTATCCTTATGTTAGGGCTGAGTGTAATACCTGCCGTTATTTTTTTATGTATGTATGCTGCCAGTGGGGGCACCACCTTTGACTGGGCAAGGCAATAAAAAAACCGGAAGGAAAATAATCCAACCGGTCCTTACATTATTATTTAACCTATATTATACAATCAGGTGCCCAGGTAATTTTTGAGCAATTTGGATCTGTTGACCGACCTCAGCTTGTTGATGGCTTTATCTTTGATTTGTCTGACCCTTTCCCTGGTAAGTCCAAACTTATCCCCGATATCTTCAAGTGACATGGGATGTTCGATGCCTATGCCAAAATACAGCTTTATAACATCTGCCTGACGGTCTGTCAGCGTATTGAGAGACCTCTCTATCTCCTTCCTCAGGGATTCCCTGTATTCCAGAGCAGCGTCCGTATCAGGGGTGCTGTTGTTTTCAAGCACATCCAGGAGCGAATTATCCTCACCGTCAATAAACGGAGCGTCCATGGATACGTGCCTTGCGGCAACACCCAGAGTAGTCTCTACCTCTTCAGTGGGTATTTCGAGCAGCTCAGCCAATTCCTCCGGTGAAGGTTCTCTTTCAAACTCCTGTTCAAGTTCAGAAAAAGCCCTGTTAATCTTGTTAAGTGACCCAACCTTGTTGAGAGGCAGCCTTACAATCCTTGACTGTTCTGCCAATGCCTGAAGGATGGATTGCCTGATCCACCATACGGCGTAGGAAATGAATTTAAAACCCCTGGTTTCGTCAAATCTCTGAGCTGCCTTGATCAGCCCCAGATTACCTTCGTTGATAAGGTCACTGAGTGACAATCCCTGGTTTTGGTACTGCTTGGCCACCGACACCACAAACCTGAGGTTTGCTTTCGTCAGTCGCTCCAATGCTTCCTGATCTCCGTCCTTGATCTTCTGTGCCAGGTTAACCTCTTCTTCCGGTGTCAGAAGGTCTACCTTGCCTATCTCCTGGAGATATTTTTCGAGAGACTGACTCTCCCGGTTTGTAATGGATTTTGTTATTTTTAACTGCCTCATTATGAGATTTTACTTCTTTTAATCCGGCCTGATTTTTAAAAAGGACCGCAAAGATAAAATTATTCAACAAATACCCTACCCAAAAGGATTGCTGATAATCATGGAAATTTTTGTTAATGTGGTATTTGACATCTTCAAAAACATTGCCAAAAAGCAAAACAACAATTTGATGCCGATGTTTTGTCGTAACACATGAAAGAAATCAAATTAGTTAAATTAATAAATTGTGAAAAAAGTTCAATAGTTTTGACAATTGGAAAAAAAATTTTTTATTGCGGCCAATTTAACGCTTCAAACCAAACAGCTAAACCGATATTGATCCAATGAAACGTGTCAGACTGGAACTCGAATACATCTTCAGAGCATCACCGACGATAATATACAACTTTGTGACCTCGCCTGCCACCCTGGTAAGGTGGTATTGTGATGATGTGGATATAACCGGCGATGTGTACACTTTTTTCTGGAGCGGAAGCAGTGAAAAGGCCTTTCTGATAGACGACATTGAAGATGAAAGAATAAGGTTTGAGTGGGCGACAGCCGAGCACGCAGATGAGTTTTTGGAATTCAGAATGTACAGGTCTGACATTACCAATGAAACCATCCTCGAGATTACAGATTTTTGTGATGATGACGAAGAAGATGAAGTAAGAGACCTGTGGGATACCCTTATGGTGGAACTAAGAAAAGAATGCGGCGGATAATCCCTGATATGGTCAAAATGCACATTTTCCTATAACCACACCCCCTCTGCCTTGAAATTTATAGCAAAAACCCTGGAAGGCCTTGAACAAACCCTGGCAGAGGAGCTCACAGACCTGGGAGCAGAGGATGTAACAATTATTAAGAGAGCCGTTCTGTTTTCTGGCAACATCGTAATGCTTTACCGGGCGAATCTCATGCTTCGTACTTGTTTGCGTATCCTGGTGTTTGTCAAGGAGTTTATTATTGCCAGTGAAGACGAACTGTATGCAGAGGTAAAAAAAATTCACTGGGAAGATTATTTTTCCCTTGAAGAAACATTTGCCATAGACTCGGTGGTCAGTTCAGAAAAGTTCAGACACGCCAATTATATGTCCCTCAAGGCAAAGGATGCCATTGTGGACAGGTTCAGGGAAAAATACGGCTCAAGGCCGAATGTGGACACCCGTGACCCAGCCCTCAGGATAAACATACACATACGCAATACAACCGTAACACTGAGCCTGGACAGCAGCGGCAGCAGCCTGCATATGAGAAATTACCGCAAAAGGGTGACCGAGGCTCCACTTAATGAAGTCCTTGCAGCGGGCCTTGTGCTGCTGTCGGGATGGGATAAAATGACTATGCTCATCGATCCTATGTGCGGGTCAGGTACAATTATCTGTGAAGCGGCACGCATCGCAGCCAACATCCCGCCACAGGATCCGGAGCGTGAATTTGGATTTAAAAAATGGAGAAACTTCGACCCCGTATTGTACCAAATGGTAGTGGACGAAGAACTGGCCAAAGTCAAAACCAGTGAACTTCCCAAAATAAAAGGGTATGATATCAGCAGCAAAGCCATTGAATACGCCACGGTCAATGTGCAAACTGCCAAACTAAGTGACTATATTACGCTCTCGGAAGAGGATTTTTTTTACCAGGAAGGCGAAGAAAATGCTTTTCTCCTGTTTAACCCTCCGTATGATGAAAGGCTGAAGGAAAAAGACATCTGTGATTTTTACAGCCATATTGGCGACAAACTCAAGCATGCGTTTCCAGGATGCACGGCGTGGATCCTTTCGGGTCACATAGAAGCCATGAAACACGTTGGGCTCAAGCCCTCCAAAAAATATCATTTGCTCAATGGCAGTATTCCGTCCCTGTTTGCAAGATTTGATATGTATGCAGGAAGCAAAAAGCAAAAATGGAAAGATAAATATGGAGATCAGCAAAGTTAGGTTATTTCCTCTGATAGTGATCTTTCTGATGGTCGTCGTGTATATTCCATGCCGGGGACAGGCCATCCTGCCGAAAATCACTACGCCGGCAGAAAATTTTAAACCCAGAATCCAATTATTTGGGCAGGCCGGTGACAAAGTCTTTTACCGGTTTGGGTCATCGGTACCCGGACTTTTCCCAAATGGGAATAGTCAGCCATTCTTTTGTCATATGGAATCGGTGATCGAAAAAAAAAGTAAAATAGCACTGAGGTTAAGGTTAGGTGATTTAAATTACGTCAATATGCTTGAAAATAAAAAATAAACGCATTATCTTTGGCTGCCATAATCTTAAAATCAAAACACATGAAGCCATTAAGTTTAGTTTTTCTGACAATGCTGGTACTTGGACTGACTTTTTCCGCCTGTAAAAAGGAACCTGAAATCGTCAAAGGCTGCACAGACCCGGTTGGAGACAATTATAATCCGCAGGCTGAGGTATCCGACAGCAGTTGCACCTATCAGAAAAGATTCCTGGGGGATTATACCGGCACGCTCAGTTGTCAGGGCATCTTTGCTGCAGTTTTTAATACAGCAGATCTGAGCATTAAGGAGCTGATCAATAAGTCTAAGGTCAACATTATTTTGCAAACCACCATCGGTCCGCTTGCAGTGGAAGGGACGGTTGTGCCTAAAAATCAGTTGAATGTAGATGCGACCATACCCAATCTATCCATCAACCCCAAAACGATAAATCCGCAGGCTGACTCAACACAGGTCAAAGTGGATGCCAGTGTAAAAACCCTGCTTACCGTAAGTGATGACAATAAAAAGATCACCGGCGTCCTAGACATAAAACTCGTGACCAAGGAACCTATAACCGTGAGCGGAATCATGCTGCCGGCAGGTTTTCCTCTTAGTGACATGTGCGGATTTACTGGCACTAAAAAATAGTAGGCAAAGAGTCTGTTACATTATTTGAGGCCTCCCAGCCTTCTGACTACCTCAGATGCCATGGTCAGGCCAAAAAGTGCCGGCATATACGAAATAGTGCCGTAGAAAGATCTTTTGTACCGTGTGCCATCCGTCATTCTGAGAGCATCATGGGGCTGTATCTCTTCTGAATAGACCGCAAGGAAGCCTTTGCGAATACCCATTCTCTTAAGCCTTTTTCTTACCGTCTGGGCAAATTTGCATTCCCGGGTCGTAGATATATCCCCTACCCTAATGCGGGACGGATCAAGCTTGCCACCCGCTCCCATAGAGCTTATTAACTTCAGCCTGCGTCTTTTTGCTATCTGAATAAGGGTCAGCTTTGGGGTGACACTGTCGATGCAGTCCAGCACAAAATCAAATCCGTTTTCAGCTATCAGCTTGTCCATATCTTCCGGTTCCAGAAATTTTGCAATAGCATTGACCTGAAGGTCAGGATTGATATCGGTAAGCCTCTTTTTCATCAGATCAGCTTTAGATTGGCCGATGCTTGAGTGCAGGGCCTGCAGCTGTCGGTTTATATTGGTAGGGTCCACTTCGTCTCCATCCACAATAGTAATCCTGCCTATACCGGCCCTGATCAAAAATTCGCCGGCATAACTGCCTACGCCTCCCAGGCCCACCAGCAGGACGTGGCAGGCTGCCAGTTTGTGGATTGCCTCATCACCTATCAGGAGCTCTGTTCGCTCCAGCCATCGTGGTACTTCCATTTTGCAGCAAAAAATGATTTAAAATTATCAAACATCCTGTCTTTAAGCAGATCAATACCGATCCCGCGAAGATCCGCAAAGATGGCATATCTCCGGTCGATGGACAAACTGTGTTCACTATCGGTTTCCAAAAAAACATTTTGTAAAGGTATAAAAGCCAGCATTTCAGCAAATACAGGTGTCATTTTTACTGCTGGTGCCACAGAAAGGTGGATTCCCTGATCGAGCACCTGTCTTGCAAGCATTTTGTTTCGCACAAAACCGTGTACCACCCAGGGGGTTTTCCTGTGTGTCCTGGCAAGTCTGAGTAAGCGGTCAAACGCCCTTACACAATGTATGATGACCGGAGCACCGCACCTGGATGCCACCTCCAACTGCATGATAAAATTTTCTTCCTGCCTTTCCAGAGTCAATCCTCGAAGGGCATCCAGCCCGCATTCACCTATTCCAAGACAATCTTTGTTGTGGGTGTACAAATCTTCCAAAACTGCCAGTTGGGAGACCGACAAATTGTCTTCAAGCCACCACGGATGGTAGCCACTCGTAAAATAATCAGCCTGTCGGTCAGGAACCCCATTCATCGAAACAACACAGATCGTCCCACTTTGATCCGTGCGGCGGTGGGTGTGAAAATCGATGTATGGTATATCGGAAAACGGTGTCATCCCGAGACAAATGTAACTATACAAATTTATTATTACTAAAAATCCTATGCCACTGATTCCGAAAAAAATGCATTAGGCAACCGGAACATACTCAGTTATGCCGATAATTTTTACAGATTCTAAATTTTGCCCCTGGCAGCAAAAAACTAACCTGCCGTAAGGACATATCTGCCTAATTAATTACCTTTGTTTCACTAACCAAATACATATCAGCTAATGAATACCACTGAACAAAGCACTTCAGGACTGGGAGCTCAAAAAACTGATCTCAGGACCTGGGTGGCCGATGTGGCAAACTATTGCCAGGCAGAATCCGTACATTACTGTAGCGGAAGTGACGAGGAATACAATCAGTTTTGCCAGAAACTTGTGGACAAAGGCACATTTATCAGATTAAATCCGGTAAAGAGGCCCAACTCTTATGCCTGTTTCAGCGATGCGAGTGATGTGGCCCGGGTAGAGGACCGGACATTTATATGCAGCAGAAAAAAAGAAGATGCCGGCCCCACCAATAACTGGATGGACCCCGCTGAGATGAAAGACCAGCTAAACCGACTCATGAAGGGCTGTATGAAAGGACGCACCCTGTATGTGGTTCCGTTTTGCATGGGCCCTGTGGGATCACCCTATTCGCGGTACGGTGTAGAACTGACCGACTCAGAATATGTCGTGGTTAATATGAAAATAATGACCCGCATGGGAGATCAGGCGATGAAATACATAGAAAACAACGATTTTGTAAGGTGTATTCATACCTTGGGAGCACCGTTGCAGGAGGGACAAGCAGATGTGAAGTGGCCGTGCAACCAGGAAAAATACATCACCCATTTTCCGGAAGAACGGCTGATTATATCATACGGATCAGGGTACGGCGGCAATGCCCTACTGGGTAAAAAGTGTTTTGCACTCAGGATTGCCTCTGTCATGGCTCATGAAGAGGATTGGCTGGCAGAACACATGCTGATTATGGGTGTGGAATCACCGGACTTTCCCAAGACATATATAGCTGCGTCTTTCCCAAGTGCATGCGGCAAAACCAACTTCGCCATGCTTATCCCTCCAAAAGAGATGAGCGAGTGGAGAATAACCACTGTAGGTGATGATATTGCCTGGATACACAGAGACAAAAAAGGAAATCTTATTGCCATTAATCCTGAAAGCGGGTATTTCGGGGTGGCGCCGGGCACCAATTATGAAACCAACCCCAGTGCCATGGATACCATCCGGGAAAACACTATATTTACAAATGTGGCTATCACACCTGACGGTGATGTTTGGTGGGAAGGTATGACCAAGGAGGTACCTGAAGGCCTGATAGACTGGCACGGAGAGCCTTATGACATTAACTGTGGCAAACCTGCAGCTCACCCCAACAGTCGGTTTACAGTTCCAGCCCATCAAAATCCGGTAGTGGATCCGGACTGGGATAACCCTGCCGGTGTAAGAATCAAGGCTTTTCTCTTCGGAGGCAGAAGGGCCACCGGAGTGCCGCTTGTATACCAGTCATTTAACTGGAATTTTGGTGTTTATACTGCGGCTACTATGGGCAGTGAAACGACGGCTGCCGCTTTTGGTGCTCAGGGTGTCGTAAGACGAGACCCTTTTGCCATGTTGCCTTTCATGGGGTACAACATAGGTGATTATATTAACCACTGGCTGCAGTTTGGCCGTAATCTGCCAAATGCACCGAGGATATTTAATGTCAACTGGTTCAGGAAGTTTGAAAACGGGAAGTTTATATGGCCTGGATTCGGGCAAAATATGAGGGTATTAAAATGGATCATTGCCAGAGTCCACGGAAGGGCCTCAGCAGTGGAATGTCCGATCGGATGGGTGCCAAGGTATGATGACCTGGATTGGGAAGGGCTTGATTTTCCAAAAGAAAATTTTGACCTGATCATGTCGACAGACCGTGAATTCTGGAAGCAGGAATTACTTTCGCACGAGCAGCTTTTTGCATCATTTTACAACAAATTGCCCAAGGAATTTTTGTTTATGAGGGAGTTACTCCTGTCTTCATTATGGCGAAGTCCGGAGCATTGGGGATTGCAACCAGAAAGGTAACCTGAAGCATCCGAAATACCATAATTATTCGAAAATGTGGCCTGAATTCAGAAAATAACAGATTTTTACACTTTAAAATAAAACAGGCCTATGCGGATTCTTGTAACCAATGATGACGGAATAGTGGCCCCCGGCATTCGGGCTTTGGTGGAAGTTGCAAAAAAATTTGGTGACGTGATCGTTGTCGCACCTGATTCTCCGCAGTCGGGGCAGGGTCATGCCATTACGCTAAACCACCCGCTAAAATTAAGAAAAGTGGACCTTTTTCAAGGTGTGGAAGCCTACGAATGCAGTGGTACACCTGTTGACTGTGTAAAGCTGGCCAAAAATATTCTTTTGAAAAATGAGCAGATAGACCTTTGTCTGTCGGGTATCAACCACGGTGCCAATGCTTCCGTCAATATAATATACT
>JAGVTV010000069.1 GCA_019136675.1 Bacteroidota bacterium
ACCTTAACCATGCCATCATCATCCGGTCATTCCTAAGCAAAAACCAGCGTCTGTACTACCAGGCCGGGGCAGGAATCGTAATAGACAGTGTACCCCAAAACGAACTGCAGGAGGTGGGCAATAAACTGGCAGCACTAAACAAGGCACTTCTGGCTGCCGAAAACCTCTGAAAAACGATATAATTCCATAAAACAAACCAGAAATAATGAAACGTATAGTGATCATCGACAACTATGACTCTTTTACCTATAATCTTGTCCATCTGGTGTATGATGCGACCGGCTATGACCCTGATGTGCTTAAAAACGATAGTTTTGCCATAGCGGAACTTGCAAAATATGAATATATCATCCTGTCGCCGGGGCCGGGCATACCGGAAGAAGCAGGACTCCTTAAGGAAGTCATCAAGGTGTACGGGCCAACCAAAAAAATGCTGGGAGTTTGTCTGGGCCTTCAGGCCATCGGAGAGGTCTACGGCGGCAAACTTATCAACCTCCACAAAGTATACCACGGCATGAAAACAGAGATCCGTAAGACCGGAATCTTTGACCCAATACTGGAAGGGGTGCCCGATGTTTTTGAGGTAGGAAGATACCATTCATGGGTCATTGACAAAAATAGTGTCCCTCCGACCTTACTGGTAACATCAGAAGATGTCTCCGGAGAGATCATGTCCGCAAGGCATACAGAGTATAATGTATTTGGGGTGCAGTTCCATCCGGAATCCATCATGACGCCTGACGGCAATACCATGATCACAAACTTTCTAAACCTTTGATCAAAAGACAATGAAACAGATCCTCAATCAACTGTTTGAACACCAGAAACTGACCCATGCTCAGGCAAGGGAAGTGCTGATTAATATTTCTGAAAACAAATACAACCCTTCGCAACTGGCGGCATTTATCAGCGTCTATCTTATGCGAAACATATCGGCAGAAGAGCTGGCAGGGTTTCGCGACGCCCTTCTGGAACTGTGTGTCCCTGTAAAGCTGGAAGAGGAGGTCATCGACCTGTGCGGCACCGGAGGTGATAGCAAAAACACCTTCAACATCTCGACCCTAGCTTCCTTTGTGGTGGCCGGTGCGGGCTACAAGGTTGCCAAACATGGCAATTATGGAGTGTCATCGATCAGCGGGTCATCCAATGTACTTGAGCACTTTGGATTTGCCTTTACCAACAAAATGGACGAAATCAGGAAACAACTGGATGTCTCCAATATTTGTTTTCTTCATGCTCCCATTTTCCACCCTGCCCTCAGGTCTGTGGGCCCGATACGAAGGGAACTTGGTGTAAAAACCTTTTTTAATATGCTGGGGCCAATGGTCAATCCTGCCAACCCGACCTACCAGAGTGTGGGCGTCTTTTCGCTGAAGCTGGCCAGATTGTATCAGTTTATTTATCAGCAGACAAACAAAAAATACTGTATCATCCACGGGACAGACGGCTACGATGAGGTCTCACTGACATCGGTGACCAAACTGTATTCCAACGAAGAGGAGAGGCTGGCCGGTCCGGAATGGTTTGGCTTGCCGCAATACAGTCAGGAAGACATTTTCGGTGGTGATACCATTGCTGAAGCAGCAAAAATATTTATGGCCATCCTTGAAAACAATGGGACAAAAGCCCAGGCAGACGTGGTATGTGCCAATGCGGCCCTTGGTATAAGGTGTTTTGACCAATCGAGAAGCATCACCGATTGTGTTAGTGAAGCCAGGTACAGCCTCGAAAGTGGAAGGGCAAAAAATGCATTTGAAAAACTGTTATCGGCTCAATGATTTATGGACATACTGACTAAAATAGTAAACCGGAAAAAAGAAGAGATTGCCATCAGGAAAAGACTGGTGCCTGAAGGCAAGCTGACAAACCTCCCGAGATTTGGATCACCGGCAAAACCCTTTTCATCCTTTATCAGGGATCCGCTCCTGAGTGGGATCATCGCCGAATTCAAGCGTAAATCGCCTTCCAGACCGGACATTAATCCGGAAGCAAAGGTCCGTGGCGTAATACCCGGATATACGCTGGCCGGTGCGTCTGCCTTATCCGTACTTACAGACGTTGATTTTTTTGGCGGCTCAGATGACGACCTTGCTGAAGCAAGGACATTAACCCACCTCCCCTTGCTCAGGAAAGATTTTATCTTTGACCCCTATCAGATTGTGGAAGCAAAATCCCTGGGTGCAGATGTCATTCTGCTTATCGCAGAGATCCTGACCAAAGCAGAGGCAGATATGCTTAGCCGGACTGCCACAGAGCTGGGCATGGAGGTTTTGCTTGAAATTCACTCCGCTGACCAGCTGACAAAGTATCACGAACGCATCAGAAATGTTGGCGTCAATAACCGCAACCTTACGAATTTTGTGACGGACGTCCGCTTTTCGATGGAGATCCTGCCTTTCTTGCCGGAAGGTGTGACGAGAATATCAGAGAGCGGTATAGACAGGCCCGAGACCGTCATTTTACTTAGGGATCTTGGTTTTGAAGGTTTCCTGATAGGCGAAAATTTTATGAAAACTGCCAATCCAGGCATGGCCTGTCGTGATTTTATTCAAAACATCAAATCAACCATACCATGATCGTAAAGGTGTGCGGCTTAACACAACCCGGCAATATCAGTGATATCATAACAATGGGTGTAGATCTTATCGGGTTGAATTTTTATCCGCCTTCACCCAGGTATATTGCACAGCCTCCCGTTTTCAAAAAAGAAAACGCAAAAGTGGTCGGAGTTTTTGTCAATGAAGCTCCTGATGTGATTTGTCAAAAAGTGTCTGAATTCTCTCTTGACCTGGTGCAGTTACACGGTGATGAAGATGAGGTCGTTTGCCGCGAAGTAGCCTCTTTTGTACCGGTGATTAAGGTTTTCAGACTGGCAGGAACACTGGATGAGAAAAGTCTGAAGACATATTCATTTTGTGAATATTATTTATTTGATACCGCCACTCCTGCTTACGGAGGGTCAGGTACCAAGTTCAATTGGAAAATGCTCAGTGACATTGATATTCCAAAGTCCTTTTTCCTCAGCGGAGGCATCGGGCCAGGAGATGCACAAGATTTAAAAAGAATCAATATCCCAAATTTTTTCGGTATTGACATCAACAGCAGGTTTGAGACCGGGCCAGGAATAAAGGACACGGGCGCCATCAGCCGGTTTTTACAGGAACTCAAAAATTTATCAGTATGAATACGCCAACATCCGGACAATATCATGTGGATGAAAATGGATTCTACGGCGAATTCGGGGGGGCATTTATCCCCGAGATGCTTCACGCCAATGTGGACCAGATCAGAAGGCAATATCTTGAGATCATGCGTGAGCCTGATTTTATCAGCCAATTTGAATCGCTGCTTCGTGATTATGTGGGCCGCCCATCGCCATTGTACCTGGCCACGCGTCTGTCAGAGCATTATGGTGCTGATATTTACCTCAAACGTGAGGACCTCAACCACACCGGTGCCCACAAGATAAACAATACCATAGGCCAGATCCTCCTGGCACGGAGGCTGGGCAAGACAAGGATCATAGCAGAGACAGGTGCAGGTCAGCATGGGGTGGCTACCGCTACGGTTTGTGCTCTGATGAGTATGGAATGTGTTGTTTATATGGGTTCGGTTGACATCGCCCGTCAGGCACCAAATGTAGCACGTATGAAGTTGCTTGGAGCTACAGTGGTAGCCGCCGAAAGCGGCAGCAAGACACTCAAGGATGCCACCAATGAAGCCATCCGCGACTGGATCAACAATGCCGACAACACTCACTACATCATAGGGTCAGCCATCGGTCCTCATCCCTACCCTGACATGGTCACGAGGTTTCAATCAGTCATCAGCAGCGAAATACAGTCACAACTACTGGCTAAAACAGGTAAAAAAGACCCGGACATGGTACTGGCATGCGTTGGCGGAGGCAGTAATGCCGCAGGGGCATTTTATCATTTCCTGGACACACCTTCAGTAAGCCTCGTGCTGGCCGAAGCAGCCGGCAAGGGGGTCCATTCGGGTCACTCAGCAGCTACCAGCATCCTCGGCACAAAGGGAATTATTCATGGATGCAGGACTCTGCTTATGCAGACCAAAGACGGTCAGATCACTGAGCCTTATTCCATATCAGCAGGACTTGACTATCCGGGTATAGGCCCCTTGCATGCACACCTGATTACAAGCGGCAGGGCCAAAGTCTACCCGGTGACTGACGATGAGGCATTGGAGGCCGTAAAGCAACTGTCGTCATACGAGGGCATCATCCCGGCACTGGAATCTGCACATGCCCTGGCCGCCCTTGCAAAAATGGAAATTAAGCACGGTTCAGTCATCGTCGTTTGCCTGTCTGGAAGAGGAGACAAGGACCTGGCTACCTACCTCGAGCATTTTACGACTTGATGGCGAATACCAAAACTTAGTATTACCCGTGGAATTTTATTAATTTTGCCATACCGGCAATGGATTAAAGGGCCTAAATTCTGTTATATCTGTCATGTCAAGGTTGATTTTTATCTTTATTTTAGTGGTCGCCGGCTCTCAATCCGCAACGGCACAGCTTGTTTATGCTTCGGGGGGACGTATACTTGATTTCAACGGAACTGAAATTGCCGATACATTTATTGTTAATGTGGAAAATATAAATGCCAAACTGGACACCTCATTCGGTTTGGCCAAGGTTTGTATAAATCTCAGCCACGACCGGATAAGTGACCTAAAGATCGAACTTCTGGCTCCTGACGGCACAAGGATATGGCTTACCAATCGAAACGGTGGCCTAAACGGCAGAAATTATCCCGGCACTTGCTTCAGGTCAAATGGTTTTTCAGGTTATGCCCGGGATGCAGTGTCTCCGTTTATCGGCGAATATATACCTGATGGAAGACTTGATTTTATAAACAATGGTCAGCCGTCAAATGGCATATGGAAGATTCTTGTCTCTGACCTGAGAGAAGGTGTGACAGGTCGGCTAAACAGCATCTACCTTCATTTTGAAGACAACCCCAATCCCGACAGGAGAAAGTCACCCTGCGAATTCAGAGAGGCAGCCGGATGCCTCACAGACCCCATTGACCACGGGCAATTGCTTCCGGATCTGGTGCTTCTTACATCCATTACTGAAAAAAACCTGTATTACTTTCCCGAAAACCATCCTGAGTTTCCGTCACAGATCCGGTTTGCTGCATCAATAGCCAATTTTGGCTACGGGCCCCTGGAGACATTTGGCAAAAATGAATGGTACTGCGGAAAGACCAGGGTAAGTGGTCCGCAGTCAGTATGCAGCGACGGATCAAAACCCAGACAGCAATTGTATCAGCGTATTTACAGAAAAAGTGAGATGGCTGATACCCTCCTGTATGATGACATTCCCGCAGGGACCAATTATTTTGATGACAAACCCGGCCACTATCATTACCACGTGGATGACTGGGTTTCCATAGAACTTTATAAGAAAAAGAAGCTTTTGGGTTTTATTAATACTAAAAAACAGATTGCCCGTGGCAATAAAGTGTCCTATTGCCTTTTTGACTCCGGAATCTGCCAGTCAACGGACAGCATATGTATGGACTCTGCCGGAAAAAAACCTGACCTAAAAAACTATGGACTGGGTAATTACGTGACTTGTGACTCCGGCAAACAGGGTATATCAGTAGGAGGATATGACACCTACGGCTTTATGTACGAAGGCCAGAACCTGGAACTCCCCAAAAACCTGCCCAGAGGATATTATGAACTCCAGCTCACGATCGATCCCAACCATTATTACAGAGAAAAAAACCGGAAAAACAACACTTTCAGATTCAAAATATTTGTAAATCCCGACGGCAAACCTCAGAATAAATAAGCTTTTTGAAAAAGCCAGTATCCCGATTATATCATCTGGTTTTTAAATAAAAAAATCCATCAACTAAACATTTTTCCAAATATTGGAACATATTATATTTTTAGTTAAATCTTATAGTACTCATAATCAACTATTTAAAATTTGGTATTGATAATGATTTAGGTTGAAAGTATTTTTTAACCTAAACATTAATTAAAATGACAAAATTTTCCATCATTATTTTGGCCCTTATCCAGACAGTGTTTGTTTGGGGGCAGACCTGCAGTACCTGTACCATCAACCTTTCTAGCGGTACGAATGTGAACCTTAGCCTTACCAGCGGTAAGGACGTGATTTGTATATCCGGAATCGTTACCATTTCGTCAGCCAATGGCCTCGGTGAAGGCAACGACGAAATATGTATCTTGTCAACGGGAAGACTTACCTGGACCTTGCCTCCCATAAATACAGGCTCATTGACCGTTAAAGTGCAGCCAGGCGGCATTTACACGGACAATAGCACCTCTTACAATGGTAATGTGATTATTAATGCCGGAGGCCAGATCAGGTTTAATAATGGACTTACAGTTCAAGGTAACCCTGCCAATAATATCAGTATCCTCTCCGGAGGATCCATGACCGTGACAGGTAATCTCACCCTTGGCCAAGGAAATACCATCAACAACAATGGTGGTATCAGCATCTCTAATACTGCAGATATAGCGGAAGGAACATTTATCATGGGTACCTCTGCTACACTCGCCGTAACAAATGAACTCTACATCCACTCCGACCAGTTTTCTAGTTCCGGCTCAATTACGTGCGGTTCTCTTAGGTTTACTAATAAAACAGGGGACGGACCTGAATTTTTTCCCTCCTCTTCCACAGTGGTCACGGGCAACATTTATATTGATGCTACAGTAATCCTTAACGGCTACCTCGAAACCACTACAGGAAGTGTGCAGTTTACCTCCAATGGCAAGGACAATGGTACCGGCGGCATGCTTAAAGTCAGCAGCACCAGCACCACAATTAACTCTACCATAGATGCAGGCGGCTACTATCAGGGCACTTTCTGGGATGCGGATACCAACGGAGGATATAAAACGACGCCAGGGCAGCCTGTGACAAGTGCTATGAACGGATTTGATGTAATAAACATCCAAAGCCCGGCTCAAAACCTTAATAATATCATAGTAGCCATCTCACTGCCTGTAGAATATATTTCCTTTTATGCAAAATCTGACACAGAAAAGATAGTACTTAACTGGCAAACAGCCTCTGAAACTAATAATGATCGATTTGAAATATTCAGGTCGTCAGACGGAATTTCATTTGACATTATCGATCAGGTATCCGGCAATGGATCAACCTCAGACCTGACAGACTACCAGTACACCGACTTCTCACCCGTGACTGGCACTAGTTATTACCGCCTGAAACAGGTGGACCTCGACGGCAAGGCGGCGTGGAGTAAAACGATCTCCGCAAAAATTGAACCCAAGGAAACAGAACACCGTATAATTCCCAATCCTGTAAAGGATCACTTTTATATCAGTGGCCTTACGGAGGGTGAAATCATAGGAGTTTATGACAATAAAGGCGTACTTCTTGCCTCCATTCCCGCAAAGGGCAATAACAGGATTGATTTCAACTCTTACAGCCATGGCATCTATTTCATCAGGCTGGTCAATGCCAATAAATCGTTTGTTCTGGTCAAAGAATAAGTTTCTCAATAATTGTCTCTTTTTAGAAAATGGACAGGTTAAATCCTGTCCGTTTTTTTGCTTTTTTTTTAAATCTAAATAACCGTTTTTGTCTGTTGTTTTTAACTGAAAAACTATACCTTGCACGCTGTCAATAAAAGCATACCTCATACTTTGAATATGTCATCCATCAGACAAACCATAGAATCAAAAGGCAGTAACATCCTCAATATCTATTTTACGGCAGGGCACCCGACCCTGGAAAGCGTACCTGTGATCATCTCTGAGCTTGAAAAAGCCGGGGCTGACCTCATCGAACTGGGCATGCCATACTCTGACCCTCTGGCTGATGGTCCAGCCATACAGCGTAGCAGTGAGATTGCCCTACGTAACGGACAGACGATAGCCATCCTTTTCAGTCAGGTCAAAGAATCCAGGAAGACGTCATCCATCCCGCTTATCCTCATGGGTTATTACAACCAGTTGATTCAATATGGTGAAGAAAAATTTGTCAAAGAAGCACATGATGCCGGTATACAAGGCTTGATTATTCCGGACTTGCCTATGGAAGTGTATGAGAGCCGGTACAAGGATATTTTTGATAAATATGGCATGGAAATTAGTTTTCTGATTACACCCATGACCTCCGATGAGAGAATCAGACAGGCTGACCGACTGAGCTCCGCTTTTATCTATGTGGTATCTAAATCATCCGTGACAGGCAAGCAGGAAGATCTCTCTGAAGAGCAGTTAAGTTACCTTGACAGAATCCGTGCGATGGATCTTAAGTCTCCCGCCCTCGTTGGATTTGGCATTTTTGACCGAAATAGCAGACAAGCCGTCAACCGATTTTTTAACGGTGTCATTGTGGGCAGTGCCTTTATTCGTGCCCTGGAAGCGGGGCAGGATGACTTACCGGGCACGGTAAGAGTTTTTATGGAAGGGTTGTGAAAAAAGCAACAATGTAACAAAGAAAGGTAATCCGGATTATCGCTTTTCCACTCTCTTTTTCTCTTCGAACTCCAGGATCTCATTGAATATACGGTCTATGTCCTCGCCGGGTATGTCTTTAATGATGATCTCCTTGTTTTC
Organism: Bacteroidota bacterium; assembly: GCA_019136675.1. Classification (GTDB taxonomy): domain Bacteria; phylum Bacteroidota; class Bacteroidia; order Chitinophagales; family Saprospiraceae; genus OLB9. The sequence continues at coordinate 8,602 of JAGVTV010000069.1, forward strand.
GTCGAGGATAAAGATCTTGGGGGTGGACTTAATTCTGACCTTTAGATTATATCGGCCATACTCATCAGCGGTATTAATGAAGTCTTCCATACCTTTTTCCTTGACGGCCGGCCAGCAGGTCTCCGTTTTGTCTCCGCTCTTGGTACAGATACCCAGCATGGTTACACCTTTGTCCTTGTTCTTCTTATAAAAATCCACTACTGCCGGCATTATCTTTTTGCAGTGGCCACAGTCAGGTGCCCAAAATATAACCACCGTATAAGGTGATTTGATATCGAGCAATCTTACTGGTGTTTTATCTTCTTTGTAGGTAATGATATCCGGCATTTTTTTACCAATGAGGATAGGCCGAAGGTCGTCGGCATTTTCTTTCATCTTCTTCAGGTTTTCTTCATTGACCCAGCTGGCTTTGCCTTTGGTATAGTAGTTGTCCACGAGGTACACATACAGGGCATCATAACCCACCATCTTCATCTGGGCATACTTATTAAGAAAATCAGCCAGATAATACCTGTAAGCCTCCGGGTTGGGCTCCAGCCAATTGAGGACAAAGTCAATCGTGTGCACAAGAGAATCAGGCTGCTGATTGGAGAGTTTATTGACATAATAGTCCACTTTTTGATGCAGGAAAGGCATTCTTATCAGTGCCGGATGCGTAGGATTTATATTGTCAAAATAGTGCTTTTTGTAATAATAATACCTCCTGTATTTGATCGTATCTTCAGGGCCCGTAAATTCAGGGATCTCTATGTCCAGATTTGCCCTGATCAGCATAGTCACCAGGGATTCGGGATATTTTGCTATAAACTCTGACTGATACTTCTTTACTTCCTTGTCGAGCTTGTCCAGCTGTTCGTCAGAGACCTTGTCTTCCTTGTTTTCCTTTTTGGCCCTGTCGATTTTGGCCCTGAGGGTATCGGCAAGTACCCTCTTATCCTTGAGGAAAGTAAGGTAGTCATAAAACAGTTGGTTTTCTTCACTGCCTTTGATCTTGATGTTGAGCAGGTCTTTGGCATCAAAATTCAATGAAAATTTTTTATCCCTGTCGTTGACCAAAAACTGTACAAAAGTGTTCTCCGGTTTAAGCAATACAAGGTACATGCCCTGTTCCGGCCTTTTGTCCGGTGTCCAGACAAATTTGCTTTTATTCTTCGAAATCAAGGTGTCTTTCACCAGTTGTTTTTCGCCAAAATAATTACCCACAATAAGGGTATCACTCTGGTAATTTCTGATGTCAAACTCCACAGTGTAACCCTGCGACATACCTGCATACGCTGTAAAAAGCACAAGGCCAAAAAATAAAAGTAGTTGTAATCTGATCGATCCGGACATATTTGTTTTTCGTTGTTTTATATACCTAACTTAATCAATGTGCAAAATAACAAAATTTAATACTGCAAAAGTTTGAGACACTGTCTGATTAATACTTTTTTAACAGAAGGTTGTATTGAGATGGGCGATAAATGTTTTAAAAAAGTGGCCTTACCCTACTTTTCCGGCGAGAAGGTAGAGGACAGCCATACGTACAGCGACGCCATTTTCTACCTGATCCAGGATAATGGACCTGCCTGAGTCCGCTACATCACTTGCGAGTTCTACTCCGCGGTTGATTGGGCCCGGATGCATGATTACTATGTCCTTGTTTATGCTGTCCAGCAGGGCCTTATTGATTCCGTAATAGAGTGAATATTCACGCAATGAAGGAATATACCTGATATCTTGCCTTTCCAGCTGTATTCTCAGCACATTGGCCACATCGCACCACTCCAGGGCTTTTCGTATATCGTGTTCGACCTCTACACCCAGGCTTGTGATGTATTTGGGTATCAGCGTAGGCGGGCCGCAGACCTTTACCTTTGCTCCGAGTTTATTGAGGCAAAAAATATTGCTCAATGCTACCCGGCTGTGGAGGATGTCACCGACGATCAGGACATTTTTCCCTTCGACGGTGCCGAGCTTTTCGCGTATGGAATAGGCATCCAGCAAGGCCTGTGTCGGATGCTCATGGGTACCGTCGCCTGCATTGATGATATTGGCATCAATATGTCTGGATAAGAAATGGTGTGCTCCCGGGGCAGGGTGCCTCATGACTACCATGTCCACTTTCATAGCCAGGATGTTATTGACTGTATCAAGGAGGGTCTCTCCTTTACTCACAGAAGACGACGATGCTGAAAAATTGACCACATCAGCGGAGAGCCTTCTTTCTGCCAGTTCAAATGAGATTCTGGTTCTTGTGGAGTTTTCAAAAAACACATTGGCTATGGTCACATCACGAAGTGAGGGCACTTTTTTGACGGGCCTGTTGATCACCTCCTTAAATTCAGCGGCCGTATCAAGGATGAGTTCGATGTCTTCCCGGGATATGTATTTGATCCCTAAAAGGTGGCGACTGCTGAGTTGAGATTGGAACATGCCTGTGGTCACATATTTTGCTTGCCAGAAAATAACAGGATGGCGTCGGTGCCGTCGGTCTGGTTAAACCGCACCCTCACGTATGCCTGGTCAAGGGCATCAACGGCAATACCTGTGTAATCAGACCTAATGGGAAAATGGCGGTTAAACCTCCTGTCCACCATACAAAGTAACTCAATAGAAGCAGGCCTGCCATAATCCTGCAGGGTGGTTATCGCTGCATGAACGGTACGCCCGGTGTAGAGCACATCATCCACAAGCAGCACCTTTTTGCCCTCGATGGCAAAATCCATCTGGGTGGTACTGGCTCGCAGAGGTTTGTCCCTCCTCCTGAAATCATCGCGGTAAAATGTGATGTCAAGCTTGCCGTATTTAAAGGGCCGGCTTCCGGTCATTTGATCCAGAAGGATGCAGAGCCTGTCTGCAAGGTAGACACCGCGGTCCTGGATGCCTATGATGCAGAGGTCTGTGGCATTTTCGTGGTTTTCGAGGACCTGATGGCACAGCCGCTTCAGCGTAAGCTGAAATCTCAGGGGTGATACTATGACCTTACCGCTTTCCATCAGGGGTCAAAGATAGTGAAAATGTATAATTTAAGAATGCAGAATTAAAAAAGGACCGGACCTTAATAATCAAAGATGGTTTACCTTGGTAATAGACAATGGATTAATCTTTGTATTAGGTTATTGCAAGGCCATGATGGGGGATTAATTCAACATTAAAGATTACACCGCTCGACATAGGCTCCGGCCTACGTATCCGATGCAATCAAAATTGATTACAATGATAAATCAGGATTCTTTTATCAAAATGGGATGTTTTATGATTTTGAATATTTTGACAATTTCATTAAAAGTGAACCAAACTTGAAACAAATAGAAATTTCAGGAAAAAATTGAAATATATTTTCGGCATAAAAAAGATATCGGACGATGACCATTATTAGTTATTACAGGTAGAAATCTTTGCTTTAAATGTTGAACCAAAGTTGGCTCTAAAGTTATTCTGAAGAATAATTGCATCTCCAGCTCGATACTCAACATTTGTACCTATACCGCCATATATGTTTTGAGCAGAATTAATGGTCTGATTGGCTTGAGTAAGAAGTATGCCTTTGACATTGCCTGTAAGTGAATGTGTATTGGGGCATGATGTCTGGTATTGCTGTGTGTACCATATACCTCTGCCAAAAGTTGAAATCCAAACTTCCGGATTAGTGGGCGGATTATCCGGCTGATTTCCTGAAATCGGGAAGGGCACTGGCCATAACTCGATTTCTGAAACGGGTACTGGTGGCAATCCGTTATTAAAATCCTGCCAATAATTAAGGTTTGAAGCTTTATAAAAAACGCCAATAGCAGTACCTGCGTAAATGCCTCCATTTTGATCCTGCTTGACTGAGAAGACCGGTACATTTGGCAGGTTAAATGAATAGTTAGTCCATGATCCGCCACCATTATTGCTGTAAAATACTTTTGCGTTGCTGGTAAAACCGGCTACACCTATGACCAATATGTTGTCATTTTGACGATTTACATCAATATCAGTAATCTTTAAATTTGTATTGTAAGGAGCTGGTGGTGTGATATTTGTCCCATTGTGAAAGAGACCTGTTATATTATTATTACTTCCGGCATAGTACACATTTTCTGTTGCAGTGGCAGAACTTGCAACACACCAGTCTGCTGGCTGACTGTAAAGTGTTGTCCATGTACTACCTGCATCTGTGGATCTCCAAAGTCCATTAGCATAGCCAGCGTAAATCCTATCTTCATAAACTGGTGACATCATGAGATTGGCGAAAAACTGACTATTATTGGGGACAGAAATGTTGCATTGACCACTAACGCAATCCTTGTATATTAAATTATTTACACTATAATAGACATCGTCACCTTCTCCATCATAAACCAGATAATCATGGTCAGTCATTACATCATAGCCATCACCTGTACTGTAATTAAAAAATGAAGTTCCATTGGTTTGCTCTAAAATTCCATTGTCCTGAGCCCCGCCCCATACATCACCCTCATCATTTTCTCTTTCAAAATGGTAAAACTGAGTGGCGTTCAATCCATTGGATTTAAATGTCCAGGTACCATCTGTTTCCAAGCGGTAAACTCCACCATCTGTTGCGGCATACAAAAAGTTGTTTGCATTATTGTATTTTAATGCTTGGATATCAGGATGCATATAAGGATTGTCACTTGGAAAATAAGCGGAAGCTTGAGTCCAAGTGATTCCATTATCATTACTTCGCCAAACAACCAGACCACCAACAAAAATTTCATTTTCATTTAACGGGGATATAGCTATACAGTTATTATACCCTGACTGATCATTCAATACATCATTACCTATGAAACTGAGAAAAAGGTTAGGTGACTGTATTGGTGTATTGAAAGTGAGTCCGGCATTGTTTGAGATAAACAATCCTTGGAAGATATTACTATTTATGGACGGTCCGCTAAATAAAACTACTTTATTACTGTTGGCTGGTGTGACACCTATGGATATTCTATTGTTGGATGGAAGTCCTGCTATATTCATATTGGTAAAAGTATTGCCTCCATTAGTTGATCTGTAAAATGCTGTGCTATCCGTAGCGAAAACGGTATTGCTATTATTGGGTTGGTATTTTACATCAAAAAAATTACCCCCAGTAATCATGGACCAAGTATCGCCACCATTGGAAGTTTTAAAGATGCCCCTATTGGTAGCTGCAATGAGATTATTACTATTATTAGGGTCAATAATAAGCTCCCTGCCTCTATGTATACCTGAAATAGGAAAACTACCACATGCAAACCAATTCAGACCTCCATCATAAGATTTGTACACGCCTGCACCTGTAGGTCGGTAAAGATAGGCATCAACCAAAAATCCATCTGAAGTATTACCATCTCCGGTGAGAACATAAATGATGTTTGTGTTATTGGGATCTATAGCTATCCCAGATATACCAAGAGAAGGAAGATAATCACCAATAGGAAACCAATTATTACCACCATTCGTAGATTTGAAAAGTCCACCACTGGCAGACCCTGCATATGCTATGTTTGCATTGCTAGGATCAAAGGCGATTTCATCAGTTCTTCCCAAACCCTTATCACTTTCATTTGGGCCAGCAGAAATCCAAAAATTTGGTTGATACCTCTTGTTATCGTTTTTTTGGTTTCTTTTCCATAGCTTGTGTTCGTCGGCATTACGTCTATCAGCATCTTGTACAATACCTTCTTCATTGGTATAAAATTCCGAAATATAGAACTTGCGGTTCCATTTTTTTAATTGTTTTAATAGTCCACTTTTCAGATTTTCATCATTACTTGATAATGCGTTTTTGTACTCTCTTTCATAGTGTGATAAAATCTCATTCTTGATATCAAAAAACTTTGTTTTACCTTTAAGTTTCTCACCCAATTCTGGAGTTAAAGTTTGTGAATGTACTTGTAATCCTATCATTAATAAAATGGCAACAAATAAGTTATTTTTCATTTTTTTGTGTTTTATCTTTCAGGGATTCTATTTCTTTTTTCAATTCGATGATATATAGTGTAAGCTCTTCTATTTTTTCCATCATTATTTTTTGGGTACTTCCTAATGCTTGTCCGTTTGTCTCCATTTCCTGAGCATCAGGTACTCCCGGAAGGTGACGATATGTCTTGATATATTGCTCAACATCTTTAAGGTCACGGAGCGAATAAGTATCTCCAAATACATAGTCTGGCCAGTTGGCTGCTTCCACAATGACTTCTTGACTCCTTATACTGCCTTTTACACTTAATTTGTGTGTAGGATACTGAGTACCTACTCCTATATTGCCACTGTTTAAATCCATAACTAATCCGTGGACATTATTTGCAAAACTATAAAAGCCAATCAAATCATCGCTAAACATGCCTACATATCCTCTATGTTCTGTATTTGCTGCATTTGTAAATTCTATACCACTATAATTTCCACCAGTAGAGCCAGAAAACAATATTCGTCCTCTATATATCTCCAGTTTTCTGCTTGGCGTATAATCAGTGCCTATACCTATATTACCACCGTATGGATTTAGTATAATATGTGAAGCTGAGGTTCCGGGTTGTGGAAATGGCTTTGGTTTTTGAGCTTGAATTTTTGACTCGTCCATGACCAATAAATATCCATTAGTGCTATTTCCTGAAAACAAATTGCCCCCATTTGTAAGATATCCCCCTAAACCTGGGGTCATAGACGTATTTTGAATTCTTGTGGTTCCTATTACGTCAAGCTTGGAAGATGGGGTACTAGTGCCTATACCTACATTGCCGAGACCAGATAAATCGTTTAATAATATATGTGAACCGTTTTTTCCAGCCCTTATGTAGGTGTTTTCTTCAGTGCCATAATTAAAGTGCGACATAAAATTAGTGCCTCTGATACCCAATACACCCTGGCTGCCACCATTGATATCTGCAAGTCCAATTTCTAGTGTGTGGGTTGGTGCACCATTACCTAAAATACCTATTCCCGTCCTTTGATAATTAGTACCAATGTAATTATTGGAAGGAAATCCATGTCTGAATTCTGCCACTGTATTTCCAAAACTCTTGATTATTACAGGTTTATTATCAGTAGTACCAATAAAGTTTTGATTTTCATCAGTATTGGCATTTCCTGTAAGATGCCAGGAAGGTGCATTTGAAGATGATGAGCTGTTAAAATTTTTGACTACCCATTTTTGAAGTAAGCCATCATATATTATGGTGATACTACCTTTAGGGTAAATATCCAGATTGCCACCAGTGCCTGTGATTATTTGCTCTGTTGCGACTGCATTGGCATCAAGGTTAATTACAGACATCAAATAATCAGTGTTGTTTAGCATCAAGACAACTCTTCCATCATTTGGTGCCATGAGACCGGACAAAGAAAAATTTGTGTTCGGTCCGGATATTCTGAAATTTGAAAATGCATTGCTATTGACATTAACACTCAGATTGGCTCCATCTGATAAGGTTAAATCTGCAGATCGTAACGAAAGATTTCCGTTTACATCAAGTGCACTTTCCGGATCATTAATATTGATGCCCACATTCTGTGCATAAGCATTAAAAGTTATTATAAACAATGCCCATATTAAAGGAAAATATTTTTGCAACATGGTATCTAAATTTCCGATAAAGGTAATATGATCCCATTTTGAAAGAATTATTAGGTTTGTGTTTGGCAGGTCTGAGTTTGTATTACGTGCAATGCAAAGCAATTTTTAATGTAAACGACTTCGTTCATCGTTTCAATTGAACTATCCGGTAACACTTGCATTTTTAAAAAGCGAAAGGCTGCTTGGGGATCTGCCTGGGTCATTACTCCCGCGTTAACTTACGGGATATGGCGGTCTCAATACACGCTGGTCGTGTGAAATATGACGGCAATCTTCTCATCCAAATCCCGGGCCATGTTGCTGTCTGCCATCAGGCCTGCAGCGTTGCCCAAGCCAGCTGAAATCTCTGATCTGAGCCTATAGAGTTCGTGGTTGTATGGTTCCTGGCTGATGGCTTGGTTTACATGTTTCATAGCCTCCTCATAATTCTTGTTTTTGAAGGCTTTTTTTGCAAGATCAAAACTTTGTTCATTTCTCAGTGGCTCCCTGAAAAACATAAATACCACCTTGCTTTGGGATTCAACTGCCATACCATCTGAAATAGCGGGGTTCCATTTCTCTTTAATGGTGATGAAAAATTGTGACACAAAATTCAGATATTCCTGATTGGTTGACCTTTCCACCTGTATTTCATCCACTGTACCATCCTTTAGTACCTTTACATCAAGCACCACTATGCCTCCGGCCCCCTGCCCCACCATACTTTCAGGAAATCTCATAGTGGTATAAATTTTTTTAATGGCTTTTTTCCCGGGCATTGCTTTCTTGTATTCAGTTACTCTTGTATCCTGACTGTCAGCCCGGCCCGAACACAGAAGCATTATAAAGATGATTGTAATTGCGGCTTTCATCCATTAATAATTTCCGTCAAAAATAATGAATTTAATAACAATACTTATAAAATCGGTCGAACTAAAGGCCATCTCAGCCATCTTTTAGTAGTCAAATATTACGGCATATTGCCGTGCTTCCTGAAAAAGTAAACTTTTAGCCAATCGCCTGTCATGATGTAGAGGAGGATAATGGCCACAATGGCAAGGAGATAGGCAGGAGGCAGGGCTACCAGTCCCAGATCTGCGGAAAACGGGAGGTATGGCAACAGCACTGTAAATGCAACAGCCACCAGTGTCAGGATCAGTAGATATTTGCCGGGACGGCTTCTGAAAAACGACTTATGCGTGCGTATTATAAAAAGGATCACGAGTTCAGTAAGCACCGATTCTACAAACCATCCGGTTCTGAATAACTCCGGTGTGCTCCTCAGCAAAAAGTAAAGTGTGACAAAGGTTATAATATCAAACACTGAACTGTGGATACCAAACATGACCATGTACCGGTTGATGGTCTTAATGCTCCATTTACCGGGATTTTGTACCTGCTCCTCGTCCACATTATCTGAAGTAATCATCATATACGGAAAGTCGGAAATAAAATTTGTCAACAGTACCTGCTTGGGCAACATGGGCAGATAAGGCAGGATCATGGACGCAGCGGCCAGACTAAACATATTGCCAAAGGTGGAACCTGTGCTAATGTAGATGTATTTCAGCGTGTTGGCAAAGGTTTTTCGGCCTTCGACTATGCCTTTGCAAAGTACGCCGAGGTCTTTTTCCAAAAGTACGACATCCGCCGCTTCGCGTGCCACATCGACAGCATTGTCTACGGAGATTCCTATGTCTGCGGCATTGATGGCAGAAACATCATTAATGCCGTCTCCCAGATATGCAACGGTAAAGGATTTCCTCAGGCTTTGGATGATTCTTTCCTTTTGCTGGGGTTCGACTTCAGCAAAAATATCCGTATGCCTGGCCATATGAGCAAGAGCCTCACTGCTCATTTGTATCAATTCACTGCCTGTCAGCACTTCAGGGTCAGAAATGCCCACCTGGCGGCCGATGGCGAGTGCCACATTCCTGTTGTCGCCGGTGATGACCTTTAGGCGTATGTTAAGCCTTCTCAGTTCGCCTATGGTATCCCCGATTCCGGCCTTGACAGGGTCCTCAAGCAGGATAAAGCCACAAAACAACATATCCTTCTCATCGTCTTTGTCTGCCTGTGCTTTGCTGATGCGTGCTGTGCTCACGCTAATCACCCTAAACCCCTGGTCACCAAACGACTTGTAAAGTGCCCTTATACGGTCTAACACAGTCGACAGATCGGCCTCGCTTCCGTCTGCCAATTTGACTTTTGAGCAGACTGAAATGACGTTTTCAAATGCTCCCTTACAGACCAGCAGGTTTACGCCAGATCCGTCATCCAGAACAACAGAAAGCCTTTTCCGAACAAAATCAAACGGGATTTCACCCACCTTAGCAAACCCCGGGCCTGGGTTTTCGGCAATACTGCGTAGGGCATCGTCGATAGGGTTACTGTATCCTGTCTCAAAAAATGCATTTAGGCAAGCCAGATTGAGGACGGTCGGGCTTGGCTTTCCTTCGTAGTCCACTGCTTCCCTGATTTTTATTTTTCCTTCAGTAAGGGTACCTGTCTTGTCGGTACAAAGAAGATTGACCTCTCCGAAATTCTGGATAGAGGACAACTGCCGGACGATGACCTTTTGCTGCAACATTTTTTTAGCCCCCGCACTCATGGCGATGGTGGTAATGGCAGGCAGGAGCTCAGGAGCCATACCCACGGCCAGAGCCAGGGCAAACAAGAGTGACTCGATCACTCCTTTGTGGCTTAACAGATTAACCATCAGGATAAAGATAAACAGCAACATGGTGATCTTCATCAGGAAATACCCAAACTCCCTCAGACCCTTTTCAAAGGCGGATTCAACCACGGAAGCTCCGCTTTTAACTATATCGCCAAACAAGGTCCCGGCACCGGTATTGATTACCAGGGCTCTGGATTTGCCACTTACCACATTGGTACCTTCCCACAGACAGTTGGTCCTTTTTGACAGCTGTGCGTCTGCCCCGACAGTGCCGGAAGCCTTCCTTACGGGAAAGGTCTCACCTGTCAGACTCGACTCATTGACATATAGCTCATTGTCAGTAACAAGCAGACAATCGGCCGGGATAATATCGCCTGCGTTAAACAGCACCAGATCGCCCGGCACCACCCCGGATGCATCAATATCCCGATATTTTCCATCTCTAAGCACGGTGCATTTGACGGAGATCATAGACTGCAGTTTTTCGACCACTTTTCCGGCATTCCTTTCCTGGAAAAAACCCAGCAGTCCGGCTGCCAGTATAATAAATGAAATAATGATGACGTCAGAGAGCTCACCTACAAAAGCCGACAAGATGACTGCACCGATGAGCAGGAGCATGAGCGGATTAAAAAATTGTCTCGCCAAAATCCTGAGGTCAGCCGAAAACTGAGATTTTTTTTGTATCGAAATGCCGTTTTGTTTAAGATAATCAGCAGCCGCTTTTTCGGTGATGCCTTCTGGTGAGCTTTTCAGCCTTGAATACCAGAATTCAGGGTCGAATTTCCAAAATTCGGATGATGGTTCCCTGACAGGCATTTTGAAAAAATTGTAAGTGTTAATTATGTTTAAACAAAAGAGGTAGGCTTTTAGATTAAATTTTCACAAAAATCAATCCGCTCCGCTATTGTCATGGTTTGTGCTTCTCACACTACGAAAACCTGGTTTTCTGCCCAGTGCTTTTTTCCTATTTATCCTCATTAATAAATGCTAGGGCAAGTAAAAAAAAGTCTTGGAACCATCTTCAGGTATATAGGTTATGCTTGATACCGCTACCCTGTAGTATGGCTCAAAGCTGTCGAATATTTTTCCGGTACATTTTTGCGTTCCTTTTATTTACCGTTTGAGTATCCGGTCTCCCAATCGTCAACCATTTTTGAACCAGTGTCAGTATAAACAGGATGACGCAAAACGCGTGTCAGCGGTTCGGGGTTCTTATTTTAAATCTTCATTTCTTTCTATTGATGTCATTTTTGTAATTCTTTACCATTTTTCCAAATCCCTTATCTTTTTTCCGTCTTTCAATAACCGAAGGTTCAAAATAGGCTTTCTCTCTTTCCAATTTCAGGTAATTTCTATATGAATCTCGGCCTATTTCTCCCTTTTCAACGGCTTCAATAACGAACTTACAAGTCTGAGCAAGCCGGTTAATCATATCAAATGTAATTTTTAACCCGCTTGTTGAATCGGCAATGCCTACTTCTCTCATTCCCGGATTATCAACTAATATTCCTCCATTTTCAAGAATAATTAATTCTCTATGACTTGTAACATGTTTCCCTTTATTTGTACTCTGGCTGATTGTATCTGTGCGCATAATAGATTTTCCTGAAAGATTATTTAATAAAGTGGATTTTCCAACACCTGAAGAACCAGTCAATTGTGCATGTTCTTATGGCAAAGCCATGCGGACACTACGAGTATCGCAGTGAATAAAATAATTGCGGAGCATTAATTCATCTGTTTTATGGGACATCAACACCGTTAGTGTTATATTACCGTTACAAAAATTTTGTCAATTTTTTGCCCATCTTTATCAATGACTTCTAATTTGTAATTGTCAATTACAATACTATCGCCAATATTTGGAACTTCATTTGTTTTGTGGATAATTAATCCTGCCACAGTAGAGAAATTTTTATATTGATCATCGGATAATTGTATATCAAAATACTTTGAAAATTCATGAATCGAATATTGACCATCTACCAGCCAACTTGTTTCATTTCTCTGAATGATTTGGTATTCATCCTGATTGCTTTCCGTAGCCTCGCCAATCAGGGCGTCCAGCACATCATCCATCGTTACCATGCCTTGTATGTTGCCGTATTCGTCTACGACCATTCCGTAATGTAATTTTTGCTCTTTAAAAATCTCCAAAACTTTGTAAGCATTGGTATTTTCAGTAAAATAAATGGGGCTGACGACATATTTTTTAATTGAAAAGTCTTCATTGATATTGGGTGAAAATAAATCTTTTAAAAGAACAATACCTAAAATGTCATCCAAATCGTTTGTTTCAGAAACCGGATACGCAGAATGTTTTTCGGTATTTATCTTATTTTGAATTTCTTCCCAGGTATCATGCACGGTCAAAAAAACAAG
>JAGVTV010000078.1 GCA_019136675.1 Bacteroidota bacterium
AATTACGTTCATTGCAATTATAGCAATGCCCGGCCAGAAATTATTTGCACAAAACTTTTATTCATGATATATTAAATTTTAAATTAGCAGGGGCCGCAGCCCCTGCTTTTGTTTTACTACAATACTTTCTCACATATCTTGATAATGCCTATAACGATTACTATCGTTTTGAGCAAAATCATAGTGATATGGAAAAAAATCTGAAGGTCTAATTTAGATTCTTTTGGCCACATAACAAATGGTTTAAAGTTAGTAAATACCTACACCGTACTCTTGCGATGCTCAGGTATTATTCTACTTAACTTTAAATTTGTGACCATTTAGGTAAGAAATTTGAGCAAAGATAAGCCATAATTAAATACTTGTCAAGACCTATCTTAAATTATTTTCCTATTTTCTTTTTACATCGTTGCAATCATGCTCCAATTTTATATGCAAGTTAGCAAGCCTGATCTCACTAAAACTCCTAAAAAGACTACGGCATAATGATCCGCTAATAGCGGAATCAGCCTATGGCACTTATTCCGTTTCCTTTTTGGAGTTTTGATCAGCCTTGCACTGAATAAGCATATAAAATATATAGATCATGATTGATTTTCCTACATTTCAGGCAGGGCCAGATGGCTCTTGTGTTTCTTGCAGCTCACCAGCATTAGGCATTTATAAGCAGGTGAGTAGATATGCTTTTCAGCGTCATGTACGTCGCAGATTTCTACTGTGGTCACCATCACCAGATATCAGGGTTTATCCACTTCCATGTGGCTGTTGTATTTGGGTGCATAAGGATGGCAGTAGATTCGTCACCTCGTTACCTTACTAGCGTGAGAGCTGATATGCAGCCATAAAATAGGCATCTACTGCATACGTGGAAGACCATAATAAATTTTACTATGCAAAGTTAGCAAGGGTTTTTATTTAAATCCCAAAAGACTACGGCATAATGATCCGCTATGGCGGAATCAGCCTACGGCACTTATTCCGTTTCCTTTTGGTCTTTAATAACCCATGCACTTTTTAGCATATTAAAATTTATCATTATGGACAGTATTCCACGTATTTCGTCAGGCTCCCAGTCAGGTTGTAGCCATTTATCTCAGCTTCCCATCACAGAGCATTTACCTTTGTCTCGTTATGCCTTCCAGCATCATATTCGCAGATCTACATTAGCCCATACTACTTTGCATGGAGTCAGGGTCTACAGGCTACCATGTCATTGCTTTGTCTGGGTTTATCCTTCAGGTGAGCGAGAGCTTGCACCATTGCCCTTTTAGTAGGGCTTTTTTTATATACCTTTGCAGAATGAAAATAGGAATAATCGGTTGGGGTTCCCTAATTTGGGATCAAAGAGAATTGAAAACGAAAGGTGATTGGTTAAAGAATGGACCTGTAATCCCTATTGAGTTTTGTAGACTTTCAGCTGATGGGAGAATAACTTTAGTAATAAATAGCAAATTCAATCCAGTTCCTACACTTGTAATTGAGTCACTTTTTGAAACCTTGGATGAAGCTATTCATGACCTAGCTAAAAGGGAAGGCACAGAAGACATAACGAATATTGGACACTATGCCTATACTTCAGACTCTTTTCATTCTAGAGACAGAAACGACTTTGTTAAGGAAATTTTACAGCAATATAAAACGGATTTTGATGCTTTAATATGGTCTGATTTTGGAGTCAGATTTAAAGATAAAGGATTGGGGGATTTATCAGTTGAAAATATTATTAAACATATCGAATCTCTAGATCAAAATATGAAAGAAAAAGCAATTGAATACATCATAAAAACTCCGACCCAAGTACAAACAACATTTAGACCGTTTTTAGAAGCACATTTTAAAAACTAAAAAAGGCCCACCATACAAATGATGAGCCTTTATGCACATTAAGACAAAATAATTCTACATTCCGGAGACGTTCACGATCGTTAGGGCATTGAATGCTCCATTTTTCAAAGGGTACATCTGACCATTCACTTCTTGATAAAACTCCATTCCCATCACCAAAAACAAAGGATGTGTACTATTGGCAGTTACGGCATTCGAAAGAGTAATTGCGGCAGTAGCGGTATTTCCTATAGCCAAAACAGCACTTTCCTTGGCATCAATTACATACGTTTCATTCTCAAAATCAATTTCTGCACCTGCAGTTTCGATTTTAAAGTGTGTTGCCCCTGATGGAGCTGCAATCATGTTACCAGGCACAAATGGCGGTACAACCACTTCCAAAGTTCCCGCAGTTCGGTCGATGTTTGTGGTATAAGGAGCATAAATGGTATTTTGAAGTTTACCTTTTAAGTTGAAATCAAACCCAACCAAAAGTTCAGCTTCACCATCTATTACATTCCTTTGCCCTCTTACATTTGTGGTATCCCCTTGGATCACCTTCACCATTTCAGCAGTCAAACGACCTACCATTCTGTTGTCCGCAGAATTTTGTAAGATCGTTCTGAACGCAGTTCTTAGCAATCTACCAGCTTTACCAGCAGCTCCAAATTCCGCACCATTCTCCCTTGTCCTTTGAAAATTAGGATCATTAGCAATTCGATCAGCTTCGATTCCGCCTTTTTCTCTTGCAAGGTAGCCATCTTGTGACTTGTAAAAAGTTATACCACCAAGGGTACCATTCAATTTGATTAATCCCGATTGACGAGCCATTTTAATTCAATTTAAGCGTTAAACAATATTATAAAGCATTGCACCCTCGGCAATATCTAAATCTATACTTTGCATTGTACTCTCTGAAATGCCAAGGTGGACACACATTCTCTTTTCCACACTCCCACAACCCAAGTTTTCTATCTGATGCTCTTTTCATCACTTGTTCCAGCTTTTTATTCCTGTCATAATTGATGTAGTGCCAAGCCCAACCATTTCTGATTAAAAAAGAGTCAAGACTTCTTTTACCAATCTTTATTCTCCCAAGTTCCCTATCATACAAGTCTATTTTGACATATTCATAAGTCACATACTTTCCAAGAATCAGATCCCTAACCTTTGCCTGAGCTTGCAATCCCCAGCTTTGATTGAGTTCTGGAGCATCCACATTAAGCAATCTGACAGTCTTCAAACTTTCATTAACTTTCAACACATAAGTATCTCCATCCTTCACTTGCATAACTCTTGCAGATACTTGTGAAATACCGTCAAAAGAGATCATCAGTACCAATAAAAAAGCTACTATTTTGCATTTCATATGGCAAAAATATAGCACATTTTACTTGTTTTAAAACAGCTACTTCCGATATTTCCGATAAGTCCACATTATGCCATAAAACACACTTTTACCACTCATTTATTCTTCGTATCTTTGCCTTATTAAAAGCATATTAAAAGTATAGATAAAGTATCAAATGAACAGACTGTGTATATATCCGAAAGACATTCAGATAATCACAGGCAAAAGCGATAGATATGGCAGATATATCATCAAGAAGATCAAAGATCATTTCAGTAAAGAGCAACACCAGCTTGTTACCATTGATGAGTTCTGCCAGTATATGGGTTTACAATACGATGCCGTAATTAAGGAAATCCGGTAAACCACACAAAAGCTGTAGCCTGTGACACAGCAACACCCTACTCCATACTTAACTTTTTACTTTCTCATCTTTTCCAATAGTTGTTCTTACTATCTCAAAGTACTCTTTACCATCCTAAGCAGGTACTAAGGTAGGTTCGATCTGCATATATGCAAGGTCTGCCTATCGGCTGGCATCTCGTCATGCTGACGAGACGATCCACCTTGCATTTATGCATCTCTTCACCTGGCATTGTACCTGATAGGTTGGCATGGAGTCAGCCACATTTTTTACTTTATAAACATTTTATCATGAGTAGTATTACTAAGTTATTTCCGTTAGGTTGTGTTTATATGACATCTGGAGTAGATTCAGTTTGTCATCAGCATCCATCATTCTTTCAGTTCATTGCAGAATGCCTTACATCTCACTGTAGTGGTGATTTTGGCACCTTGTGTCATAGTGATATCGCCACTAATCAGGTAGCCATTCAGCACGGGGGTCGTGTCTTTTCATCGTATGCCATACCATCAGAGATTGATAGTTGTGGTGATAAGTTATGGGTCATCACCGAGTCAGATCGGTCATCTACTACAGTTTTGTTTCCAGGGGAGTATTAGTGCTCCCTTTTTTATACGATAATAATAAGTATAATTGTTAATTTTTTATTAACTAAGATATTTAATTGTACCTTTGCGGTCTTTATAAGAGTTATAGTATCATGTCAATAATTCAATTAGCTAAATATGTCGTTCTTTATTGTAATTTAAATGGGATTGATATATCTCATTTGAAACTACAAAAGTTACTTTATTACATACAAAGTTGGCATTTAGTGTATTTTGAAAAGGAATTACTGTTTAGCGATACACCAGAAGCATGGTTAAACGGTCCTGTTTATACAACTGTATATTCTGATTATTTTCATAAGCAAGGTTATAAAATGAATGATCTTATTGTTTTGGATCAGGACAATTCAAATCTTGAGAAAGAGTATTCTGAGCTAAGTAACAAATTAGCAGATAAAGCAGCATTAGTTGACAAAGTATTATTAAAATATTCAACATTGACTGCAGAAAAGCTAGTTTTATTGACACACTGTGAAATGCCTTGGAGCAAAGCAAGAGAAAAGTGCGAAGACATGACATGTAGAGAGCCAATATCTATTGATGACATGTATTCTTATTATTCTAGCTTAATAACTAATAAAGCTTAGCAAGTTGTTTATTTATGTACGACCAAATAGGTGTTGAAATTTTACAGCAGTTAGACGAAGAAAACATCAGTTTGAAATATGATCCCAAAAGAGAAGTTAATATAAAACAACCGCTTCATTGTAAACCGATCTTTGATTATCACTTTCTAAATATAGATATTGAACCATCTTATTGTGTTTGTAAATCAGATTTACCAAAATGTTTATTTGCAATACTTTAGAAAGGTAAAAGAAATATCCAACAAGACTCTTAATAATTGTATTGAAAATCTCAAACATTTCAAGATTACTAGTCAGCCAAATAAAGAAGAAATTCGTTTATATAAATTATTAGTTCTAAAGAATGAAAACGCAAAAATTGATCACAATAATATGCCATTGTTTGGTCATTTTGAACTTTGGACATCTGAAGAGTCTTCCCCACGAGTATTTTTTATAGTTGGGAGAATGGGTTTGTTAAATATACTACTCATAGACTTTAATCATGAAATTCATCGTAGAAAATAAGAATTTTCTCTTGTTTTCTTTTCTTCCACCTACTTTTGTTGCCCAACCGTTGCCCAATCGCCTGAATCCCTTTATTTATAAGCATTTCAGGATAATGTATAGGAAAGTAAAAAATTAAACCCAATATCATGAAGCTAAAATTTGAAGTGATATTAGCTACTGAATTAAAAAGTGGCGATATGTTCTATCACACCGTTGATCCGGAGCTCAATGAAGTTGGCGACCATTATGAGTTAACTGGGACTGACCAAATATTCATTATGGATGATGTATATGGCTGGGATGATATCGATGACATGGAGGAGGATGACGATATTGACTTGGATATACCACCACCTATTGCTGAAGATGCACATTATGGCATCCTTGTCAATGGAGGCTGGACGATTTGGTTTGGGCAAGAAGAAAAGGTAGTTCGACTTGGGCATTATACCGACCTTATAAGAGTCATCGAAATGGTCAAAGAGGGTAATCCGGAAATGGATCTTGGGCCTAATGACATTAATACAAAAATTGAAAATTTAAAGGAATAAGACACTAAAATAAGGATGAGCATCTATATTTGTAAATTTATAACCTGTTAGACAAAATTATAACCCCATGAAAAACCTCATCTCTGCGATGTTATTTTTGCTTATTGGCAATTGTCCCCTTTTTTCCCAGGTTTTGTTTGATGTAGAATCGTTTAACTTTAATCAGGATACTATTATATCTATGTCAGTAGGAGATCCTGATCAGGATGGAAAGGACGATATCTTTGTTACCATCCATAACAGCAACCTTGTGCAAAAGCTGCGTAATAACGGAAGCCAGTTTACCAAAACACCTTATTTTTCGAAAGAAAAGCCGGATATTTTTACTATCCTTTCGCTTAACGGCGAGGATGATATAGTCTATACAGAAAAGGGAAAAAGTACAGTCCATATGATGTATGGAAAAGATTCATATTATACTGAGAAAGCATATATAACAGGGGTCGATCTGGGTTCTTCTGTACAAATTAAGAGTATCGGCGACGTACAGCCGGCCACCAATATTTTCAGCAATAGATTTTTATATGCCATAGACCAAAACTCCAACATTCATATTTTGCCTGTTTACAACGGATCCTTTAACAGTGTAGGAAGCGAATTAAAGGCTTCAATTCCACTGGGAATACCCGTACAGCAAGCTTGCGGTTACTATTTTGAAAACAGAATTTCAAGGCTCTACATTCCTGATACGGAAAACGGAAAACTTAAGGCTCTTGTAAGAAAATGGGATAATTTTCAGGGTCCCTTTTTTGAACCGAATATGGAGACCATTGATGAAAATCTCAATAAACCTGTAGGATGTCTCACCTACACTTCCGGGCAAAACGGCGACGTGATGTTTGTGATTGACAAGGGTTCAAAATCATTGGTCGAATACTACCTTGAAGAAGGCTACCGCAAGGAAACCTTCAGCATAAATATTGATAATCCCTCACTTATGTCTGCGGGGTTAATCGACAATAACGAGAGTGTTGATTTAATCATTCTTGATGGCAATAAATTATGGTTGTTATCTGACCTGCACCAAAAAGGAAATCCCGGGGCCTTACTTCAAACCCTGATTGTTGAAGAATCGAATAATATAAAAAATGTTAGGGTATCTGATTTTAACGGGGACGGCTATTCAGACATAATTTATAATCTGCAGGGAAGTAATCAGATCAGGGTCATGAAAAACGATATAAAATCATCCGTATCCGAACCCACTAAACAACTAAGCATACACCCTAATCCGGCCCAGGACAAACTTGATTTGGGCTTTCAGTTTGAAGAGATCTGGATTTACACCAGTTCGGGTGTGGAGGTACTGCGACAAGGTTATTCTGATGAAGTCAACATAGGCCATCTTCCTAAGGGAGTGTACGTAGTAAAAACAAAGATTGCCAACAGAATACTCTCTGAAACCTTAATTATAAACCAGTAAACTTTATTTGGCCAGCTCTTTGATTTTTATCCTCAGGGCGGCAAAGGTGAGTGTGGTAAAGGGGCTAATCCAGTTAAACACAGCATAGACAAAATAATCAGCCGTAGGTACACCCAGCACTCCGGCATTATAGGCACCGCAGGTATTCCAGGGCACCAATACTGAAGTGACGGTGCCTGTATCTTCCAGAGTGCGGCTCAGATTTACAGGATGAAGTCCACGATCCCTGAATGCTTTATTGTACATCTTGCCGGGAATCACAAGGGCAAGATACTGGTCAGAAGCGGTGACGTTAATCGCAAGGCAGGAAAGGACCGTGCTTGCAAAAAGCCCGAATACTGTATGAAACATGTTGAGAAGGCTGCTGCTTATTCTGGCAAGGGCCCCTATGGCGTCCATCACCCCGCCAAAGACCATGGCACACAGGATCAGCCATATGGTGCTCATCATCCCTTCCATACCTTTGGCAGAAAACAGTTCGTTCAGGTCGGCATTGGGGGTTTCTATACTTATTTTGGTGGTGAGGGCTGTCATCACCCCCTTGTATCCGGTATTGAAATCCAAGCCTGTGCCTCCGGCGACCTTGACCACCAGATGAGGCTGGAAAATAAGGGCAGCAACACCTCCCAGCAGGGCGCCAATCATCAGGGCTACCAGGGGTTCGGTTTTGCGGATGATCATAAATATAACCACCGCCGGCACCAGAAAAAGGAGAGGAGAAATATTAAATGTGCTGTTTATGGCCGCCAGCTTGTCCGATATGTCAATGTTTCCGGTATGGTCGGCATTAAAACCTAGAAAAAGAAACACAAGTAAAGCAATGGAAACGGAAGGAATGGTCGTATAAAGCATGTATCTTACATGGTCAAACAACGCAGCTCCTGCCATCGCAGAGGCAAGATTGGTAGTATCTGACAACGGGGAAATCTTGTCTCCGAAATACGCTCCTGATATAACCGCTCCTGCCGTCATACCCGGGTTGATACCCATCGTCTGACCTATGCCGATCAGGGCGATGCCTACAGTGGCCGATGTGGACCACGAGCTGCCCGTGGCAAGGGATATGATTGAACAGATCACAAGGCTGGCGGCAAGAAAAATAGTGGGTGACAGCAATTGAAGGCCGTAATAGATCATCGAGGGTATAATACCGCTAAGCATCCATGTTCCAGCCAGGGCTCCCACCATAAGCAGGATAAGTATGGCCCCTGAAGTGGATTTGATATTATGCCCCACCTCTTCGAGCATTTGCTTATAGGAAACCTTGTTTTTAAAACCTACGATTGCCGCCACGGCAGCCCCAAGCAGCAAAATAAACTGGTTGCTGCCTGACAGGGCAGCATCTTCAAAAATAAAGATATTGTATGCCAGCATACACACAAGGATAAAAACCGGAAGCAGTGCCTCCCAGATGGTCAATTCTCTGTTTACTATGATGGCCTCCTGTTCAGGGGTTTCCGGCTTGATGTCTTCACTTCGCATGGCAATGGTCGGGTTTGGATGGCATTTATGTATGCAAGATAAAAACTCTTACGAATATCAGGATAAAGAGGCTTCAATTAAAAACAATATAGGCCAAAAAGCCATTTAAAACTTTGTGTCAATTTCCAAATTTTATGTATAATAAATGGATCCTCATAAGCCTGGTGACTGTTTTGGTGGCTTGTAAAAAGGAACAGCCGGCAGGATCCGGTAACAAGCCTGAAAATGCCGGACCACCCAAAGCAATGAAAGTGGATGGTATCATTGTGCATGATGAATTTTCTACCGGAAAACTTACCACGACAGGAAATGTATTACCTAACGAAGAAATCGAGCTGAAAAGCGAGGTTTCGGGCAAAATCACGGGAATACATTTTAAGGAAGGCACATTTGTAAAACAGGGTCAGCTACTTGTAAAACTGGATGATGACGACCTCCAGGCCCAGCTTAACAAGTTGAAGATTGAGATCCAGCTGGCAGAACAAAAGGAGAAAAGACAGAAACAATTGCTGGCAGCATCAGCTATAAGTCAGGAAGAGTACGATATCTCTGAAACCAGTGTCAGCCTGCTTAAAGCCAATGAGAGGATTCTGCAGACCTCAATCGCCAAAACAAGGATATCCTCACCATTCAGTGGTGTGATAGGACTTAAGAATGTAAGCCCGGGTGCCATCATAAACCCGTCGTCGGTGATAGCCTCACTGAAAAACACTCAGCCACTCAAGATAGAATTTTCCATTCCCGAAAAATACAACAACCTTATAGAAGCCGGCAAAACGATTGAATTCAGGGTAGCAGAGTCTGATGCTGTCTACAAGGCAACTATTTACGCCAAAGAGCCGAGTGTGGATGAATCTACCCGGACTACCAGGGTGAGGGCCACATTTGCAAACCCGGGAGGAAAACTGTATCCGGGAGCTTTTGCAGAGATCACCATTGCAATAGGAGATAAAAGTAAGGTCAAAATGATTCCTACGATGGCCTGCATACCGGATTTAAGCGGGGCAAAGGTCATGGTGAAGCGAGGGGGCAAAGTAGTTAATGTGCCCGTTAAGACCGGCCTGAGGACAGAAAAAAGCATCCAGATACTTGACGGGTTAATCGAAGGGGATACGGTGATTACTTCGGGTATCCTCCAGCTCAAACCAGGAAGCCCCGTAGAAGTGGATGTTAAGAATGTTACACAGTAAAGCGGCATAGGATGAGACTCTCGGAGATAAGTATCCGCAGGCCCGTATTGGCCACCGTAATGTCTACACTCATCGTGTTGTTTGGGATTATTGGCTTTACATTTTTAGGAGTCCGGGATTATCCAAGTGTCGACCCTCCGGTAATCACCGTTAGCACCACCTACACCGGGGCTAACTCTGATGTAATTATCTCCCAGATCACCGAGCCCCTGGAAGAGTCAATCAACGGAATCGACGGTGTAAAAGCCATCACCTCAACAAGCAGTGACGGGCGAAGCACCATCACAGTGGAGTTTGACCTGGATGTGGACCTGGAGACAGCGGCCAATGACGTCAGGGACAGGGTATCACGTGCACAAAGAAACCTGCCACCTGATGCAAACCCACCCATCGTATCGAAGGCTGATGCCACCGCTCAGCCTATCCTGTCTATGACGGTGCAGAGCGACCAAAGAAGCCTTCTTGAACTGACAGAAATAGGCAATAACCTGTTTAAGGAGAGGTTTCAGACCATACCCGGGGTAAGTGGCATAAACATCTGGGGGGAAAAAAGATACTCCATGAAACTGTTTATGGACCCGGTCAAAATGGCGGCACAGGGCATAACACCTTCCGATGTAAGAAACGCCCTCACCAATGCAAATGTCGAACTGCCAACAGGCAAGATTGAAGGTGACGCCACCGAACTTACCATCCGGACTGTGGGCAGAATTGAGACTGTAGAAGAGTTCAATGATCTGATTATAAGAGAGAGGAACGGATTTGTGACACGATTCAGGGATATCGGGAAAGCTGAACTCAGGCCCGAAAACGAAAGGTCACTGCTGCGGGGCAACGGAGGTATTGCCATGATAGGCATAGCGGTGACCCCCCAACCCGGTGCAAATTATATAGCCATTTCGGAAGAGTTTTACAAAAGGCTCGAAAACATCAAAAAGGAACTGCCTGCTGACCTTAAGCTGGGTATGGCACTTGATACAACCAAAGGGATTAAAAATGCCATTTCAGAAGTTGAGGAGACGATATTCATTGCATTTGGACTGGTAGTATTGGTAATTTTCCTTTTCCTTCGCAACTGGCGGTCAACGATTATTCCGGTGGTGGCGATACCTATTTCACTGGTTAGTGCCTTTTTTATTATGTACATGGCTGGTTTTTCCATCAATATCCTTACCCTGCTGGGTATAGTGCTGGCCACAGGTCTCGTGGTGGATGACGCCATTGTTGTACTCGAAAACATCTACCAGAAAATAGAGCAGGGCATGAGTCCCAGGGAAGCGGCATTCAAGGGGTCTGAAGAGATATTTTTTGCCATCGTATCTACAACGGTTACGCTTGTGGCGGTATTTCTGCCAATCATGTTTTTGCAGGGGTTGACAGGAAGATTGTTCCGAGAGTTTGGAGTGGTGGTCGCCGGGGCGGTGCTGGTATCTGCATTTGTGTCCCTGACGCTTACGCCCATGATGAGTGCCAATCTGCTACGGCACGGGGGCAATCAAAATGCCTTTTACCGGATCACAGAAAAATTTTTTACCGGCATGACCAACGGGTATGCGTGGGCACTGGACAGGTTTTTCAGGGTCAGATGGCTGTCTATCCTGATTATGATTCTTTCCGGATGGATGGTTTACCAACTGGGAAGGTCATTGCCTACAGAGCTTGCTCCCATGGAAGACAAGGGCAGATTCAGCATTAACGCGACAGCTCCTGAAGGGACTTCCTTTGATTTTATGAACAATTTTATCTCCAAAGTCATAGCGGATGCTGAGGCATTGCCGGAAAAAGAATCTATCCTGGCGGTTACCTCTCCTGGTTTTGGGGCCTCACAGGCGGCAAATACCGGTTTTGTACGCGTAAGTCTGGTTGAGCCGACAAAAAGGACCAAGACCCAGATGCAGATAGCAGACGAAATGAGCAAAGAGATCCGCAAGTATACCGAGGCCAGAGTTTTTATTAACCAGGAGCAGACCATTGGAGACCGCCGCGGCGGATTGCCGGTTCAGTATGTGATCATGGCACCAAATTTTGAAAACCTGAAGCAGGTTATCCCTCCTTTTCTTGAAAAAGCCAGGCAGGACCAATCCTTTCAGGCTGTGGACATCAACCTTAAATTTAACAAACCTGAACTCAAGATTGACATAGACAGAAACAGGGCCCAGGCACTTGGGGTGTCTGTCATGGACATCGCCCAGACGCTGCAGTTTTATTTTGCTGAACAGCGGCTTGGATATTTTATCAAAAACGGAAAACAGTACCAGGTCATAGGTATGGTGGACCGCAAGGACAGAGACCAGCCATCAGATATAAGTTCGCTCTATATCCGGTCAAAATCCGGTGAGATGGTCCAGATGGATAACCTCATCAGGATGTCTGAGCAAAGTAATCCACCACAGCTTTTCAGATACAATCGTTATGTGTCAGCGACCATATCGGCCAGTACTGTTCCGGGGGTGTCTTTGGGGCAGGGCATAGATGCTATGCGTAAGATTGGGGGTGAGGTGCTGGATGAAAATTTTAAGACCGATCTTTCAGGACCCTCAAAGGAATTTGCCGAAAGTTCGTCCACTCTCCTTTTTGCGTTTATCCTGGCATTGGTGCTGGTTTACCTGATCCTTGCCGCCCAGTTTGAAAGTTTTATGGATCCGTTGATTATCATGCTTACGGTACCGCTTGCGTTGGCCGGGGCCGTCCTGGCACTGTGGTATACCGGCTCTACGCTCAATATTTTCAGCCAGATAGGCATCATAGTATTAATAGGTATCGTTACTAAAAATGGGATCCTGATCGTCGAGTTTGCCAATCAGCGTAAAGACGATGGCCTGTCCACCATAGAGGCGGTTAGGGAAGCTTCCATTTCGAGGCTGCGGCCAATATTAATGACGAGCCTGGCTACAGTACTGGGTGCATTGCCTATCGCTCTGGCCCTGGGGGCCGCGTCCCTTTCAAGGGTATCCATGGGTATTGTGGTGATAGGGGGACTTATGTTTTCACTTATACTGACCTTATTTGTCATTCCGGCCCTGTACACATTAATGTCAGGTCATAAAAGAATACTTGCTGATGAAGGCCACTAATTTTTTCATATCTGTTTTACTATTAATGATTACCGGGGTTGTATCGGCCCAGTCCCCGGTATTGAGTCTGGATGATGCCATTAAGCTGGCTGTTCAAAATAATTACAACATCCGGATAGCCCGTAATGAGGCGATTATTGACAAGACAAACAATACTCCCGGCAATGCCGGCATGCTGCCTGAAGTGGCCCTGAATTTTGGATCCACATCCAATATCAACAATACCAAACAGGAGTTTTTCAGCGGAGACGTGAGACAAGGCTCAGGTGTAAACACATCCAATATTAATGCCAATGTCCAGCTGGGATGGACGATTTTTGACGGTATGCGGATGTTTGTAAGCAGGGACCGTCTCAGGGAAATTGAGGATATAGGCCAAGTAAATATCCGCCTGCAGATTGAGCAGACCATCTATCAGGTTATTTCGGCATATTATAATATTGAGCAGCAGAAAAAACGGGTTTCAGCCATCGAAAAAGCCATTGAGATCTCAGCTGAAAGAAAAGCCATGGCAGAACTAAAACAAAATGTCGGAACAGGATCAATAATACCTGTATTACAGGCAGAAGTGGATATAAATGCGGACAGTGCCTCACTCGAGCGGCAACTTTGGATGATAAAAAACTCCAAGGTGGGACTAAATGAGATTTTGGGCAGGTCACCGGAAACAGAGTTTGAGACGACTGCTGCTGCAGAGCCCGACCTGATTCCTGACTTTGAGAGCCTGGCCACTCAAGCAGAGCAAAGAAACAGCATGCTTGTCATGGCTGACAAGAATCTCAGGCTGGCAGAGCTCAATATCAAACAATGGGAGGGCAACAAGTATCCTACCTTTGATCTCAACCTCGGATATAACTTTAATCGTTCAAAAGCGGAGATCGGAATCCTGAAGTTCAATCAGAACTCCGGATTTTCATACGGACTGACAGGAAGATGGAACCTTTTTAACGGATTTAACAACAAAAGGGAGATTCAGGTAGCCCGGCTAAGTCTCGAAAGCAGCAAACTGGCCATGGAACAACAACAATTGTCTGTACGTTCGGACCTGTATACATTTTATAACAATTACCTTGCAGCAAGCCGGTTATCCCGGTTTGAAGACGACAACCTGAAGGTGGCACGTCAAAACCTGACCATCACAACCGAAAAAATGAAGGCGGGCACCATTGATGCCCTGGAACTAAGGCAGGCACAACTCAACCTCGTGGATGCCGAATTCCGGAAAATAACCGCAGAATTTGAGGCACGGATGGCAAAACTCGAGATCCAGAGACTTACCGGAAAATTCTTCCAAAACTAGAAAACCTTTATGTATCGAGTAGCCCACCTGTACATTTACCCGATAAAAAGCCTGGCAGGTATAGAGGTTTTGCAAGCACGGGCTTTACAATCCGGTTTTGAATACGACAGAAGGTGGATGCTTACAGACCAAAATGCACGGTTTCTGACCCAAAGGGAAATACCCATACTGAGCCTCTTTAAAACTCAAATAGCCGGAAGCACAATAAATGTCGAATACAAATCGGCATCCTTTTCCTTTGATGTGTCAGAATCCACAGGCGAGCCGGTCAAAACCTGTGTTTTTGATGATCCTGCAGATACAGTTGTGGTCTCTGAAGAGGCCGACAGCTGGTTTTCTGCCCGACTGGGAAGGACCGTCAGACTTGTGAGACTCGCCTCAGATCGTGCCAGGGAACATTTTGTAAAGAAACACAACAACCTCATTCCGGTAAGCCTTGCCGACGGCTATCCCTACCTTCTGCTCGGCACGGAAAGCCTGAGAGGCTTGAATAATAAACTCACCGGTAAATTGTCTTTTGACAGGTTCCGGCCAAACATAGTTGTACAAACCACAGAGTCGCACGAAGAGGACCTGTGGCACAATATCGGTGCAGGCACAGCGGTATTTGAAAATGCAAAACCCTGTGGCCGGTGCCAGATAGTTACCATAAATCAGGAAACGGCAATCAGTGACAACGAGCCGCTTAAAGTACTTAATACATATCGCAGGTCAGCAAACTCCGTCCTGTTTGGCATCAATCTTATTTGTCGTCAGGATGGCCTTGTAAGATCCGGCGACACTGTGCAGATCAGCTGAGAGTGTACTCCGTGCTTATGGTGGTATTGAGCAACTTGCTGACGGGACAGTTTGTTTCAGCCTCCTTGACCAACTCTCCAAATTTTTCGGCATCAATCCCGGGTACACAAGCGGTGAGCACCAGTCTTGAAGAAGTAATGGCTCCGCCCTCCAGGGTGATATGACATGTCGTGTGTAGCTCATCAGGCACAAATCCCGCACCGGACAGGAGAAAGGAAAGTTTCATAGAAAAACATCCCGCATGGGCTGCAGCGATGAGTTCCTCAGGATTTGTCCCTATGCCCTCCTCAAACCTTGACAGGTAGGAGTATTGTGTTTCGTTCAGGACACTACTTTGTGTCGTAAGGTGGCCTTTTCCTTCCTTACCGCTTCCGTTCCATACGGCTGTTGCTCTTCGTATCATACTTTTGGATATTTTATTAATATTGGTAAATATACATAAATATCTAAAACTAATCGAAAAAGGTTACATAACCACTTCTCACATCATACATCCCGCCTATAATTTTTATTTTTCCTTCTTTTTCGAGCTCAGAAATTATCAGGAAGATCGTTGAGCAATGGCGTGATACCTCTTGGTGTGGGGACCCAGGAAGATTCGTGCATACATTCTGATCAGGGCAATTCCTGAAATAACAAAACCCAACGAAAGGAAAAAAGCCAGAATTACCTGATCATAATCAATATGTGAAAATATTATATCCTCTCCAATAAATGTAGGCGTAATGGGAAATCCTGCCAGCCCGAGGCAGGCGACAAGAAACAAGAATGCAAGTTTAGGATATTCATATGCATGGCCCTGAAAACGGTTCAGGTCAACATCGGGTTCCAGGCTCTTTATGCGGTACAATACAAAATACCCCAGGGCCGCGGCTACAACAATACCTGAAATATAATAAATAATCTCTGAAAAAGTAAGATCATCTTTGAAGGAGATGGCTAGAACTACCCAGAAATGGTTCATAACCAGAGTAGTCCAGGCAACAAAGATATTTTTCCTGGCCGCATAGGCCCGAAATACCAGCATAAGGCCGATAAACACAAAGATTCCCGGAATGATTTCCACAATAAAAGGTGGCAGTTTGTAATGCATGACAAGGATGAGCAGACCAGCAAAATAGGTCGCCAGAGTGATGTAATACAGGTTACTGATATTGATAAATCTCAAGGTGTTTCCCAGGTTTTTAAATGGCTTCCAGAGGAATCTGTCCAGAAGCTCGTCCATATTGTATTCCTTAATACTAAGCAGAAACAGTGAGTACTCGATCTTTTTTGAAAATTTTGTTTCGATGTTCTGGTGCTTGGGTTCAAAGTGGTAAAACTGCTCCCTGATGAGGTAACTTACCGCCGAAGGTGACACCAGCAACTGGTATGTCCTGAGGAAGGCATTTCCCGCAAAATGGACCAATGCAACCGAATATAGACCCAGAGAAAGCTCGATAAAGATCAGTCCGATCTGGGCTATGGAGGCATAGGCTATCTGACTTTTGATAGAGGACTGTACCCTGCCGATCGAAGCTCCCGCGGCGGCCGATATAAGTCCGATGAGACCAATCATGACCCGGGCAAAGATCTGGTGTTCCCAGAAAGGATGGGTACGAAGCAGCAGGAAAACGCCTAAATGAACGGACAGTGAACCGTAAAAAATGGCAGAGGAAGGTGTCGGGCCTTCCATAGCACGAGGCAGCCACGAGGAATACGGAAACTGGGCAGATTTGGCACACGCAGCGGTAAGAATCATCAGTGAAATGAAGATCCCGAAAAGCGAATGGTCCTCGAGATGATGACTTACGAGTTCGACGTTGAGCAATTTTTCAAAAGTGATATTATCATGCCACAGGTGATGGCTGGCCCACATAGCGAGGATAATGCCCACGTCTCCAATGCGGTAAATGGAAAAAACCTTATAGGCATTTTTGACAGGCAGATATCTGTCCCTGTAAAATGCCACCAAAAGAAATGATGTAATGCCCAGGATCTCCCACCCGATAAAAAGAGTCTCCAGATTGCCTGAGAAAATGGCCAGGTTATATCCTGAATAAAAAAACAGGATGGTATAAAAAAACCGCTTGTAACCCGATTCTCTGTGCAGGTATATCCGGCTGTAAGTGGTCACCAGAAAAGTAAGCATCGCTCCTACGACACTGTATACCGCTGTGACTTTGTCATAAAACAAGTCAATAAAGAAATTCATATCATGCCCCTCATACAGGCTGATCTCCTTGATGTTTATATGGTCCTGCCCGCTTGTCAGCCATAAGACCAGCAAGGTCAAAACCGCAATTAAATGGATACCGATCATTCCAAAAGCAAATCCCGAAATCAATCGTTCGCGGTTTTTGGGTAGGAACAGTGAAATTACAAAAGCCAGGAATGGCCACATTACTATATATTCTACAAATCGTTCCATGGGTATTATTTTATAAAAAAGACAGGAAGATTTTCCTTTTCGTGAGCAAACAGGGCTTCGTGGTTTTCGATGCGGGACGGTAAAAATTCCGGATTGTACGATATAAACCGGCCATCAGCAAAGCGGTATAGTTTCCCGGTCTCAGGATGTACTACCACCAGATGTACCCATTCGTTGATAAACCATTCATACAGTTCCGGCGTGGTCTGGATGGTCTTAAGTACGGTTTCCGGCAGGTGCTCTACTATGATCAATAATCTTAGGGGATCGTGTACTTCCACCATTTGATTGGGCAAACCCGGTCTGAGGTCACCGTCGATACCATTGGCTACTCCGATAAGACCCATCACATTGTGGGGCAGCTTGGTACCTGCACCGAGTTTTAAATTGTCGACCCTGGAAAAATAATATTCAAGGTTTATTCCGCCACATACGGGAGCAGCGGCCTTGAGTATATTAAACAGGTATTTACCTTCCGGATCAATTGAGTAATCATAGGAGTTCATGAAGGCCCTCCTGTCCAGAAACAAATGGTTTGTCAACTCACGTCGACCCACTATGCACAAGCAATTTGTGGCATGATTGAGTTCTGGCCTCGGCTCAAATAGGGAAACCGATCGCTTTTTTACATTTTCGTGAAGCTTGCCCAGATTTGTGCGGTATTGCGTAGTGTCAAACCGTCGTGACCTCTCACGGGCATTTCTCGCCAGAGCATTTTGGAAGACCTTCTTATTGTGCTGGTGCAATTGGCTTTTTGCCAGGTCTGGAAAAATGTCATCATAAAACTCTATCTCGTCCCGGGTGGTATCATGCAAGGCACCTACAAAAAT
Organism: Bacteroidota bacterium; assembly: GCA_019136675.1. Taxonomy (GTDB): domain Bacteria; phylum Bacteroidota; class Bacteroidia; order Chitinophagales; family Saprospiraceae; genus OLB9. The sequence continues at coordinate 18,282 of JAGVTV010000078.1, forward strand.
CGTGGTGGCGGGTATGTCTATACCGCGTTGTCTAAGGATATTTCTGACCTCGGGATGATTGGCCATGTAACAAATTACACGGGCATTGACGGATCCCGGCCGACCACTGCAGGCCCCGCAGTCATAACCCGCATAATGAGTGTTGTTGACGCTGCTGGCACCGTGCCCTACCGCATATATGATAGGAGCAAAATCCGTGATCAATCCTATGCTTTTGAGCAGTCCTTCTACACGGTCGGCCATTTCATTTACCGTAAATCCTACTTGCAGTCCGTGCTCTTGTTCGTGATCACCGATGTTTTCAACAGAAAGCCTTGAATGCTTGTCCATATGCCTGAACGACAGGGTGGTGGCTGGACTGAGCCGGGGGGTAAACACATTAATGAAAAGCCGTACAGCCGACCAGAACCCGATGGTATGGGTAATCAACCACCCCCATACCAGTGAATGCGTATGCTCAGAAAAGTGGAAGTCCTTTTTATTCTTTTTGTTGTCAGAGACTTCCTTAATGAGATATTTGGGTGTAACCGGGGCAGGGCATACCTTCATGGTAAATTTGCCGTCCATAGGCTGAAAATAAAACTCCACCCCAAAGAAACCCGGAGTTCCATAGGTGCGGGCACCCGCATCTTCGTCCTCTATGTATCTTCTGAGGGAGCATTCGCGGTCATCAATGCAAAAGAGGGCCTGAAATCTTATTTTGGTACTACCACTGTTATCTTGCTTGTTTAAGGCAATACCCGCCAGCACCTGGTCATAGTAAGACCACTCATATGCATCCTGCCATAGGTGTAACACCTCCCTGTATTCTGTAACAGGTACAGGTGCAAACAAAGCTTCGGGCTTGTTTTTAAGCCTCATAGCCATCGGGAGCCAGTTTTCACCAAACTTATTATCCAGGGTGTCAATCTCCAGCAACAGCTCAAAAATGATGAATTCCTGCAATGTTATCCTTCTCTGGTCAAGCAATGAGCCCGGACTGTCTTCCAGTACAGAGACCATGCCTGACCATCCCGGATGGGCAAACTGCTGGTCAAACAGGTAGTGTTCGTATAATGCCTCGTCACCTACAAGTATTTTCAGCAAGTCTGATATCTCACACTTTCTGTCCATGAGCAGCTGACGGGACCGCGGGGTCTTAAAAAAACTGGTATAGGTATTTCTTTCCATTTCACGAATGGAGGTCAGAAAACCCTTGTTCCAGACCGGAAAACCCCAGATGGCAATACCCTGATCCAGATAACTGCATAAAAACCTGAACATAAAGGGCTGGATAGCAAGATCAAGGTCAATATTATAGAGATCCTTCCAGTTGTTTCTGAGGTGACTGCGTCTGCCGGCAAAGGAATCCTTGTACTGACCACTTATCATCCTAGCCTTCCATATCTCATCCTCGCCGGACGGTTTTTGGCTCCTTAGGATCTTATCGATTATTTCTTCCCGAATCTTGCCCTGATGATACAGGTCGCGGTATTCTGCCAGCGAAAGACTTGTTTTATAACCGAAAATACTGCTTGATTCCGTCAGGGCTGTGTAAAAATTTTTATCCTGAAAGGCATGCAGGGTATTGTGATGGATAAAGTCCTTAAGCGGCGCCTGTGAAGGCAAAAAGTGCTTGAGGTGATGTATTACATTTTCTTCTCTGAAAATGCTTTCTTTAGTATTCAATGATTATGAATTTTGTATTTAATTAAAATCAAACCTGATATTGCAATATTCCACTCCCTGATCTGGTCACATCGGGATATTTTCCTTTTCATCAGAATTCTATCATTTTTTTCCTGGCAGAAAGAGCGTGCTTTGACAATGAAGTATGAGCCTCCAGTCCTGTTATCGTCACTGTGCCCCCTGTTGCTTCGTAATCATGCTTGAAATGCTCGAGGTTTTCCAATACTGTATGGTCAGTCAGGCGTGTATTTTTAAGGTCTACGGTAACGTGGAAACCGCAAGGAATACTTTCCAGCTTGTTTTTTATTCCAATGAAATTAGTAAACAATGCGGCTTTATCCACTTCCACCAGATATTCATTCCCTTCAAAGGAGATCTCCACGGGTGCCTTAAAAAGGGAGGAGAAAGGAGCTCCATTTATAAGATGTATGATCACCTTAAGGAGCATACCGGCAAAAATTCCTATCAGCAGGTCTTCATAAAGAGTAAAGAAAATGGTTACCAGAAAAATAGCCAATTGTTCCTTGCCTATCCTGAAGGTATGGACAAACTCCTTGGGATGTGCCAGTTTTATTCCAACAGAAATAAGCATGGCGGCCAAGGCAGCATTGGGAATCATCTCTATGTATCTGGCAGCTAGAAGTACAAATATCAGAATGAAGAAACCATGAAAAAAATTGGCCCACCTGGTCCGGGCACCATTGCTTACATTTGCTGAGCTTCTGGCTACCTCTGATATCATGGGAAGACCACCAAGAATAGCAGTGATGGTGTTTCCGATGCCGATGGCAATGATGTCCTTGTTATAGTCTGATTTTCTTTTGTATGGATCGAGCATATCTACTGCTTTGACAGTCAGAAGAGATTCGAGTGTACCTACAAGGGCAAACATAATCACGTATTTCATAAATAAAACGGGCTTGTCCAAGCCACCCATATTTACATTCAAATGAAGGTTATTAATCAGGTCTCCAATTTTAACTAAAGAATACGAGGGTGCTGTATGATTAAAGTCAAAATATAATTCAGCCGGGATAGCTATGAGAAGTACAATCAAAGGGGATGGAATCTTTCCTATTGGTAATTTTTTAAGATATGGCCAGCCCATCATTACTGCCAGGCTTATGATTCCGATCAAGGCACCATGAGGGTCCATGTGCTGTATCATGGATGGAATTTCATATAAAAGCTGAAAAGGTCCTTTTCCCCGGAGCAAAGCCGGATCGACATTAAAAAGAATAGGGATCTGTTTGGCAATGATAATGATACCAATGGCTGCAAGCATGCCGTGGATGGCAGACAGGGGAAAAAAGTCAGCCATTTTTCCAAACTTAAGCACACCAAAGGATATCTGCACCAATGCTGCGACCAGCATGGCTCCCAGAGCCAGATGCCAGCCGGCCTCACCGCCGCCAAAATCCGTAACCGCTCCGGCCACAATTACAATTAGACCTGCTGCCGGTCCCTTGATGGTCAGCCTGGAGCCTGCCAGCAGGCTAACGATTATTCCGCCTGTGATGGCTGTAATAAGCCCCATCAGAGGCGGAAACTCAGAAGCTTTTGCAATCCCCAAACTCAGGGGCAGAGCCAGAAGAAACACTATGAAACCCGAGATGGCGTCAGACGAAAAATTTTCTTTAAGTCCGGCTATGCCGTCCTTGGGCATTGCCGATTTGTGATTTGAATCCATTATAAATAAAGATTGGAAATACGTTAATAGAACAAGATGTTAAACTGCCTGATCAATCCAGGCATTTTCTCGGTGACAATTTTGTCAGCAGAGATTATTCTCTTTTTCTAAATGTGGTATTTCCAGCAATGGTATCTTATAAAAAGAGCTACCCCAGGAGAGTTGGTAGCCAGATATCTTCCAGACCTGCACGGCTGGTTTTGAGTATATCCTATATCGGAGCCGGAGTTGAGAATCAGACTGCCGGGGCCGGCTTTCTGACAACGATGTTCATCTTCGTCTGATTCGCTGATTTCATTTTTCTCAAAAACCTCCGGAAGCAGCAGATTTGTATGGCCGCGGTCACAATAAATCCTTGCAGAGCTTTTTTGTAAATTAAACTGAATACTTTGACTCACAGGGCTGAAATCACTCTCTGCCTGCATACCGAAGATGGCAAACAGCTCAGTGATAAACGTCAATATGAATAGCTTCACTCGCACCCTTACAAAATATTCTATCTCAATTTTATAAAAACGATTTCAAAAGTAAGTATTATAAAATAAAATTATGGCCGTTAACGAAATATTAAACTTTAACGGCCATAATTTTATTGCAAAGTGGGTGTATTATTCTAAGTTTTGGCCTGCATCCTGTAACGGGGGCTGTATGATACCCTTATCCTCATCTCTGGCTTTGCATTCCTGGGCTTTGCAGTTTATGGTAGGTTCAGTGTGGTGTTTGTTGTCTGCAGGTTCCCAGCCCATGGTCAGATATAAGGCAAAAAATCCGACCACATAGGCCAGGGCTACGTGCCATCCATTTTTTATCCATCCCCAGACATCCTTGCCATAAGGAAATTTATTGGTAATGGCCACACCTGCGGACGAACCAAACCAGATCATGGAGCCTCCAAACCCTACCGAATATGCCAGTATACCCCAGTCAAAATGCCCCTGCTCCAGACAAAGTTTGGTAAGAGGAATATTGTCAAATACTGCCGACACAAATCCAAGGATAAATGCTGTGACCCATGAAGCCCTCGGCAGGGTTTCCACCGGCATAAGTGAGGCTGCTGTAACCAGGCAAAGCAAAAATATGGATCCCATTATGGAGGCAGAGACTTCATGCCATGGAATAGGACGGAAAAGGGCCCCTAAAAGGATGGCTATCCACACTCCAAGTGCAGGCAAATCATAGTAAATATTGGAAAGGATGGCACCTACCAAAATCATAAGCACGATAAGCAGTCGGCCGTAATCTATTTTAACTCCTTTTTTTGGATCTGAGACGATTTTCTGATATTTATCCTGCTGATGTGCACCAAACCAGGCAATAATAGCAAGGGCAACAAAAGCTGCGACATATGCATGCAGCACATTAAAGGCAGAAACACCATCGATCCACATCATGGTGGTGGTAGTATCTCCCACAATACTTCCGGATCCTCCTGCATTGCTGGCAGCCACAATGGCTGCTATATATCCGATGTGTACTCTGTTGTTAAAAACTACGAGGGCGATGGAACCTCCGATCATTGCCGCAGCAATATTATCCAGGAATGACGATATAAAAAATACCATGATTAGCAACACAGCCGGACCTTTCCAGTCATTAGGCAGGAATTTAGGCAGTAAGTCCGGAATGCCTGAGTCTTCAAAGATCTTGGCCAGGATGCCAAAACCCAGCAATAGTCCGAGCAAATTTACGAGGATGCCCCATTCACCCTGCCTCATGTGTTTGTCTGTAATTTGAGTCCAAAGGTCATTCTGACCCATGAAATGTTCCATAAAGGGATAGGAAGGGTCAAATATCAGCTTGTAAACCACAATAGTGGCAAGACCGATGATAGCGACCCAGAATGTCTGGTTGTGAAAAACTGCCACCCCCAGAAGTGTGAGTCCAAAAAGGATAAATTCTATTCGGATGCCCGCCAGTTCAGGACCATGTCCTCCTCCTGAAGCAAACAACAATAAGGGAATCAGTGCAAACATAATTGCTGCAGAAACTGATTTAATTGATTTGTTCATTTTTTATTGATTATTTAATGATATAAAATTAATTGTTTTTTAAATCATGAATGCCATGGCTCTCTTTGTATTTTAATGAAAGTAATATACCCACTAAAAGAGAGAAAAATATCACACTGAGGGATATTCCGATGTTCAGATGAAAGTGGTTTTCCAAAATGAGTTTAACCCCCACATATATCAGAATGACGGTAAGGCTGTGCTTTAGATAATGAAAGGAATCCAGCATGTTGGCTATAAAAAAATACATCGACCTCAGGCCCAAAATAGCAAAAATATTGGATGTAAACACCAGGAAGGGGTCCCTGGTAATTCCCAGAATTGCCGGTATACTGTCCAGTGCAAAGAGGATGTCCGTAAACTCGATCAGAACCAAAGCCAAAAACAAGGGAGTGGCAATTACAATATTCCTTTTTTTAATGAAAAAGTTTTCGCCGTTCAGATGACTTGATACCGGAAGAATCTTCCGAATAGACCTGTAAATAAAAGAATTGCGTGGGTCAAATTTATCTTCTTCTTTTGAAAAAGCCATCTTAAGGGCAGTAAGGATAAGGAATATCCCAAAAACATAACTTGTCCATGAAAACTTACTGATGAGATATACGCCAAATACGATCATAAGACCACGAAATACCAGGGCACCTAGGATACCCCAGAATAGCACCCTGTGCTGATTTTTTTTTGGTATCCTAAAAGATTTGAAAATGAGTGCGATTACAAATATATTGTCCACACTGAGGGTAAGTTCTATTACATAGCCTGTAAGGTATTCCATGCATGCTTGCCACGGAGCATTGCCGCTTGCCCCGGGCCCGACCTGATATTTGTATATTATAAGGATTACAAAAGTAAACAACAGGCCTACTGATGTCCATAATATGGTCCACCGGGTTGCCTCCTTGTATGAAATCTCATGTGATCCTTTGTTAAATACACCAAGGTCAAGGGCCAGGAGTACTCCAATAAGGCTAATAAATAAAAACCAAATCCACATTAGTATCTAGTGTTTTCTTACAGAATTATTGATGATCTTCTCCCACTCATAAGCTGTCAGCAGGTCATTGCCGGGATGAGGATGTTTTTCAAGGTCAAAGATCGGTATATTGACCTCTTTATTACCAGTCTTGAGGCATAACTGTACCTTTTTAAGGACACTTGTACTCTGACTGTGAATATTTTCATTCGAATAAGACTTTGAAACACTGCACCCCGAAATTTCACTCAGGTCTATAGATGTCAGATAATCGTTATTGGTAAAAAAAAGTTTTCCCTGTTTACTGTCGATTCCTATGGCATTATCCTGAAAAAGCCCGATTTTGTCAGGATCCAATCCCTGGCCGGCTGCACTTGACTTAAATTCGTTTTTTCGGGCCTTATCCTTTTTATTTCCCAATAAGAAATATGCCATTGGTCCGCAGACCATGATGACCAAAATTAAGTTTAATATAATAGAAGACATTTTTATAACTTTAAATAATAATAAATATTTTTCTTTCCGCTAACCGCCGATTTGGGTTAGATATTTATGAATGTAGTTTTGTGTTTACCAGAAAAAATGGAAAGGAAAAATAAGTACTCTGATCAATGCTTTTTGGGGGTAAAAGTCCAAAACCATGCAGGTCCGAGACGAAATGCGATCAGCAGCTATATTATGTAAAAAGTGGCCGGGTACCAAATAATGTAAATGTTGCTTTAAGCCGCCATACTTTTGACTCGACTCTGCCGGAAAAGAGGTAGATTCATTTTTCAGGATATTTAACGTGTAGCTTCCGGAATGGTCATCAATACTTGAGTGTTCGAGGGAAGACCGGGTAAATATTTCCGGCCATGGTTGAGTCTTGCCTGAAAATACCAGAATTATTGCTGCAAGCAAAAAGGCAAGGATACCATCCGTGGATCGGGGTTTAATCAGATTGCCTGGTTTATTGTCAATATGACGAAAAGTAATCAATTACTGGTTTTCCTCTATGAATTTGTCAATATTATTTTTAGTCCCAAAAACCAAAAGAAGGTCATTTGCATCAAATGTGTATACGGAGTGGAGGATGCCAAAAACCTGTTTTTCGATAGTGTTGCCACCGAGGTAGTTTTTTACCTCTTCCTGCTTGATGACCGTTACAATGTGTGCATTATACCTTTTTTTGATGTCTATCTCGCCGAGGGTTTTACCTATTATTTTGTTAGGTATGAGTACCTCCACGATTTCGTAGTCGCCATGAAGCTCCATGCTTTTTACGGCACCTTTGACCATGATCCTGTTAGCCAGTTCGATGGCATACTCGGCTTCAGGCTCGATAATCTCATCTATCTGCATGGCCTCCAGCACGGTTTTGTGTACAGGGGTGAGCGACCGTGCGATGATGCGTCCGTTGAAATGTTTTTTAATATGGGCAGTAGTGGTGATAGATGCTCCCACATCCTCTCCTATGGCCACCACCACCAGATCACAGTCATCCAGGGGCATGTAATTGATGGAAGATTCTTTGGACGAATCCAGGCCTACGGCATGATTGATCTTTGGCTGTATAAGTTCGACTTTCTCCGGATTCAGATCAATGCCAAAAACTTCATGGCCATCTTCTGCAAGCTTAACCGCAAGATTGCCACCAAAATTACCAAGGCCTATTACTATTATTTTTTTTCTCATTGGTCTACCCTTTTTTAGTTGATAAATACGTTTTCTTTAGGATAATAAGGGGTTGAGCCGGACTTTTGCTCCATAAAGCTGCTGAATACCCCCATCAGGAAGGTGAGAAAACTCACCCGGCCCAAAAACATCAGAAATATCAGGACAATGTTTCCAAACGGAGATATGGAGGGTGTGATGCCCACACTTAAACCTACAGTGGAATATGCCGAGATGCACTCAAAAAGAAGGTCCTTAAACAGGATATCGGGATTATCAAATGACAGTAGGAAAGTGCCAAAACTAATGGCAAAAATAGAAAGCAGGATTACAGCGTTTACCTGCAATATGGCATTGCCTGGTATTTCCTTATATCTTATCACAAGTTTTTCCTTACCAATAATCTGGTTCCAAAGGCTGAGCAGGGCAAGGGCAAAGGTTGTGGTCTTGATACCACCACCGGTAGATCCGGGAGATGCCCCAACCCACATAAGTGCCATGATCAGCATAAATGAAGGTATCCCAAGCTGACCCATATTTATATTGTTAAAGCCGGCAGTCCTTGGTGTAACCGAATTAAAAAAGGACACAACAATTTTACCAAAAAATGAATGTTCGGCGAGTGTTCCGTTGTATTCAGCAAAGAAAAACAAAACTGTACCCGCAACAAGCAGGATCACAGTGGTGACCATTATCAGCCAGTTGTTGGTTGTAAATTTTACCATTTCTTTCTGATAATTTAATCCCAGATACCTGATGGACGAAAGTCTTCTCAGGACAGAATTTTTCATCAGCACGTAGTGGTTGATCATAACTGAATAGCTGATACCGCCTGTGATGATAAGCCAGGCGACCGTAAGATGCAGCGGATAGTTAAACCGTGTCGTGGATTCATACAGCGAATTGGTCAATGTGCTGAAGCCCGCATTGCAAAAGGCAGAAACTGAATGAAAAACGGCAAAAAATGTTGGCTTGTCTGTAATTCCCTGTCCGTATATTGAAAGATATATCAAAAGGGCACCTATAGCCTCGACCAGAAAGGTGATGAATATGATCTTGAATAATGAGCTGAATGTATTTTTATTATCAAGGACCTTGATCATGTCGCTGACCATCATCCTGTTGCGAAAAGTGTTTGATGACTTAAAGATAAGGGCAAATACATTGGTGACCGTGAGTATGCCCAATCCACCAAGCTGAATGAGGATCAGAATTACAACCTGACCAAACAGAGTATAATCCTTGCCGGTATCCAACACTGCCAGGCCGGTAACTGTTACAGCACTGGTGGAAGTAAATAGTGCCTGGATGAAAGTGATTTCCTTTGTGGTAGCAGCCGGCATCATGAGGCATATGGCCCCGAATAATATCAAAAACATAAAACTCAGCACAAAAAGTAATGCCGGATGGATATTTGTATTTCCCAGACTGGCTATCTTAAAAGATATTGCAAGAAATCCGATAAATGTGGCGAGAAAAAGCCTGAATCCTTCAATATCAATGAAATACTGAAAAAAGCCCATGCACCAGATCACCGATACAACAAAATACGTAACAGTAGTAACTAGAAATATTAATCGGGCCAACCGCACATACAGGTTTTTTGCCGATTGAAAGAGGTAAAGACCTATAAGCACCGAAATGATGCTGAATAAAAGGTTCAGAGATTTGTAAATAATAAGGAATATGCCGTTGTTGGTGAGTCCAAATCCTGATTCGGTGATTTGCCCCAAAATGATAAGAATAGCAAGAAAGAAAACTATATTGACAATGTGTTTGAAGTGCTTGTCACCAAACCTTACCAGAGTATCCATTTTCAGTTTTAAAAAGCAATGTTCCTTATCTCATTACGGGGCGTAAATGTACACGGATTTTTATTAAATATCCATTATAATGGCAATTATAATCTCAGGGACCTTTTAACCTATTCATTTTGATAAGAAAAGGAACTGTCGTAAAAATCACAATGGCCAAAACGATATATCCAAGGTATTCTGTAATATCCAACTGAAAATTTGATATCAGGTAGCCGTGCAGATAATGACCTGACAGAATAAAAGAAGTAGTCCAAGCGAAACAGCCGGCAATATTATAAAACATGAATTTTTTGTATTCCATTTTTACTATCCCTGCCACGATCGGGGCAAAGGTGCGTACAAAAGGTATGAAGCGTGCCAGAAAGATGGTAAGTGGACCGTGTTTATCAAAGTATGACTTGGCATCCCTCAGGTATTTATGTTTAAAGAAAAACGTGTCCTTCTGATCATATAGTTTTTCGCCACCCTTTTTGCCAAAATAATAACCAAACATATTGCCCAGAATACCCGACAGGGATATGAGCAGGATAAGCATTAATAGGTTAAACCAATGACTATGGCCTGGAAGGAGTTCTTCCATCAGTTTGTGGCTATACACACCAGTAACAAATAGCAGCGAATCTCCGGGCAGGAAAAACCCGGCAAAGAGACCGGTTTCTGCAAAAACAATAAACATGATGAGGAGTACCCCGCCATTGGCCACATACCACTGTGGCTGCAAAAGATCTGTAAAATGAAGAAGGTCCATCCTGCTTTTTTAGTTCATCCCTGATCCTCAGATATCTGGCAGGATTAGTGCCAATTGCTGCCGGACAAGACAAACCCACGACAGTGCCGTGGGTCTGTTCTGTCAAAACAGGTATATCTTATTGTTTTACAAATGTTAATGTTTTAGGTGTTGCCGCAGTCCGGAGAGTGACAAAATACAGGCCAGGTCGCAAAGACACTGTATCAATGACATTTACGCCGGCGTGTATGGCACCGGTACGGTATATCTCCTTTCCTGCTGGGTCTGTGATGCTGAGTGATGCTCCGTGGGTAAGATTTTTTAAAATGTCTACCACCAGTGTCTCAGACACGGGATTTTGTCTTATACTGAATGTTTCGGAAGTATTGGCACCGGGTTCTGTCGTGCCGGACAATACCCTCTGACCGTTGCTAAACCAAACTCCCCATCTTCTTCCGGAGATGAATAATGCAGGATTGGATGCCGCCTCAATCTTGGAGGTTTTCAGGTTGACTATACCCAGATTGAATGTGTTGTTAGTCACATTTTCATTGTCGAATATCAGCTTGTTGTCTTTGCTGCTGAAATTAGGATATCCCAGGGTATTGTTTTTGTTGTAGATGGCTGAAGCTGTTCCGGACTCGATATTGGCCCCAACGATGCTGATAAATTCACTTTCGTCAAGATAATCAAAGGCGATGATATAAGGGCTGTTTTTAGAAAACACCGGGTTTCCCACACTGACTTTTTCCGGCAGTGAACTGAACAGCTTACTTACTTTTCCCAGAGAAAAGGTATTGGTTTCATTGTTCCACACCTTTATGAAACTAATGTCCCAATAGGAAATGGACCCTGCAGTCGAGCTGGAAATTTCGTTTTCGGCATCATACATGATGTTTTCACCGGTTATATCAAATTCCATGGCATCGGCATACAATACGTCTCCGGTGGTGACTCCCTGGCTATAGGTAGGATTGTAGAGCTCAAAGGTGTTCTGGGTGACCGATGGTCCGCCAAAATAAAATACCTGAATCTCATTAACCTTATCCTGGGTAACTGCGGCAATCTTAAGACCGTCTTTTGAGATGATGGCACTTCTCCATACCGGCGAACTACCCAGGATCTGCTCCTGTGGGGTAATATTGGTCTGATTCCAGTCAATAAATATATAGTGAATCTTTTTGTCCGTACCTACAAAGATTATCTCGCTGCCATTGTCGGTTACGGAAGGTTTTGAGAGGACTTCAGTGGCTGATATCTGCCCAAGGTTGTTCCCATTGGTGTCATAGACAAAAAGTCCTGTATTGTTGGTTCCGGTGACAAGTACAAATTCCTGGCCCGGGTTGTTGTCCAGGTCGTTTTCGTAGTCTCCTGCCTGATCGCCGAGGATACCCACCTGGTCAAATGCGGTTTTGGCTGCGTTGATTTCAGCAGTGCCGTAAAGGTCTGTTGCGGCCTTGACCACGGCAACACGACAATCCACAAATTTGGAAGACTTGGTAAGATAATTGGTCAGTGCCCGATAGTAGACCTTCTCTGCTTTGTCCTTGCCCACAGCAGTGGCAAATTTAAAGAAAGCCCAGTTGGGGATACCGCTGTTGATGTGTACGCCGCCATTGTCTTCGGTGCCTCTGTAACGCTCGTCATAGTGCCTGGGTTGCCAGCCACGGTTGAAGTCATTGGTGGCAGCACCGTTGTGAGGATCCTGCATGTCCCTAAGTGCTCCGGACGGAAAGGCAGATGTTTTAACCACATCTTCGCCGATCTTCCAGTCATCACGGTCTATCATAGCCCCAAAAATATCAGCAAAGGATTCATTGAGTGCTCCAGACTCACCTTCATAGGTTAGATTGGCGGTGCTTTCTACCACACCGTGGGTCATCTCATGGCCGGCAACGTCCAGACCTCTTGCCAGAGGCAAAAAAGCATTATCCCCATTGCCGTAAAACATGGCCTGTCCGTTCCAAAAGGCATTTCCCATTGATGATCCGTCCTCATCGGCCACATTTATCAGGGCCACAATATTTCCTCCTGTTCCATTGATGGATTTACGATTGTGTATATTGCGGTAATATTCGTAGGCTGTGCCTCCATTAAAATGTGCAGACACGGATGTCTTGTTGCTCCAGGTGTTGCTTGAAGAGGTCACATGGTCGTAATTAAAATTGTCTTTGGCCGGGGATGTATTAAATGCATCTATGGTCCAGATAACACCTTCCGGGTCATTGGGCATTTGATTGGGCAAAGAGGCAAACATATCTCGGGAGCCGTCTATCAGGTAAAATTTAGTGCCTACCTGATAGGTATTGATGAGTCTGCTTATATTGAAGAGGTCCACCGCATTGGCCGTTGCTTTACCGTCCAGAAAAGAGCTGGTTTCTTCACTGTGTGTCTGATCGCATTTTTCGCCGGCTGAATGGTTATGAAACTTGCAAATGGCGAGGTGTTTGTGAACAATCTTACCGGTACTGGCATCGACAAAATATTCCCATCTTTCAGCCAAATTCTTGTAGGTGGTTATGTGAAAGACAAGTATCATTTTTCCCTCAAAAGGGTAGATTGTCAGCTCATTTTTTTCTGAAAGTCCGGAAAAAAGCTTTTTTACCTCGGGGCTGTACTGAACATAGGTTCCTATGTCATTTGCCACTTGGCTCAGACTGGCCTGTGCCGTAATGCCGGGTGTAATGTTTATATCAACTGTCGGATAGTATATGCCGTTAAGAAAATTGAAACTCCGGCCCCTGCCATGTATGATTACTTCTGCTCCGTAAACCGGAATACCTTTGTATACCTGACGGGCACGTACATGGGTCATGCCCAGGTCATCTGTATCGGATGACAGAATCTCAAACTCTGCGGCAGGGTCGCTTATCCGCATGATCGGGGATGCAGCCTTGAGATAATCCATAGCCAACTCTTCGGTGCTGCGGCTACCGCTGCCAGGGTTGTCAGGCGTTCCTTCGATGTATGCAGGTACATTTCTTTCGGTCATAAATCCCGGCTTAAGTCCTGTGGAAACACCAAGCAACTGTACGGATTGGATGGGTTTTACATCGACTGTCCTGAACTTCTTTTGATCTCCGTAGGCTACGACAGGTTTGCTCTTCAGCACCGTCTGATCCCGGGAAATCTTAACTGTAGGGTCAAATTTTACTTGTTTTAACTGGGCCGACAATCCGAGTCCGCTGACCATAAAAAGTAAGAGCAGATAAAGATTTTTCATCTTAATGTTTAAATGGTGTGTTAAAATTAATTTTTATTCCCAAGGTCTTTAACCGATTTCATGAGAATCTGGTAGAAGGTCTCCACACTGGTCTCAGTAAGGGGTTGTTTTCCCCATTTTAATGTCAAATCCAGGTTTTTTACCCGGTGGCCTATAAAGTAGTATTTGTTACCCGGCTCGTTTAGGGTCAATTTATCCATACCCAACGTTGTGAAATTCTTAAAAATCTGTGTACTGGTGTTTTTGCTCAAGCTTCCCAGTTTTTCATTTCCACCGGTGCCGGATGTCCAGACAGAACCGTCCCTCAGAAGGTAGTATTTTTTAATCTGGCCGGTAAAACCCCCGCCATTGCCAAAACTGATGTAGTCTTTTTTGCTGGTTTCCGGGTCAAAGGCTTGTTTAGTACTTGTACAGGAAAGGGCAAAGAGCATCATGGAAAAAAATATAAATTTTTGCATTGCTGAAGGTTAACTATCAAAAACTTATCATAAACAAATATTTATTTCCAAAGATTCGCAAATGACATAAAAAATCAGTTGTTCCTGAAAATTAGCTGGTCTGTCAGGTCTTTAAATACTTCTTTTCCTTTTTCAGGCATTTTTGTGGCATAAAGGTGCGAAACCGCCAGGTCTCTGTAAGCTTCAATAAGCTGCCTGCTATATTCCAATACATTGACGGAGCGAAATATAGTTGTCACCGTATCGATCTTCTCATCATCAGGGAGTATCATTTTTCCCGAATAAAGATCCACCAGGTTATTTCTCTGCTTTTCGCCGGCTAGTTCCAGTGACTTCAGGTACAGATACGTCTTTTTGTTACGCAGGATGTCACCGCCTATTTTTTTGCCTACCTGACCGGGGTCACCAAAGGTGTCGAGTACGTCATCCTGAAGCTGAAAAGCAAGCCCGTAATTTTTGCCAAACTCATAGATATGGTCCTGGTCTGTGGTGTCGGCCCCACCGATCAGGGCACCCATGCGGATAGCTGCTCCGATGAGTACCGAGGTTTTCAGGGTGATCATTTCGAGGTATTCGGTTATGGATACATTGCTGAGTTTTTCAAAATCCATATCCATTTGCTGGCCCTCGCATACCTCAAAGGCCATTTTATTAAAAATATCAAGCAGAGGCTTTATAAGGTTTGGATCTCCGATATCAAGAATCTGCTGATAGGCCATGATCATCATGACATCACCCGACAGGATACCTGCATTGATACCATATTTTTTATTGACAGTAGGCTTGCCCCGTCGCAGACCGGCCTCATCCATAATGTCGTCATGCAACAGGGTAAAATTGTGAAAAAGTTCTACCGCCATCGCAGCATTTAGTGCTTTTTGTGGCTTGTCAGACCATGCACCGCATCCCATAAGCACAAATACCGGCCTCAGCCGTTTTCCCCCCAGATCCAGGATGTATTTAACAGGTTCGTAAAGTGATTCAGGCTTGCGATTCGGTTGGTTTGCCTGCAGGTGACTTTCAAACATTTGCCGGTAACGGGCGATGATTTCCATAAACATACTGAAGGATGATCAGACGCAAAAATACATTAATGTGGTTGCCCAATCCAATTTAGTTGATGCGAAACCGCACATATTTTATTTTTCTTCCGTCAGAGAGGTGCTCCATCTCATAATGAGTCTTAAAGCGGAGTTCCTCAAATTCCAGCGGATTGGCGTAAATGTCATTGTTGTGATAAATTATTTGGCAGGCAGGATCTGCTTGCAGAGTATGGAGTGTATACTCGTAAAGGGTGGAGTCATCGGTCTTGAGATGCATTAATGCACCCGGAGCAAGGAAATTGCGGTAAAGACTGAGGAATCTGGCCGAGGTAAGTCTTTTGTCGGACTTACTTGTCCTTAAAAATGGATCGGGAAAAGTGATCCAGATCTCGGAGACCTCACCCGGGCCAAAAAAAAGGTCAGCCTGCTCTATACGGGTTCGGAGAAAAGCGGCATTTGACAATCCTTTTTGCATGGAAATGCTGGCTCCCTGCCACATCCGGGCTCCTTTTACATCCACGCCAATATAATTTTTTGTGGGATACGCCTCGGCAAGTGCCACGGTATATTCGCCGCGGCCACACGCCAGTTCGAGGGTGATGGGATAATTGTTATGGAAATGGGCCATGTTCCATTTTCCCTTCAGGTCCACACGGATATTGTCCTGTGCGGTCAAACCCGGATTTCTGGGATCCTGGTTTTCATACACATGCGGATAACTGTGCAGGTCTTCAAACTTTTTAAGCTTGTTTTTTTTGCCCATAGGGTCGGATATGAGCCCGCAAAACTAACATTTTCCCGGCAGATGACAGCTCCCGACCGGTTTTAACATTTTATTTTGACCTCCGTATACAGCGAAAAATCGGATCTCTGCGTTTAACCCATGGTTTAATTGTGTACCTTTGTCCATGTAAAAGTCTTACAACCTCTAAGATGACAAGATATTTTTTAACCTGCCTTGCAGTACTATTTTTAGTGATTCAGGCATTTTCGCAGAGTTTCGGTATTAGGGCAGGACTCAATTATACGAAATTCGGAAGCCCTCTCGAACAGGGAGTCACAGAAAAATACAGCCTGGCAAACGGATTTCATTTTGGAATAAATTATGCGTATAAATTTGCTGACAAACTGGCATTAAGGGGAGAATTTCTGTATACCCAGATCGGCACCAATTATGAATTTCATGGAGAATCTTTCTACAAAGTTCCGATCGGATCGGCATTTGTCTATGAAAGGGGAAAGGCCGATATTACCATGAAGGTTTCCAATGCATATATCAGCATACCACTTACCTTTCAGTGGCAAATGACAAGAAAGCTTGAGTTAAGTGCTGGTGTTTACGGTGCTTTCCTTATCGGACCAAGAGGCAATGGCACGATCTATTTTGAAAAGAACAAAGACAGCCTCTTTTTTAAACAATCTCTGATCCATAATTACAACAAGGACAAAGCCGGAGGCATCTCATCAGGTGCAGTAGGTTCGGCGATTTATGTAGATGGCAAGGTGGTGGTTTTGGCCAGGGATGCTGGGGCTTATTATAATTATCTGGAAACAGAAAAAGCCGGTAAACTGTACAACTTTTTTGATTTTGGCCTCACGGGCTCACTCAATTATTTTATCAATAAAGGCTTCTATTTCGGTGTAAGATATAATTATGGTCTGCTAGACATTACCAACAATAAGGTGGACTATATCCGCAATACCTACGACAAGGAAAACAATCGTTTTCTTTTCAGCAATGATTTTGATAGAAACCTTGGGCTCGAATTTTCTTTTGGCTTCAGGTTTTAACCGGAAATTATGATAGACCAAGCCACATTAGATTTTCTGAGAGAACTCAAAGTAAACAACAACAAAGAATGGTTTGATAAAAACCGCAAGAGATATGACGCCGTCAAGGCTGATTACCTATCACTCGCTGAAACTATCCTGGACTCCATGAAAAAAGTGGACCCTATGCTTGAAATGACCTCGGCCAAAGACTGCATATTCAGGATAAACCGGGATGTAAGGTTTTCGGCAGACAAATCGCCCTACAAGACCAACCTGGGTATAGCATTACATGCCGGAAATAAAAAGTTTAATCTTGCCGCATATTATCTGCATATAGAGCCGGATGGGTCCTCTTTTGCGGGAGGAGGTATGTGGATGCCCGAAGCCCCACTGCTTGCTTCCATAAGGAGGGAGATTCATAACTTTTATCCGGACCTCCGTGCTATACTGGACGATCCGGGATTTATAAAAACCTACGGCACCCTGGATGTGGAAGAAGGCCAGAAACTGACCAGGCCTCCTAAGGGATATGACGAAAACGATCCGGCCATTGAATATTTAAAACTCAAAAGTTTTACAGCCTCTGCCACAGTGCCTGCGGAAATTCTGACCACCGATAAATTTTTGCCCTTCGTCATCAAAACACTTACTGCCTTAAAACCATTTATTGGTTTTCTTAACAGGGGACTCAGAAGCGACGCCGAAGGAGGACTCTGATAAAATCAATCAGCCTATGAATGCCGCAATAATGACCGTCGGAGACGAGATTCTCATAGGTCAGATCGTTGATACCAATTCAGCTTGGTTGGGTCAAAAACTTACCGATCTGGGCATTTCGGTGGTGAGGGCACTCTCGGTGGGAGACGACCACAAAATGATTATCAATGGGCTGGAGCAGTGTCTGGAATCTGCCGACATCGTGTTTATGACAGGAGGCCTCGGACCGACCAAGGACGATATTACTAAAAAAGCTCTGGCAGATTTCCTGGGAGTAGGGCTTTATTTTCACCAGCCTACATTTGACAGGATAAAGGCTATGTTTGAAAAACTGGGAAGAAAACTGTCTGACCACCACCATGACCAGTGCTTAATGCCTGAAGGTGCTGACATCCTGCGAAATGCAATGGGCACTGCTCCCGGCATGATGATGAAGGTTGCTGACAAAAGGATTATATCCATGCCCGGCGTACCCTTTGAGATGAAATCGATTATGGAGGAGGTTGTCCTCCCAATGCTTGCCGCAGAGTCCGATACTGTTATCTTTCATCGTACTATCCTCACTTGCGGAGCCGGGGAGACGCAGATCGAGAATGCCATTGCAGATATTGTGGGAGATTTTCCGCCCGCAATAGGCATAGCTTATCTTCCTGCCATCGGCCAGGTAAGGCTTAGGCTTACCGCCAAAGGTAATGACAAGGCCTCATTGAGACAGGATTTGGACACGTTTACAAAAAAGATCACAGACAGGATATCTGATCTGGTTTATGGATACGACGGATCATCTCTGGAGGCAGAGTTGAAAAACATTTGCACAGCCAGAGGGATTTTTATAGCTACCGCAGAGAGTTGTACCGGAGGCAATGTAGCGGCCACCATTGTTTCTGTACCTGGTTCATCAGCTTACTTTTCGGGAGGAACAGTGGCCTATGCAAATGATATCAAGACCAAAACCCTTGGCGTAAGCCCGGAAACTCTCCTCAATTACGGGGCTGTGTCAGAGGAGACCGTCATCGAAATGGCGAGGGGAGTTATTGCTTTATCAGGAGCAGATGTATCCGTTGCGGTCTCCGGTATAGCCGGACCCGAAGGAGGCACCCCCGAAAAGCCGGTCGGCACCATATGGATATGTGCCGGAAACACGGAAAAACATATAACCTACCTCCTCAAGTCAGGTAAGGACAGAAAGCTTAACATCGAAGCAGCCACAACCTATAGCCTTATCCTTCTGCGGCGATTTATCCTGGATAATTACTGAAAATTTCACTTTAAATGCTCTGACATCCCCCTGTGGAAAGAGCCGATTGCATTGTGCGGCATATTTTGTAATTTTGCAGCCGGATTCCTAACCTAACAATCAGAAATAATGGCCAAAATTGAATTATTGATGCCCAAGATGGGTGAAAGCATCATCGAAGCCACCATCCTTAAATGGGTCAAAAAGGTCGGGGACCCGGTCTCTGTGGATGATACAGTGCTGGAAATAGCTACTGACAAGGTCGACTCAGAAATTTTATCACCAGCTGACGGTGTTATCTCGGAGATCCTGTTTCCCGAAAACAGTGTAGTGGGTGTAGGAAAGGTTTTGGCTTATATCTCCACTAACGGCGAACAGCCATCAATGGTGACTCAGGATACAAAACCAGCAGCCCCTGCCGAAAAGCCCGAAGAAAAGGCTGAGGTCATAATGCAGGATATGGCTGCAGCAAGGGAGACAGTCCAGGTAATGGTACCGGCACAGGACGTGAGTCGGGAAGGAAGATTTTATTCTCCTCTTGTCAAAAACATAGCAAAGGAAGAAAATATTGGCGCTGCTGAGCTGGACAGGATTCCGGGAACCGGGGCAAACAACCGGGTGACCAAACAGGACATGCTGGCCTATATCGCAGGCCGTGCCAAAGGTACTGCCTCAGTAAATGCGGCCGCTAATATTCAGCCACCTTCCGAAACTGCAGCGACTACTTCTTCATCAATTTCCGGCAACGTCGAGATTATGGAGATGGACAGAATGAGGAAAATGATATCAGACCATATGGTTATGTCAAAACATACCTCACCGCATGTGACTTCATTTGTTGAGACAGATGTGACAAATATGGTAAACTGGAGGGAACGGAACAAGAAGAAATTCCAGGAAAAATATGGTGAGAATATTACCTATACGCCGCTGTTTATCGAGGCCGTCGTCAAATCACTCAAGGAGTTTCCAATGGTCAATGTTTCTCTTGACGGGTACAGGATCATCCGGAAAAAAGATCTCAATATAGGTATGGCGGCTGCACTTCCAAGCGGAAACCTCATCGTACCCGTGATTAAAAATGCTGATATGCTCAGCCTTGTCGGGCTTACAAAACAAGTCAATGACCTTGCCAGGCGTGCACGTGAAAACAAACTAAAGCCGGAAGACATACAGGAGGGCACATTTACCATTACCAATGTGGGTACTTTTGGCAATCTAATGGGCACACCTATAATAAATCAGCCTCAGGTAGCGATACTTGCGACAGGTGCCATCGTCAAAAAACCGGCGGTCATTGAAACAGAGTACGGAGATGTGATCGCTATCAGGCATATGATGTTTCTTTCACTTTCATACGACCACAGGATTGTGGACGGAGCACTGGGGGGAAGTTTCCTGAAAAGAGTGTCTGACCATCTGGAGCGATTTGATATAAACATTGAAATTTAAAAAATGAGGTTTTACGGCATTACCACGGTATTACTGCTTTTAACACTTGCTTTTCAGGGGGCAGCCCAAAAGTCCTCCAGGAAAAACGGAGATACTTACTTTGAAGCCGGCAAATATCGTGAAGCCATAAAATCCTACCAGGAATACAGTAAGACCGAAAAGGAACCGGCCACCCTTATCAAAAGGGGAAGAGCATACCTGTACACCAACCAACCGGATGCCTGCATTGCTGATATGGCCGCAGCTTTTAAGCTTAAGGCCCTCGATCTTAGGCTGTTTAAATACTCAGCTCAGGCGTATTTTGCAAAAAAAGAATATGACGAAGCTGCCAGATTTTACAAATCGTATCTCAATACCTTAAAAAGAAACGATAAAGACTGGGATGAAACGGTGACACAGATCAGGAAATGTGGTCTGGCCCTGAATTACAAATACACTGTTCCGATTGCCTTTACAGAGAATCTCGGCAACAGGGTAAACACAATTTATGATGAATTTGGCCCTGTACTTAGTCCCACCAAACCAGACAGGTATTATTTCTCGTCCTCGCGTGAAGGATCCACAGGAGGCCTCCGGGATGCAAACGGAATTGCAGATGTAGTCAGAGGCCATTATTCGGCCGATATGTATCTTGTGGACCTTAAGGATGGTAACTGGAGTAATGTCCTGCCTTTTGAACAACTGTTAAACTCACCGAGGCATGACATTCTGCAAGACTTCAGTCAGGATGGATCGATTCTTTACTATACCAAATCCAATGACCTCAGGACAGGTACTCTTTACTCTGACACCTTCAGTATAGACAGGGACCCTGCCAGATTGCCGGTGCCAGCGGTCATGCCTTTTCAGGCAGAAAGGGGAGACAGGGACTTGTTTATATTCAGCGATACCACAATCCTGTTTGCAGCCAATATCACGGGAGGCTTTGGCGGGTATGACATTTACTACGCGGCAAAAAAGGATAGCCTGTGGGGTGAACCGGTAAATCTGGGTCCGGCCATCAATACGGCCGCCAATGAGATCGCTCCATTTTTAATCAAAAATGGCAAGACCTTATATTTTTCATCTGACCGGCTTGAGTCCCTGGGGGGGTATGATATTTATTGTATAAAACACGACCAGAAGGAAGGCTGGAAAAACCTGAAAAACCTGGGGTATCCGGTCAGTTCCCCAGGCAACGATACGGATATCGAACTTTCATATGACGGTATGTCTGCCGTTTTTACTTCTGACAGGGTGGAGTCATTGGGAGGCAAGGATCTTTACATGGCCTATTTTAAGGAACAGGTCACCGGACAGTTGGAATATGCTGAGATTCCTTCTTTTTTGGATACGCTGAGAGCCACAATAGTTAATGACAGTCTGACTGCTATTATACCCTCAGTTGAAGAAGTTAAGACAGAACAACCCGTCAAAGATTACCTGTGCAAACCCCTTTATTTTTTAAAAGACGATGATGTTCTGAGCAACAACAATCTCAATGAGCTGAAAAAAGCGTCAGAGTTGATGATAGTATTTCCGGAACTGAACATCCTGCTGACATCTCATCTTATCAGCGAAGGAAGGACGGAACTTGACCTATATTTTTCCCTCAAAAGGGCGGAGAAGGTAGCAGATCAGCTGATCAAGTCGGGTATAAGTCCTCACCGTATCCATTTACAGGGCTGCGGTGCGGGATTTCCACTTGCCTCTCCATTTATCAACGGCATTCCATCAAGCCTGGCCGAAAGAACCAACTTCAGGATCGACGTTCAGTTTATAAATACAGACACTAAAAAACTGCGTATCCTGTATGACCAGCCTGTTGTAGCCAGCCAGTTCAGGGATACGGTGTGGGACGAGTTTGAACGGAAAAATAAGGGACTTACATTCAGAGTCAGGTTTGCAAAAACCTCTCAGATGCTAAAGAGCGATGTACTCAAATGGAGGCCTGACATTATCATTGAAAAGCAAGCCAATCAGGAGATGTTTGCCTACACCATGGGCAATTTTCAGGAATACGCATCAGCACAGCTTCTCCGGGACGAATTCCTCAGAAACGGGTTTTATGAAGCCCGGATCGTCCCGTACTTAGGAGGAGTAGAGGTCGAAAACGATAAGATTCCGGATCTGATGCCGCAATGGACCGAACTGGAAAAATTTTATCGGGCTGAGTATAAAAAGGAATAGTTTTTAATCTTCCAGCAACTCAAAGATTCTGTCCATTTCGCCAAAGGACTTAAATCCCTTCTTTTCTTCCTTGCCGCCGCGTAGGATGATACCATAAACAGGTAGTTTTTCCAGAAGGCCAGGCAGGTCTTCCGGAGTAAATGGAATATCCAGGTACACCTGTCCCCTTTTTATCAAATGGTCCAGTTTCTGCCAGTCAGCACCCGAAAACTGTGACAAGGGCAGGTCCGTCCTGAGTACCGGGAAATCGGTCCCTGCCATATCCTCGGCGGAGGTGTTTTCAAAGATAAAATCTCGGAAGACAGGCACATTGAAGCCTTCGGAATAATCGGCCAGAACACCGAAGTGTACGGCATGGCCTATGCCTGAATTAAGGATAGCCCGCACCTCGGATTCTTCCTGGAATCCTTCAAATTCCGGGACAATCTGCGGGCCCTCCACCCATGAGGCAATTTCCTGGATGCGTGCGGGGGTACAATAGTATTCCGTCCCTGTATTGCAGCAAAACCCCAGGTAATCCACTCCCATGGCAGCAAAGTATCTGGCATTGGTAAGGTTGTCCACTTTACTGACTTTGATCCGGATCTTCTGCATTAATCTTATTTTTACGCAAATTTAACACCTCAAGTGACGGATAAAAAGCAGATGCCCCAAAAAGACCATTATTTTTCACGGGTCTACGATGTTACATGCCTGGTACCTCAGGGAAGGGTGACTACCTATGGAGCCATAGCCGATTACCTTGGGCTGGGATCTGCCAGGATGGTGGGCTGGGCCCTTAACCACTGCCACCATTCAGATATTGTTATCCCTGCCCACCGGGTAGTAAACCGGTTGGGTGAGCTTTCGGGAAGGTTGCATTTTGCGACTCCTACGCTGATGCAGGAAAGGCTTGAAGCGGAGGGTGTCAAGGTGGATGATAATAAAGTAGCAGAAATGGACAGGCTTTTCTGGCATCCCCGTGAGTTGGACGAAATCCTCTGATTATCCGAATGTCGGGAACAGATATGCAACTGGAATTGTTAATAGAATAAAATTTTAAAAAATGACTAGGACCTTGTTTATCGCATTATTGAGTTTACTTTTTGTTCCGGCATTTGGCCAAAGCCCAGTCGGTATCTGGAAAAACCTGGACGACACCGACGGAAAGGAAAAATCACACATTGAAATCTACGAGCAAAACGGAAAGCTCAGGGGCAAGGTGATCAAACTCCTGCCGGCAGCGACTATCACCAGGTGCGACAAATGTTCCGGAGCCAACAAGGGTAAGAGCCTGGTAGGAATGGATATACTCTGGGATATGCAAAAGACCGGAAGCGAGTGGGATAATGGCCATATACTGGACCCTAAAAACGGAAAGATCTACCGATGCAAAATTAGCCTTGACGGCACGGACAAACTTCAGGTAAGGGGCTACATCGGCATATCTGTTTTTGGCCGGACACAGACATGGTACAAGGTAAAATAAATCCTTTTAGGTAAATTACCGGTTCAGAATAATTGTTTAAAAAGTCTTGTTTCGCACAATAAAGTACCTATGTTATAAGTTTAAGGGTAGTAATTCATCATTCAATACATGACCCTTAAATCCATTGCATGACACACACCTACACTGATCAACAGATTATCCGGTTTATTTATAGCGAGTGCGATCTCTTCGAAAAACTCGAAATGGAGTTTGCCATGGAAGATGACAGTACTCTCCTTGAAACATACCACGAACTAAAGGAAGGATTTGATGCCCTGCCGCGTGTAACGTTTTCACCACGGAAATCATCAATTGATGCCATTCTGGCGTACAGTTGCAGATAGCTATTTTTTTTTACTCAGGACTTATTGGCAAAATATTGGTCCACGGCCTTGCGGACAGAACCCGTTTCTTGCAGGAGAAGGCTGGCTTCATCATAATTTAATCCGGTCTTTTCCATCACCATTTTGACCCCGCGGTCTACAAGTTTGGTATTGCTTAGCTGCATATCTACCATACGATTGTCTCGGACCCTGCCGAGACGAATCATGACGCTTGTGCTTAGCATATTGAGTACCAATTTCTGGGCAGTTCCGGACTTCATGCGGGTACTGCCTGTGACATACTCCGGACCTACCACCACCTCTACAGGATATTTTACTACTTCAGATACCGGAGCACCGGGATTGCAGGAGATGCTTCCTGTGATGATACCGTGAGAGTTTGCTGCCTTAAGTCCGTGGATGACGTAAGGAGTAGTGCCGGAAGCGGCAATACCTACCAGCACATCCTTGTCACAGATGTCATACTCACAGAGATCCTTCCATGCCTGGCCGGGATCGTCTTCCGCTTTTTCGACAGAATTTCTAAGGGCCGTATCGCCGCCTGCAATGAGACCTATTACGAGTCCTTTGGGTACACCATAGGTAGGCGGGCATTCGGATGCATCAAGCACTCCAAGCCTGCCTGATGTGCCGGCTCCGATATAAAACAATCTGCCTCCTGCCATCATTTTATCTACGATAGCCAAAGCCAGTTTTTCGATTTGTGGTATGGCTTCCCTTACCGCCAGGGCTACTTTCTGATCTTCGGTGTTGATATCTTCAAGTATCTCCCTTACCAGCTTTTGCTCCAGGTGCCTGTAGTGTGATGGTTCCTCAGTGATTTTACGCATCAGTGCTTCTTTTTTCTGAAATGGTCCAAAGTCCGGCAAAGGTAACCAATCCGTTAAGAATCAGGATCTCAATTCCGAGTTTGAAATCGCCAAACAACGTTCGGGTGAAATTGGTTAGACTACCCGCTATGGGCTCACTTATCGCCAGTTTGCGAATAAACCATTCGGAGTTATTAGCGACATCCAGGCCCAGTATGAAGAGCGGAGACATAAGGCAGACCCAAATTACCAGATGGTCCCGGACTTTTCTGCGTGTAAAAATGCCAAAGGCAAACATACCCAGCAAAGGGCCGTAGGTATAGCCCGCCAGCTTCAGGATTACATCGATGATGGATTTGTCATCAATCCACTTAAATAGCAGCACAAGAAGAAAAAATATAAGTGTAAAGCTGAGGTGTACCTTGAGTCTTTTGTTTTTTTTAGCCTCATCTGTGGATACTGTGTCTTTCTGCATGCCTAGTATATCTATACAGAAAGAAGAAGTCATGGCCGTGAGGGCTCCGTCAGCACTGGGAAACAAGGCCGAAATAAGGCCTATGATAAAAATGATGCCTATCGCAGATGTTAAGTGATTGCCCAGGGCTATGCCCGGAAAAATATCGTCGCCTTTAAGGTTCAGGCCTTCCTTGCCGGCATACAGGTATAGTAACCCCCCCAGAAAGAGAAAAAGGATATTGACCAGTAAAAGTATAAACGAAAGGGTAACCACGTTTTTCTGGCTTCCGCCAAGGGTTTTAACGCTTATGTTTTTTTGCATCATCTCCTGATCCAGACCGGTCATGGTGATGGTGATGAATGCCCCTCCGAGTATCTGCTTTACAAAAAACCCCGCTGAATTATAATCTGTGTTGAAAATCTTTGTATAACCCTGCTCCCCCAAGGCAGTAAATGTACGGAGGAGCCCCATGTCCAGTTTATCCATCAGGGCCCATATGCAGATAATCATTCCGCCCAGCATGAAGGTCGTCTGTAGCGTGTCGGTGTACACGATTGTCTTGACCCCTCCTTCAAATGTGTAAAGCAAGATAAGGATTAGGATTACCAGTGTAGTGACTATAAAAGGTACCCCCATGGCATCCAGGATAAAGATCTGCAGAATGTTGATCACGAGGTACATTCTTGCAGTAGCTCCCAGGGATCTTGAGATGATAAAAAATATAGCTCCTGTGCGGTAAGAAACCCTGCCAAACCGCTCCTCCAGGAACCTGTAGATAGAGGTTAGGTTCATCCTGTAATACAGCGGAAGCAGGATAAATGCAATGGCAAAATATCCCAAAAAGTAACCGATGACCACCTGGTAATAGCTGAATCCGCCAGATCCCACCGTGCCGGGCACACTGACAAAGGTCACCCCGCTGAGAGAAGTTCCGACCATACCAAATGCCACCAGCTTCCAGTTGCTGTTTCTGTTGCCAATAAAAAATGCATCGTTGCCGGAGTTTCTGGAAGTACGCCAGGCTACGGCCAGCAACAGTAAAAAATATCCTGATACACAAAATAGCAGCAGCTGTGGAGACATAGGGCCCTGTTTGCATTTGATTGACCTCCACAAGATATTGGTAAATGGCGAATGACGGAAATTTTATCTGTAAAAGTTAGTCAGGCCCGTGTAGTGCGATAAATATCACAAACCTTCATGACTACAATCACAGTCCGTCATCCTTGATTACGTAACAGCGGAAGTAATTTTACAGAAATTATTTGTATCAATAAATCAAAAACCAATGAACCATAAAAAATCGTGGGCCGAACCCTACAAGATAAAGATGGTGGAACTGCTGAAGATGACCACTGAAAAGGACAGAAAAAAGGCGATCAGGGAGGCCGGATACAACACCTTCCTGCTTAGGTCTGCAGACGTCTACATAGACCTGCTGACTGACAGCGGCACCAATGCCATGAGTGATGGCCAGTGGAGTGCATTTATGACAGGTGACGAAGCATACGCCGGCAGCAAGAGTTACTACAATATGGAAAAAGCCGTGCAGAAATACTATGGTTACAAATATGTCGTACCTACGCACCAGGGTCGTGGAGCTGAAAACATCCTGTCAAAGATCCTGATTAAAGAGGGAGATATCGTCCCCGGCAATATGTATTTTACCACTACCAGACTGCATCAGGAACTGGCAGGCGGCACTTTCAGGGATATCATCATCAACGAGGCCCATGATCCCCTGAGCGAACACCCCTTTAAAGGGAACGTGGACCTTGATAAGCTTGACGCCTTGGTTAAACAATACGGCCCCTCAAAGATACCCTACATCAGCATAGCAACCAATGTAAATATGGCAGGCGGCCAACCTATAAGCATGGCCAACCTTAAAGAGCTGCGTGAATACACACACAGGCACGGCATCAGGATCATCCACGATATGACTCGTGTGGCCGAGAATGCATACTTTATCCAGCAAAGAGAAGATGGTTACCACCAGACTAAAATAGCGGATATCGTAAAAGAGATCTGCAGCCTTACTGACGGGGCTACCATGTCTGCTAAAAAAGATGCTTTGGTAAACATCGGGGGTTTTATGGCCACCAATGAGTGGGATGTCTATGAAGAGGCCAGAAACCTTGTAGTGGTCTACGAAGGATTGCACACTTATGGCGGACTGGCGGGCAGGGATATGGAGGCCATAGCCGTGGGTATACCTGAAAGCCTGGACGATAACCATCAGCACGCAAGGGTAGGGCAGGTCGAATACCTGGGACACAGGATGATGGATTTTGGTATACCAATCGTCAGGCCCATAGGCGGTCACGGCATTTTTGTCGATGCAAAGGCTTTTTTACCACACCTGACTCAGGACCAGTTTCCGGCACAATGTCTGGCTGCTGAAGTGTACACTGATTCAGGGGTCAGGACTATGGAAAGGGGCATCGTTTCGGCCGGAAGAAAACCGGACGGCAGCCACTATTACCCAAACCTCGAGCTGGTGCGTTTTACCATACCGAGGCGGGTCTATACCCAAGCCCATATGGACGTGGTGGCTGAGTCGGTGGCCAATGTCTACGACCGCAGGAAAAAGATCAAGGGTCTGAAAATGGTATATGAGCCCAAATATCTGCGGTTTTTCCAGGCACGCTTTGAAAAACTGTAAACTCTGATCTTTGCTTGGTATTTTCGGCTTTATTTTTGATACATTAGCTAAAATATAGTTTAGTATGTTTTCAAAAACCTGCCAATACGCTATACGGGCATGTATCTATATAGCCCATCAATCCATGGAGGGTAAAAGGGTAAGCCTTGAAATGGTGTCGGGAAAGATAGAATCACCCGAAGCCTTTACTGCAAAAATCCTCCAGAAGCTGGTGAAAAACAAGATCATCAACTCTGTTAAGGGGCCTGGAGGCGGATTTGAAGTAGACCTTCAGGGTATGTCAGGTACAAGCCTGAAAAGTATTGTGGAGGCCATAGACGGAAATATATTAGGTCAGTGTTCGTTGGGACTCAATGAGTGTTCTGATATACAGCCCTGCCCGTTTCATAAGATTTACAAGCCGGTAAAGGAAAAGATGATAGGCATCTATGAAAAAACCGCCCTTTTTGACCTTGCCACAGCATTCAGCGAAGGGGAGACCTTCCTCAAACTTTAAAAAAAAGGCCTCCCGATTTGGGAAGCCTTTTTATACTAAGCCAATGAAAAGTCTATTTTTTCCAGGGTAACCTGTTTACAGCACGGCCTATTTCTGTGCCATACCTGACACCCTCTTCTGCATCCATTCGGTAATGCACACCCAGAGGTACCCTTGACCAGGCATTTTCCAAAGCCATCTCATAAAGGCTGCTGAAACTCCTAGGATAGCCAGAAAACTCCGCTCTGTTCTTGTGGCAATTGTCTGTCATACCGTAAGAATATCCAAAGACACTTGCCAGTGCCTCAGCCGCTGCAGCACCAAAAGTGGCGTGACCTGAAGGATATGCCGGAAAAGATGGGGAAATTCCCAGATCACCTGTCAGTGGGTTATCAAGGTTTGGTTCCCAACTTGGGTCTATAATTCTTTTGATATAGGTTTCCGGCCTTTCAAGGTTATAAAAGTACTTGGAATTCCATGCTCCGATTGCTGCATCATGCAGAGCCACTCCAACCTTTGCATTTGCCACAATGGCTTCTTCCAGATTTGCATTTTCGTTTTTATACACCTGGTCTGCTATAGCGAGCCATCGGCTGGGCGGACTGAAGGTCAGACCTAAAAGGTCATCGCTCCAAAATTCGCCAACCCACTCTGTCTGATAAGAAAGGGAAGGGGTATTTTGAGCCATCACCTCCAGTGCCTGAACATACAACCCTGATCCGGCAGCCTCACTGTATTCACCAACATAATCCTTGTAGTTTTTACATATTCTGAGGTCGTTTTTTATAGCCAGGGTCCTGCCTTTTCCCCAATAGGGAAACATACCTTCACCAGGCCCCGGTACCGTAGGCACCCAAGCACCAGGCTCATTTATCCTGTCTCTCCACACATTTTCCTTAAACGGATTTCTGTATCCGTCAAAAGTGGCTGCATCTGCTTTCATCCATTCCCAGACAGCTGCTGCTACAGCCTCTCCGTGATTTTTTGACCGGAAGAAAGTCTCCTGCGAAGTTTCAGTCAGGAAAATCTTCTCATTCTTATCATTCAAGGCTTTGATTTTTTCAAATTTTTCAGAAGCTACTTCCACAAAGAGCCTTGACATCAGATAATGCTGTGAGGCATTGACTACAGCTGGCCAGTAATATTCTTTGCCTCCATCTGTTGCCGGGATGTTTAAACCCTGGTACAGGTGTGCCAGTGATGCGTAGCCTGGCATACCATCAAGGCATGCTTCATAGGATGCCAGTTCGAGATAACCCAAGGCATTGGCAGTAGGGCAGGGTCTGTACCCCTCTGCATATCTTTCTACCTCAAGAAACAAATCATTCCATTCGTGGACGATACGGTAATCAAATTTATCAACTGTCTTGGATACAATCGTATCATTATCAGAAGCATCCTTCTTACAGGATGAAACAGTAAATAATAATGACGCTGTAAGCATCAAAAGCAAAAAGGGTAAAAATCTTGTTTTCATTTTTTAAAATATTTAAAATACCGGACAAATATATCCGCTATATTTTAAACCACCAAAAAAAGTCATAACAAAAATTTATAAAGACATAAATATTTATTATTAGATGTTCATTTATCACAAATACAACTGTTTACAAACTTAAATTCTTATGCGATTGCCTGATAATCAAGCCTTGCAGGTACAATTGAAAGAGAAAACAATGGGTTTAACAAGAAGGACGGTCGCTTTAGTGAAGGATTTATTGTGATCCGTTGATAATAAAATAGCTATTCCATGTTATCTTTGGTAAAAAAGTAAAGTCATGACAGCACTTGATTTGATTCGAAAATACACGGAATTTAATGTGTGGGCAAACCAGCAAATGTCAGATTGGCTGGAAGGAAGGGACCAGTCTCTGATGGAAGCCGAACTGAAAAGCAGCTTTCCCACCATAAATAAGACACTGGCCCACATCTGGTTTGGCGAGCACATTTGGATGAAGAGGATTTTGGGACAGCCATTTGAAAACATCAACCTGGTGTGTGAAGGCAAACCATCTACCTTTATTTGCGAAGGGCTCTTACACCAGTCTCGCGAATTTGCGGAATTTGCCGGCAAATTGACTGAAGAAGATGCTTCCGGAATGGTCAATTACAAGCTGATGTCCGGAGAATCCTCAGCCTCACCGATAGTCGAGATCATCCACCACATCATGAACCACGGCAGCTACCACAGGGGTCAGCTTGTAACCATGGGCAGAGAGTTGGGATTTACTGATCCGCCTAAGACCGACTTTATCCATTTCTGCAGGCTGAAAATCTGACAAGTCATTTAATTTTTAGCAGCACCACCAGGATGCTTAAATCAACAAGAGATAATACCTTTTCAGACGACTCTCCCGTGTAGAAGGGTCCAGAAAAGGAAGTGATACCAGTGATACGGAATATCCTTTAAACACTACTTCCTGAAGGGGTTTTAGTCCCTTGTCAAGCAGGTCCTGCCGGCAAATCTCGTCTGTGTAGATCCAGAAGTGAGTACCTGCCTTGGGGAGAATATCCTCAGGGTTGAGGTTGGGTATGATATTTCCAAAGTAAAAATCCATGGCTGAGCTACGGGCTTCGTACTTGCATACACTTTTTACATCGGCTTTTTGACTTATGAGGTATCTGGCTGCATTGGCAGGAGCCTGGTACTTCAGAAGGTTTGGATAAAAATGAAGAGCCATAAACAGGTTAAAAAGGACGGCTGTCACAGCTGCTGCCGTGATAATACGACGGCCAGATCCCTGGAGAAATCTCCACAGGGTAATCAAACCGATATAGCATCCGAACACAAGCAGTGTAAATACCCAGTTGACGGCACCATTTTTAAATGGAAAAAACCACAGCAGCCCTGTCACCATCAGTACATACAGTAACGTCATAGTAGCCAGATGTAAATATGAGAGAGGTTTTAAGAATCTCTCAGAAGCACGGACCATAAAATCGGCTGTCATCACGGCTGCTGCCGGAAACAGTATAAAGATGTAATGGGGCAGCTTGTAGGAAGAAAGGGAAAAGGCAAAAAACATCAGGCAAAAGCCACCCAGGGTGATGTTTTCAGGGCTTGCTGTTATACCCTGCCTGATAAGCCTGAACAACCGATGAGCCAAAGCCGGTATAAGAAACAACACCCAAGGCTGAAAATCCCACAGGATGCTCTGTACAAAAAATAAAAACCCGGCATTGTTTTTCCAGTATATCTCTCCGGTGATCCGCCCGAAACTCTGTGTCCAGAAATAAAACCTGAGACCACTTGGGCCCTTTAGGTCGTAGACAATCTTATCAGGATGCATGTCAAACTGCATATAAAGTCCGTAACACATTGGCAGGAGGATCACAGCAATGCCTGCCGCAGCGATAAGCCAGTGAGGGTTAAGAATGTTTTTCCATTGCCTTTTGGATAAAAACTCGAAGCCAAAGGCAAGTACCGGATATACCAGTGCCACGGGACCTTTTACCAGCATTCCGGCTCCGATGCCTATGCTGATCAGGAGCAGGTTATTTATCGTGCGTTTCCGGAGGTATACAGCAATCCGCCAGAAAGAAAATGCCGTGGCTCCCATAAGAATGGTATCTGTCCGCACGTCATTGGTAATCATAAACATAGCCTGGCTGGTTGCGAGGACGAGGGCCGCCAGCAGGGATGTTTGGCGGCTGTAATAGACCATGGCAAACTTGTATGTGCTGAATATGGCAAGCAAGGCAAAAAGAAAGGACGGAAACTTATAAGCAAAGTTATTGACACCAAACACTGCCATGGAGGCTGATGACAGCCAGAATAACAAAGGGGGTTTATCAAGGTAGTCATAACCCTGCTCGTATACCTGAAGAAAGCTGCCGGTTTGGAGCATTTCCATGGATATCATGGCGTATTGTGAGGCATCTACCTCCATGATATCGATAAACAGGTTGCAAATAAACACAAGCAGAGGTCCGGTCCACCAGTATCTGCGAAGCCAGGGCCAGACTAAGTCAGCTATGTCACCGATGTGCCTAAAATTCACACTATTACGCAAACCACTTCATGGCAATTGCCGCAAGGAAAACAACCAGCAAAAGGTAATAAATGTAAATGCCGTATTCAT
Source organism: Bacteroidota bacterium (assembly GCA_019136675.1). Taxonomy (GTDB): domain Bacteria; phylum Bacteroidota; class Bacteroidia; order Chitinophagales; family Saprospiraceae; genus OLB9. Next base: position 51,191 of record JAGVTV010000078.1, read on the forward strand.
GAATGGCGGTAAAATCATCTTTGGCCAGAAGCAATCCCACGGCCAAAAGGCCAAGGGCCACCACTTCCAACCATGCCAGTTCAAAATAGTCGGCCGGTATAAGCAGAAACAACCCTGCTATGACCAATAGCCAGGTCCTAAGGCTAAACGCCGAAAGCAGTCCTGATAATCTCTGTTTGTTGTTCATCATGTACCTTTTTAAATCCTGTGGCCGGTGATGCACTGGCCTTTCTGGCTACAAGCTCTATGGGGTCTTTTCTGAAATAATTCATAAGATATGACCAGGCACCCATATTGGCTGATTCTTCCTGTACCCACAAGTATGTTGCACCGGCATTCTGTTTCATAATGTCCCGGATCTCCTTTTCCGGTAGCGGGTACAACTGTTCGACCCTTACGATCGCGGCATCCTTTATATTGTTGTTGCGTCTGAATTCATCCAGCTCATAATATATCTTTCCGGAGCAGAAAAGAACTCTTTTAGCTTTTTTGACACCAGCATCCGGAATCACTTCCATAAAACCTGTTTTGTCTGTAAAATCACGCATGTCTGATACACACTCGGGATGTCTGAGCAGGGATTTAGGAGAAAAATGCACCAGAGGCTTCCTGTAAGGCATGGCCATCTGTCTCCTGATCAGGTGAAAAAAGTTAGCCGGTGTGGTGGTATTGGCTATAATCCAGTTAAAATTGGCACAATTTTGCAGAAAACGCTCTATCCTCCCGCTTGAGTGCTCAGGGCCCTGTCCTTCCATACCGTGGGGCAGGAGCATGACCAGTCCGCTCATACGCTGCCACTTGCTTTCGCTGGAGCAAATAAACTGGTCTACTATGGTCTGGGCTCCGTTGTAAAAGTCTCCAAACTGTGCTTCCCAAATGGTAAGGTGGTCAGGTGATGCCTGAGAGTATCCGTATTCAAAGCCGAGGACAGCAAACTCAGACAGCAAAGAGTTGTATATCAAAAACTTCCCTTTGGCACCATCCAGGGTATTAAGCCTGTTGTAGCCCTCATTGGTCTTTTCGTCAAAAAACACGGCATGCCTGTGAGAAAAGGTGCCCCTCTTGACATCCTGGCCGCTCATCCTCACATTTTTACCCTCCATCATCAGCGACCCATATGCCATTAGCTCAGCCATAGCCCAGTCCAGTTTACCCTTTTTGAGCAAATCGTCCTTGGACTTCATCAGCCTTTTAATCTTCGGGTTGGGGTTGAAGTTGCCGGGCAGGGACTGCAGATGGTCCTGAATCTTGCCGGCATCTTTTTGGGTAATTCCCGTCACCGGACTTACCATATCAGCTGTGTCAAGTGTCTTTTTGAGTTTCCTCCATTGCTGTTCGGGCTCCTGATAGACATAAGGAAGCACTTTTTGCTTGACCATGTCCAGCCTGTCCTGGAGGTCCGCCCAGTATTTCTTTTCAAGTTCTTCGCCTATTTTGGCGTCGACATCCCCCCTCGCAATCAGCCTCTCAAGGTATACCTCTCTGGGGTTTTTATGCGATTCAATGATCTCGTACATCTGCGGTTGGGTAAACTTGGGATCATCACCCTCGTTGTGTCCATGCCTGCGGTAGCATACCATATCAATAAAGACATCATTGTTGAATTTCTGGCGATATTCAAAGGCCAGTTCGGAGGCAAAAATGACGGCTTCGGGATCATCACCATTGACATGGAATACGGGAGCCTGCACCAGCCCGGCTGCCGCCGTACAGTAGGTCGAGGACCTTGCATCGTCAAAGTCGGTCGTGAAGCCTATCTGGTTATTAATCACAAAATGAATGGTTCCACCGGTAAAGTATCCGTCAAGCTGGCTCATCTGTACCGTTTCGTACACGATACCCTGACCCACCACGGCACTGTCCCCATGGATCAGGACAGGCAGGATACGGTCGTATTCGCCACTATAAAGTACATCTGCCTTAGCCCTGGTAAAACCTTCTAAAACCGGATTTACAGCTTCAAGGTGTGAAGGGTTTGGCACCAGCTTGAGATGCATGATCTTACCTGCCTCCATCTCGACCTGTGAAGAAAATCCAAGGTGATACTTAACGTCGCCGTCTCCAAAACTCTGGTCAAGGATGGCCGTACCTTCAAACTCGTTAAAGATCTGGTCATAGGTCTTGCCCAGGATATTGGCCAGCACATTGAGCCTTCCCCGGTGGGCCATAGCCATGACTACTTCCTCCACTTTATCTTTTGAGGCCATTCTTATGATGGAATCCAGTGCGGCAATGGTGGTCTCTCCCCCTTCAAGTGAAAAACGTTTCTGACCCACGTATTTTGTGTGGAGAAATTTTTCAAAGATCACCGCACCGTTGAGTTTGGTCAGGATCCTGTGTTTTTCCTGACTGTCAAGGCCATAATCCGGACTGAGATTTCGGTTTTCAATTCTCTCCCGGAGCCATTTCCTTTTCTCAAGATTCTCAATATGATTGTATTCAAAGCCTATATTGCCACAATATATGGTCCTGAGCTTGTCGACAATCTGTCCCAGAGTGGCATCCTTAAGACCAATCTCGGCACCGGCCCCGAAAACAGTATTTTTATCTGATTCTTCCAGGTTGTAGTCGGACAGGTCCAGAAAAGGCTTTCTGTCTCTGCGGGGTTTGATGGGATTGGTGGTAGACAGAAGGTGTCCCCGGTTTCTGTACCCGTAGATCAGTGACATCACACTGAAATCTTTTTGTGAAAGTCCAGTTCCGGTCTCTGCTGTCAACTGTCCGTTGGTGCCGTTTCCGTTACTGTTGAATTCAAACCCGTCAAAAAACAACCTCCATCCTGTGTCTACCGAAGCGGGGTCCTGCCGATAATTTTTGTACATAGACTCGATGTACGACGGATGTGCATTAAAAACATAACTATAATCCTTCATCACTTTGATAACTTAATGTCTGATAACTGTTTAATTATAATACCATGCCAAAAATATGAAATTGTGGTCTTGAACCCATAAAACTGAAAAGTCATTAACGTTCAATAAACAAATTTTAGCCTAACCGGTAAAAAATAATAATAATCCCAGCCATTTTTTGTTTAAAATTTCTTGGTTAAATGAAAATAATATAATTTTGCACTCCATTTTCAAAATGATCGATTAAAAATAAAAATATGGCACATCACGCTTCGTCCAAGAAAAGAATCAGACAGGGCATCGTCATCAGGCTTCGTAACAGGTATTATAAGAAATCTGCCAGGACCTCTATATCCAAGCTGAGGAGTATAACCGACAAGAAGGAGGCAGAATCATTCCTTCCCAAGGTGATCAGTATGGTAGACAAGCTGGCCAAAAAAAATACCTGGCACAGGAACAAGGCCTCTAATCTTAAGAGCAAGTTGACCAAGTATGTAAACAGCCTGGGATAATTTCCCGGATTAACGTGTTAATATGATATAAAGGTGGATACGGAAATGTATCCGCCTTTTTTTGTTTATATAAGAATTGTCAGCATTGTTGCCGGGCTGGGTTGTAGCTATTAACTTTACACAAAAATCTTTCTCATGGCAAGTTTCAGGATTCGGCCCCGTTTTGAGATGACGACAGAAAAGACCATGGAGCAAATCATTCAAGTGGTCAAAGACAATTTAAAGGATAATAAACGCCATCTGCATGGTGAGGCGATGCATGACCACATCACCATAAAGGTGGACAAGGATCAGCGTCATTACTGGTCACCCCAACTAAGTATACTGATGTACAGGGAGCCTGAAGACAAGGTCACTACCATCAAAGGGGTTTACGGGCCTATGCCTAACGTGTGGACACTTTTTGCACTCTCTTATCTGGCCATAGGTGTCCTGGCCGTTTTTATCAGCATAGCCGGATTGTCGCAGAAGGCCCTGGGAATTGAAAACAAAATACTGTGGGTCATACCTATCCTGGCCATTGTGGCATCAGTTCTTTATATCATAAGCCAGATGGGGCAGAAACTCGGAGCTTCGCAAACCTATGCAATCCATTATTTTTTACAGGATGCCCTGGGTGAGGAAGTGCCGGATATTTAGTCATCGCTAACCACTTTTTTGGATTTCCTGCCAACAATTTCCTAATTTTGGCACTCAAAATACAACCATTTGAACAAGGAGATACGCAGGAAGGCTTATTCTTTGCTTTGTACAGCCAAGTCCATCACCGATACTTACGACCAGAATTTTAAGCTTGTTTCAAAATATGTCCACGCCACATCCAGGGGCCATGAGGCCGTACAGGTGGCCCTGGGCATGCAACTCAAACCCTGTGATTTTGTGTCACCTTACTACAGGGATGATGCCATGCTTCTGGCGTTGGGTATGGAGCCTTATGAAATCATGTTGCAGGTCCTGGCTAAAAGAGATGATCCTTTTTCGGGGGGGAGGTCATACTATTGTCATCCGAGCCTGAGAGACGCAGATAAGCCACAAATACCTCACCAGTCATCGGCTACAGGTATGCAGGCAATCCCTGCTACCGGAGTGGCCCTGGGACTGAGATACAGGGAAGTCACAGGTTTAAACCATCAGGAAGGTGCCGTGGCGGTGTGCTCACTGGGTGATGCTTCCGTTACCGAAGGGGAAGTGGCCGAGGCCTTCCAGATGGCAGCCCTTAAGCAATTGCCTATTCTGTACCTTGTCCAGGATAATGGGTGGGATATTTCGGCTACAGCCGCAGAGACAAGAGCCATGGACGCATTTGTATATGCCAAAGGATTTCCTGGCATAGAAGCCATATCGATTGACGGCAGCGATTTTGAAGAAAGCTACCAGACCATTGAATATATTTTGAAAGAGATACGGACAGCACGAAGACCTTTTTTACTTCACGCAAAAGTACCCTTGCTCAATCATCACACTTCCGGAGTCCGCAAAGAATGGTATCGGCATGACCTGGAAGAGCATAAAAAAAACGACCCGTATCCAAAATTGAGGGATGTTTTACTCAGAAACGGATTTTCTCAGTCTGACCTGGAGGAAATAGAGTCTGAGGTAAATGATAAAGTTAACTCAGATTTTCATAGGGCACTGGAGGCAGAAGACCCACGGCCATCAGATCTGTTTACCCATGATTTTGCACCTTCACCTGTCACACAGGAGACTGGCGAACGCAGTCCGGAGGGAGCGGAAGAAAAAGTAATGGTAGACTGTGCTCTAATAGCCATCCAGGAACTGATGGAGGACCATCCCGAATGCCTGCTGTACGGACAGGATGTCGGCCGGAGGTTGGGTGGCGTATTTCGGGAGGCTGCCACCCTGGCTGAAAAATTTGGGGATGAGAGGGTATTTAACACAGCCATCCAGGAAGCTTTTATTGTGGGAAGTACTGTGGGAGTGTCTGCTGTCGGCCTTAAGCCTATAGTGGAGGTGCAGTTTGCCGACTACATTTGGCCGGGTCTCAATCAGCTTTTTACTGAGGTGAGCAGAAGTTGTTATCTGTCTGATGGTAAATGGCCGGTAAGCATGGTGCTAAGGGTACCTATAGGGGCATACGGCAGCGGTGGCCCCTACCACAGCTCAAGCGTGGAATCTGTCTTGTGCAACATCAAGGGCATTAAGATCGTATATCCCAGCAATGGTGCCGACATGAAGGGTCTGATGAAAGCCGCCTTTCATGACCCAAATCCAGTGGTAATCCTGGAACATAAAGGACTTTACTGGAGCAAAGTCAAAGGTACGGAAACAGCAAAAAGCATATTGCCTTTAAAGGACTATATCCTGCCGCTTGGTGTGGCGTGCATGGTCAGAGAGTCGGAAGATCCCCAAAAAAATAATCATGTATTGGTAGTCACCTACGGTATGGGGGTACATTGGGCCCTGAATGCAGATGATGATCTTATACCCCAAACTGGTATCCTTGATCTCCGCACACTATACCCCCTTGACGAAAAATTAATTTTTGCCAAGTGCCGTGAATACGGTAAGATAATCGTAGTAACGGAGGAGCCCGTGCACTGCACTTTTGCCCAAAGCCTTGCCGCCAGGATACAGGAAAACTGCTGGGAATATCTGGATGCACCGGTTATGACGCTGGGAGCAGAAAATCTGCCTGCCATACCGCTGAATGAAGTGCTGGAAAAGACCATGTTACCTAATGCAGCAAAACTGAGTGTTGCATTACGCAAACTTTTGGCCTATTGATGCAACCAAATGACTACAGGTTTCGTCTTTCAATAGTACCAAGCCATGATACCAATGAAAAAGTTGATTTATTCCATCTTCGTACTATCAATCTGTGTTTTGGGTCTGAATGCCCAAAGTAAAAATCTGGAGGATTTTAGCTATCTCAGTACAAGCGGAGACGTAAAGGTCACCCTCAGGAAGGGAAATCCCCGTGCAGAATACAGGATTATTAATGGCAATGCGGACGGTCTGACTATCGAAGTCAGAGGTAGCGAACTTGTGGTAAAAACAGAATCAAATTACAAATTCTGGAAAAAGGACCGTACCAGGGCAGAAGTTACGGTGTACTACAACCATTTGTCAGGCATCGACTGTTCTGCAGGCTCAAGAGTTATTGCCGACGAAACCATAGCTGCTGAAAGATTTGAAGTAGAGTCATCAAGCGGCTCATCCTGTACCGTGCCAGTAGAAGCAGGTGACCTGAAAGCGGACGTATCATCAGGAGGTAAAATCACTTTGAGTGGCAAAAGCAAGTCTGCTGCATTTGATGCATCTTCTGGTGGAAGTATCGAAGCCGACGAGCTCATTACATCTGTATCAGATGCTGAAGTCTCCTCCGGAGCAAGCATTGACCTTTTTGTGACCAAAGAACTAAAGGCGAATGCAAGCTCGGGAGGAAGTATAAGATACAGAGGTAATCCGACGAGGACAGACCTGAATTCCTCAGTGGCAGGAAGTATAAAATCTTACTGAAACTGCGATAATTTACTTCTTTAGTTTAGAATAGGGTAGCTTTTTACTGGCAATACGCATCACCTCGTTGACCAGTTGTTCTGAGGTGCTGAATAACCCTCCTGACAAAGCATGGCTGAAATTCCAGATCATCTTCTGAGATTTCCTGTCATACAATTCCATGTTAACCACAACTTGATTGGTGGTGCCAAAGCCAAAAAGTACCGATGTGACAATAGCCGCACCTGTTGACATAGGTTTGGTAAGTTTGTATGTCGATAGCAAAACAGCATCTACATCCAGGGTTTCAGCCATGTTAAGTGGGGTCATAATTTTTGATCCGTCAGAAGCATTTGTTAATGTAGCTATAGTAGTGCTTGCGTCCAGGACATCAACATTAATTTTTCCGTCTCTTTGTCGTTTCAATAGCCAGGAGACCATCTCATACTGAAAAGACTCTGATTCCTTGGCTGCGAGGTCACTGACCTCCTGTGGGGTCAATTTTTTCTGTGGAGGGATGGTCACTTTTGGAGAGGCAACAGCTATGATACGGTGGTCGCGACATAGTCTGAGGGCATCAGGGCTATGATAGACTTTGGCACAGGAAGTCAGAAATAATAACATCGTAATACCAGCCAGAAAAAATGTAAATTTTGTGTTTTTCATGGAATGAAGATTTTAGATAAATAAATAAATTATGATTTCCACCATACTGTTTCGATTTTGTCGGAAAGATGGCTTTGTGTGTTAGCGGAGTTTAGCCAACCTAGTTGGCGTGGAGACAGATAGATATCAGGATTCCGGCCGGTACCCAGGGCCCTGTTGACTTTCATTTTCTGTAATTCAGTCATGGGTATATTTTTGTATGCTGACCCATAGATATAGTATTTGTCTTCCTTGTCTTTCCTGTACGGTCCTGCAGGTTTTACCACGATATTTTCGCCTGCTCTGACTGAGCCGTAGACATCATCTGCACATCCTTTTTTACCTGCCTTTTGATACAGATCTGCCAGTTTGACCCTGTCGGGCCTGTAGGACACTCTTACCACTTCCTGGCCGTGCATATACCCTGCTTCGGTAGAAAGCACACCGTCCAGACCGCCTATCTCCTTCTCTCCTGACCAAAAGCAATACATGCTGAAATACACGTCAGTCAAGTTACCGTTTTCCCTGGCATCTGCCTCTTCCAGCATAAGGTCAAGATATGTTGGGACCTCATGTCCTGAAGCTGTTATGCCTTTTGCCAAGGATGCCAGTGTTTTTGACATAGACCTGAAGTCAGGCTGCCGTGATACCAGATCAAGACCTTTGTGATCCACGATTCGTATGACCGGATTGTTCCAGGAAGGTTCATTGTATTTTTTAAGGATCTCACTGTCATGTCCGGACTGATTGTTATAGATGCACAGTGGTATAAAACATGTCTCAATGGCTTCTACAACAAGCGGGTGAGACAAAATTTCATTGCCAAATTTTGTGCAGTTGGAACATCCCGGTACTTCCTGAAAAAGAATCAGTACAGGCAATTCCTTTTGCTTAGCCGCAGCAATAGCTTCGTTATAGTTTCTGAGCCATGCTACTTTGCCCAACTCAATGGGATTGTTTTTTGGATATCCGGCTTTTTGACCAATGACATTCATTGCTAAAACTGAAAAAAAAGTAAGTATAATCAAAGCCGATGCTTTCATGATTTTATACTAATTTCAGACAAATATAAATATTCCGACACGAAAACAGTAAATCAGTCAAAACTTAACTTTTATTTAGTGAATCTGTTGACTGGCCGGTTTGGAAGGAAGTCTAACCGAAAAAGCAATGTAACTTATAGCTATTTTTGTTGCGAAAAATAGTTTTTTGCCATGCCCAGTCAGCAGACACAAAGACTGATAACCCTTATCAAGTCAATGACAAGGTCAGAAAAAAGGGTGTTCCGCCTTATATACGGCCGTAATAAGCCTGCTGCCGACCAGCTTTATATAGAGTTGTTTGATTTTATAGATAAGTCTCAAGTGTATAATGAAAAACAACTGCTTGTCAGATGCCCCGGGATAAAAAAAGAACAACTCTCAAACATTAAGACCAACCTGCTGGAGCATATACTCGAAGCCCTTAGACACCTGCATCTTAAAGCCAATACGGACATGGAGATCAGGCAGCTCCTGGACTATGCAAAGGTATACCAGCTAAAAGGCATGACCACTTCAGTCCTCGAGACCCTGTACAAGGCCCGAAGTCTGGCACAAAGATCAAACCAGGACGTACTTGCCTACCATGTACTGGACGAAGAACGCAACACAGAGACTCAGCACATCACCCGGAGTTCGTTTCAGAAAGCTTATGCTATCCGGGAAGATGCTGTAAAAACCCTGGAAACCCTGGAGCTGAGAGACAGGCTTGCCAATCTGTCCTTAATGCTTTACGGGCTGTATCTCCGCAACGGCTATGTCAGGTCCAACGAAGAATATCAGGAGATGTTGCTCTATTTCAACTCCCGGATACCTGATGTTGATCCCGGTAATATGGGTTTTTATGAAAAAGTCTTTTACTACCAGTCTCACGTTTGGTTTAACCATATGACACAAAATTTTGCTGCCTATTACCGGTATTCACAAAAGTGGGTCGACTGCTTCCATGATGATGAGAAAATGATATCCATTGACCCGCTTTTGTATCTGAAGGGCCTCCATAATACCCTCAACGCACTGTTTATGGCCAATAAGGCGGATAAGTTTCTGGTCAATTTTGAAAGATATATAAGGTTTGGCGAAAGCCTGACCCACAGGATACCAGAGAGTCATCAATCGGCATACAGACTCTTTTTTTACATACATCAGCTCAATGCCATTTTTCTGACCGGTGATTATGAACAGGGGATCAACAGGATTAGCGGACTGACAGAAGAGCTCAACTCAAGCCAGCATTTCTGGGACCAAAATCGTGAGATAGTATTTTATTACAAAGTAGCTTGTGTATACTTCGGAGCTGATGACTACGACCGTACCCTGGATTATCTCAACAAGATAATAAGCCGGCCGGTTTCAGGACTCAGGGACGATATCCATTGTTTTGCCAGGATACTTACGCTCATCTGCCACTACGAGATGGGAAACGACCTGCACGTAAGCCATCAGATAAGGGCGGTATTCCGTTTTCTAAAAAAGATGCACAATCTCCAGGCCGTGCAGAGGGATATTCTGCAGTTTCTAAGGAGGACTCCCGGCATGAACCGAAAAGATATGGTGAAAGAGTTTATAGCCCTGAGGGAAAAACTGGCCCCATACCAGAAAGACCCGTATGAAAGAAGGCCGTTTTTGTACCTTGACATTATATCCTGGCTTGACAGCAAGATTCAGGGCAGAAAGATCAGGGAGGTCATAAAGGAAAAGGTCAATTACGGTCAGTAACAGGTACAAAAGGCGATGTTATCACAGACCAAATTCTGACTTAAGGCCTTGTATTGTCCTCCAAAGTGTTTGGTCAACTTTGTCCAGTAAGGCAGGTATAGTGGTATCTCTATTATTTTCCTTACCGAATTTTTCGAGCTTACGTATAGTTTGACCAATACTCTCGATGCCGAGGTTGTCGATACTGGGCTTTATCTTATGTGCGGTCTTGCCCATAAGCTCAAGATCACCTTCTGCAAAAGCTTTTTTCATGTTATATACCTCCCCGGGAGTCTGCTCACAGAACAATTTTACCATATTCTTTACAAATTCCTGGTCACCACGGCTTATTTCACGCAGATTTGACAGATTGTATTCCGCTTTTTCAATAGAGGTAACCGGAGTTTTATTTTTATCTTTTTTCTCAATTTGTGGCTCCACAGACCTGAGGGAGTTAAGGTCTATCCATTTGATGATGAGAGAGATAAGGTCGTCTTCTTTGTAGGGTTTTGAAAGATAGTCATTCATACCTGCCTTGATACATTTTTCATATTCCCCTTTTATGGCGTTAGCTGTTACAGCTATCACCGGTATATGATTTCCGGAATTTCTGAGCACTTTGGTGGCATCAAATCCATCCATTACAGGCATCTGTATGTCCATGAGCACGATTTCCGGTCTAAGCTTTTCGATAGCTTCCAGGGCTTCCTTACCATTGACCGCCTCATGTATTTTCATATTGTATTGTTTTAGGATGGTTGAAGCCACAAGACGGTTCATTTCATTGTCATCTACTATAAGGATTACCCTGGAGTCAAGTACAGCCGTATTTTTTATAAGTGAAACATCTGCTTCCAGAGTCTCTTCATTGCCTTTTGCAAACTCGCAGGCTACAGATACCATTGTACCCACATTCTTTTTACTTTCCACGTAAATCTCGCCTCCCATAAGTGCCAATAGTTCACGGGTGATGGCCATACCCAGACCAGTACCGCCAAAAACCCTTGACACACTTCTGTCTTCCTGACTAAATTTGGTGAATAATTTTCTGACAAAGTTTTCGTCCATTCCTATGCCTGTATCTATGACATTTATTTTAAGAGTCTGCCGGTCAGGAGTGTCATTGGTTACAGTAACATTAAGCGAAATAGAGCCTTTTTCTGTAAATTTAACCGCATTGGACATAATATTGAGTAAAACCTGTCCAAGCCTGACAGGGTCGCCTATTAAAACCGGATTAATGTCCGGATCGAATGATGATTTTATTAAAAGGCCTTTTTCTTCTATCTTATGTCGAAGTAGCTTAATTACACCTGCAAAAACCTTGCGGGGGTCGAAGCCAATGGATTCAATGGTCATTTTACCGGCTTCCAGCTTGGAGAGGTCCAGAATGTCATTGATGATAACCAGAAGATTTTCAGTTGCATTGTTTATCGTGTCAATATAAAACCTTTGATTTTCATCCAGATCAGTCTTTTGCAGCTGACCCGCCATACCTACGATCGCGTTCATGGGGGTGCGAATCTCGTGGCTCATATTGGCTAGAAAATTCTGCTTAATCTTGGCAAGTTCCTCAGATTCTTTTTTGGCTAGTCTGAGTTGCTTTTCTGCTACTACCCGGTCTGTAATATCCACACCGAAACTGATCACGTACGGGGCTTTACCAGGTTCTTCCTGAAGAAAATTGTTGTATAGTGTATAGACTTTGTTACCATTTTTTGCTATAACGGTATTAATACCTGAAGCTTGCCTGTCACGGACGATTCTCTGGAGATAGTCGGCATAAAAGAGGTGCTGATCTTTTTTAGGCATGAATTCCGCTACAGGCCGACCCACAAGTTCCTCTTCCATGTATCCAAATAAGTTTGAAACAATCGGATTGATGGCAGTAAACCGCCCCTGGAGGTCATGGGTGGAGATTATGGCCAGACTGTTTTCATATATGTCGCGGTACTTCTTCTCACTTTCTTCGGCCTTTTTAAGAGCTATTTTGACTGACGTGATATCAACTCCGTAACAAACCACCATCCCTGTCCCAGACTTGAGTCCTGGCACAGGGTAAAAGTTGTAAAGCATATATCTTGCTAGTCCATCCTTGTCGGTTATAACCTTCTCAAATGACTGGAGTTTTCCGGTCTTTCTGGCAGTAGTGATAATTTTACTCCAGGCACTTTCCTGGACAGGGTCCCGGTATACTTCACTGAGCGTTTTGCCCTGCATCCATTTTCTGGATAAGTCCTCAAGGTGTGCCACTGGGTTGACATACAAAAACGTGTCACTATCATCAAGTACTGAAATCTCCACAGGCGAATTGGTAAGGATCTGTTCGTAAAACATCCTCTGCCTTTCTATTTCCTGTTCCAGTTCTTTCTGGCTGGTTATATCAGTGTGTGTGCCTATGATGAGCAGCGGATTTTTATCCTGGTCTTTTTCTATCACAACACCCCTGTCAAGTACCCATCTTGTCTTTCCGGATGAATCGATCATACGGTATTCCATTACATGGTTGTCTATGGAGGCGTTTTTATATTTCCGGTCATTTTCCTTCAATATTTTCTTGTCGTCCTCATGCACACTGTCCCACCACAACTTGTCCAGCGGCATCTTATCGTCCGTCTTAATACCTAAAAACTTGTTGAAATGGCTGGAAAACTTTGTGACTCCGGTTCTGAAATCATGTTCCCAGACATAGTCACCGAGCCGCTCAAGTGCAAGCCTGAGTTTCTTCTCCAGCTCATGATATTTCTTTTCGTTTTCGATTCTGACAGTAATGTCTTCTTCTATGGCAAAGTACTTGGCGATGTTGCCCTTCTCGTCCCTGAGTGCCTGACCCTGGATCCGGAGCCAGTAGGGTGTCTTGTCTTTTTTGTAATTTAAGATTTCAGCAATAAATGGCTCACCAAGATGTATCTGTCTCCGGAGGTAAGCAATGGTTTCAGGATCAGAATCGGGGCCCTGAAGGATCTCTCCGGGTTTTTTACCTTTGATCTCATTGATACTGTAACCTGTTATTATTTCAAAGGATTTATTTATCCATTCAATTCTTCCCTCCTTGTCGGCAATGACCACACCATGGGTGTTTTCTGCAGCTATGGAAGAAAGAATCATCAATTGTTCTTCATTTTTCTTTTGTTCGGTTATTTTACGGCCATAGATATTGTAGTAGCCGAGGTCATCAATATGTTTAATCACAAAACTGTAAATATCCCCTTCCGAAAAGGCTTCAAGCAATATACGTTCCTGTCCGGGTACCAGTTCTTTGGCAATTTCTTTCCAAAATTCATCCGCTTTAAAATGTTTGTCCTTATATACAAAAGATGCCATCTGCATAGCACTTGGATTTTGACTCAACACCTTGCCTGAATTATCTATCCTTATGAGCGGATCAGGATTTTGCTGAGGGAACAGAGCTATATCTCTTACTTCGTTTGCAGCCTTGGCAAGTTGTTTTTTCTGATTCTTGATGGTCTGCAGTAAGTTGTTGAGGTCTTCATTTATTATTTCCTGTGATTTAAGTACATGAAGAAGATCCATAAGAGGATCATAAAAAGCAAAATCTGTCATCACCAGATTGTTTTTTATGACCTGGTCTATCGATTCAAACCAAGGGGTTCCGATAAACAACAATTTGTTGCCGTGTTCGAGGTATTCAATCTGACCTTTGATTTTTAACGAAGAATTGGTGATGGATTCAAGTATTACAATCTGGCCTTTGATTTGCTGCAAGGCATCAAAACTATAATCCGATATCCGAGGCCGGTTTATCCGAAACCTTCTCTCAAAAATATTTTCCTTCAGATCAGGAAAAAGTTTAATCAATGATTTGCCGCACTGTTCTATTTCCATGTTTTCATTTATCAAGATGAAAAAAGGAAACAGATTATTAAATTGTGTTTCACTGAATCTAAACATTTCAATCTGGTTTTTGAACAGAAGCCTTAAGCCAAAGGAAATTTACTATAAATACGTCACCCTGAATACTTCGTGGGTATCCCCGTCATTCCTTGATTTTAGCAATTCCACACATACCTCTGTTTCATACATTTTGCCAAGACCTGTCAATAGGCCCCTGACAAACTCCTGAAGGCCTTCCCTTTTTGAATGGTAATGGACGGAGATTCCGTTTTCATCAATGTCTGACACTTGAAACTCAGGTGGTGTAAGTTTGGGGTAAATCATCATCACACGGTTATGAAAAGCTGGAAGATTGATCATGAATTCCTTCATAGAGCTTCCTCCGGCAGCCATCATCCCGCCGTATTTTTCTTTACCTGTCTTGAGAATCCACCATTCGCCAAAAGCCTGCATGACCTGATCGATATGGATATTCATTTCTTCTGCCACAGCACCTGCCAGCTTAAATGTTACATCATCATCGTAGGGTTCATGGCTTAAAAAGTAGTCATAATCTACACCGCTTCGTAATTTTACCTTTTCCCATACATCTGAGCCAAAATTTTGTATTACCAGCTCCTCAATTGCCTTATTTACTATTCCGTACATAAATCAAAATTTGGGTTTTTTTAAAGATTATGTACAGCTAAATTGGTACCAAAAAACAATTCACGTTAAACCATTGACAGACAAAGACTTGTAAAATAATCAAAAAATTATTTGTCCAGAATATGGATTATTTTTCCATATTCTGGAATATATATGTTGGTGTTCATGTGAATTTAAACAAAAAAACCTTCCATTTTGTGTGGAAGGCTTTTTATATTGTTTTGTTGACCCATTAGGACTCGAACCTAAAATAACAGAACCAAAATCTGCTGTGTTGCCAATTACACCATGGGTCAGAAGCTTAATTGAGCCCGCAAAGATAAGAAGTATTGTTTATAAAAATGAAGCGATATTGGAAATTTTTTTAGTTTTAGTATCTTTGGACCTTTGAAATCTAATGAATACCTGGTCACATCTTTTTAATTCACGCCGGTGGATACTGAAATTTGTTCTTTTGTGGACAATATGCATCGTTGGCCTAAAATTGTTTTCTGCTTTTCTGATTTGGAACGAAAGCCGGCCCGGGTATATTTTTCACGATGTGATTCTTGAAAGTTTTTCAGCTATAGACCTTAGTTTTGCTATCGCCCTCCTTACAAATATTCCAATTTTTGGAGGAATCCTCCTCATGTTCCGAAATCCCTCGGATACCGTGCTCATGCTGTGTGCAGTAACATTCATGTGTGCTGTAAGGTCGGCCACACTTTTTCTTGTCCCGCTCGAACCACCTTCCACACTTATTCCGTTGGATGATTCATTTTTGATTCATGCCTTTTATGGTGGAACCTCTCTTAAAAGGGACTTGTTTTTTTCGGGGCATACCGCCAACCTTATTCTGGCAGGTTTGATTCAAAACAATAAAAAAATACGTAACCTGATTTATGTATGTGCTTTGGCAGTGGGGCTTATGGTGATCCTCCAGCATGTACACTATGTAATTGATGTATTAGCAGCACCGTTTTTTGCTGTTCTCGTACACAGAATAAGTCGGTTTTTTTCTGCGAAATATTTTGAAGGCTTCTCAGAAGGTGTGGCGTGATATCATTCGGCCCATACGGTGCATCCCTCTGTACAGTTGGTGCAAATATCTATTTTGTCCCTGCCGGCGAGTATCCTGGTGCGAAACTGCCTGTAAGCTTCACCACTCCAAATATCCTTAAATGAGGTGGCTCTGAGATCTCCAAGTCTGTGCAGTGCATCCTTATCAAAGCAGCAGGGAACGACCAGCCCGTCCCAGGTAATGACGCATGCATGCCAGAGTTTCCAGCAATGATTCAGCAACTCGTTTTTAATGCTATAGGTACCATTATGGTTTTTTCTGTACCTTGAGTAGCGGTCGTTATCGGGTATGAGGTCATTGCCGTGTTCGTAATCATAGACCTGTGCCGTCTTTAGTTTTACCTCATCGATGCCTATTTCCCTGGCCAGCCGGTAGATATCAGGTATTTGGTGCTCATTGGGCTTTACAACCAAAAACTGGAAAATGACATGCGGTGTGGCAGAATTCATGGCTTTTTTCCACTTCACTATGTTTTTTGCTCCCTGCAGTACAGTGTCAAGTTTGCCCTCCCGTCTGTAGTTCTGGTAAGTTTCCTGGGTAGTGCCGTCAACCGAGATGATAAGCCTGTCAAGTCCCGATTCTATGGTTTTTTTTGCATTTTCGTCATTGAGAAAATGTCCGTTGGTAGAGGTGATGGTGTACAGGCCCTTCCCGGAAGCATACCTGACCATATCCAAAAACCTGGGATTTATATAGGGTTCGCCCTGAAAGTAGAAAATAAGATAGATAAGTTCGGTTGCAAGATCGTCTATGGTGGCCCTGAAAAAATCTTCCCGCAGATTTCCGGTTTCACGTGTAAAACTTCTGAGGCCTGAAGGGCATTCCGGACACCTTAGATTGCAGGCTGTCGTAGGTTCAAACGATATGGTCATAGGCACACCCCACTGTATGGGCCGGCCCAGGAGCCTGGTCAACTGATACGAACTGTATAGTTTTGCTACATTTATTACCCTCTTGAGTGTGAGCTTTCCGGCAAATCGGTATATGTCACGGGGATACAAGGCCATAGTCAGGGTTTAGTCTGTTTTGATTTTTGAAATACCCGCACATAGTCTACTTCCATTTTTTGCGGAAAAATATTGTCGTCAATACCCTTTTGTCCGCCCCAGTTACCTCCGACAGCAATATTCATAATCAGATGGAATTTCCTGTCAAAAGGCCATTCCTCATTTCCGTTTCCGCGGTTTTGAAATGATAAATATGTCTTGCCGTCCACTGTGAAATCAATGTTTTGGTCGCTCCATTCTACGGCATAATTGTGGAATTTTGTGTGTGAGTCTTTAAGATATCTTCCTTTTGTTTTTTGGGTTCCGATAGAATGGTTAAATCTATTAGTATGTACGGACCCAAAAATCGAGTCAGGCATAAAACCCACATATTCCATAATGTCAATCTCACCGCTTTTAGGCCAGCCGCCGTAGGCACTTTCTGTGGGGAGCATCCAAATGGCCGGCCATATGCCCCGGCCGTGCGGCAATCTTGCCCGGATTTCAATTCTGCCGTATTTCCAGTCTCCCTTGTTTTTAGTTACCAGCCTGGCAGAAGTATAGCGGTATTTGTATATTGGGTCCTGCAGGGCGGTAATTACAAGGTTTCCGGATTCAACGCGGGCATTTTTAAGGCCGTTTGTATAGTATTGTTCTTCGCGGTTGCCCCAGTTACAGACCATGGGACATCCGTCTCCCAGATCATATGACCACCGAC
Organism: Bacteroidota bacterium; assembly: GCA_019136675.1. GTDB lineage: Bacteria > Bacteroidota > Bacteroidia > Chitinophagales > Saprospiraceae > OLB9. Next base: position 68,664 of record JAGVTV010000078.1, read on the forward strand.
TCGTATCCGGATATCCCTCCTTGTTGAATTCGTCACTCCACACCAGCCGATAACCGCCGGCAGGCACGGAGCAAGACACACACAATAGGATGACATACAGGCTGCCCAACCATTTAAAACCGTTATCCATACAGTTCATACCTGATCTGAGTCTTGTCATATTTTGACTTTAGAATAAGGTTTTCAATGGCCTCATCAATCATTTTTGACCAACCGCATATGTAAAAGTAACGGTCGGGTGTATTTTTTGAATATTCTTCCATATAGATACCATGCACATAACCATGATGAAACCCTTTTACTTCTTCTCTGCTCAGTGCCACAGAGTATCGGAAGCATGGGTTTTCCTTAGCATATTGTTCAAACTCTTCACGGTAAAGAATGTCTTCTTGCCTTCGGGTGCCAAAAATAAGGTGAATGCTACGGAAAGGCATATTGTTTTGCATGATGTGCCGTATCATACTGCGAAAAGGGGCTACACCGGTACCGGTACAAATCATCACGATTTCTTTGGTAAGATCACCGGGTATAATAAATCCACCATCCGGACCCTTAAATGTAATTTCGCTGCCAGTTTTTATTTCCTCAAACAAATATCGGGTTCCAGGTCCCTCTGGTGACCTGACGATGCATAACTCAATAAGGTTTTTATCATTGGGCTCGTTGGCTATGGAATAACTTCGCCACCGGTCACGTCGCTTATCGCTGACCGGCAGGTCCAGGGTTATAAACTGACCCGGTATGAAGTCAAATGTTCGATCTTCGCCCATAACCATCAGGTCAAACTGACGCGTCCCGGGACTTAGTACCAGGATACGGCTTACTGTTCCGGTATACCAGTGTGTTGGCATTAAATAAGATATAACTTTATAATGATCTGCCGACCTTTCAAAGTCTGATCAGCGGATAATAACGCTCTCTGATCACACCGACATGGTGTATCACATGACCCACCATGGTAAAGCCAAGGGCGAGGACAGAGATATCAGACTTATACACAAATCCTTCCTGCAGCAGGGTATCTTCATTAAAACTTTTGTACAAAGCGATAGTAGACTGCCGTACCAGGTCAAACTCCTCAAGCAGTGAATCCAGTTTTCTGCCGGAAGCGTGGGCATTGTCGGCAAAGAGATTTTCGTCAAATCCCGGCAATGTAGTCTTGTCATTTCTTGCAAATCTGAGTGCTCTGTAGGCAAATATACGCTCTGTATCAATGAGGTGCTGCAAAATATCCCGCAGCGTCCATTTGCCGGGGCTGTACACCATATGCCCCAACTCTCTAAAAGACTCTTTTTCTTTGAGAAGGTACTCAATTCCATAATTTTCCAGTGCTGTGAGTACATGGAGTTCTGGTACATAGGAAATATAACGGTCAAAGTACTCCGGAAGATTGGTGATCTGGCTTTTCAGCATTATTCTGGTTTTATTTAATGTTAAAGACGATAAAATGCAACAAGTTTGGCAGCGGGAGGTTCAAACATATTTTTCAAGAAGGACCCTGCGATGATGTTCTGTATGAAAGGTATTCCACATGAGGATCTCCCTCAGGGTCATCTTACCCAGCAACGGGTGGGGCACAATCAGAGTGTCAAGTTGCCTGTCAGTGAGCTTTGCGGTCTTTTTGTTCAGTTTGTCATTCAATTGTGACAACTCACTGAACCACCTTTGCTTTTCGCCGGCGGGTGATTCGGGCATTTTTGATGAAAACGGAGAAACCACATCAGGGGCGGAGGCCAGTTTTTCCAGATATCTGGCTACCACCTGGTCATAAGTCCGTGACGGCCGGTTGCTAGTTCCAAACTTCCATTTAAGAAAAAAACCAGGAAGACTGACCGCCTTTAGCAGCGGCCGGGTACTCTGGACCAGATGGATGATATGCTGACCGGCAGTCCATTTACCTACCGGTTTTTTCTCCCAGAAAGCAGGCTCCCGGCTCTCAAAAAACTTGATGATGGCGGTTTCACTTTTTTTCAACTCATTAGTAATCTCGGTTGTATCCATAAACTTCATTTTAAGGGAAAATCATTCTTTATTGGCGAGCTGTCCACAGGCGGCGTCTATATCCTTGCCCCTGCTGCGGCGTACTGTCACCATTATATCCTTGTTTCTCAGGTATTTTGCAAAGGCATTGATCGTATCTTCCTCTGATTTGACGAGTTCTATCCCTGCTATCGGATTGTATTCTATGATATTTACCTTGACGGGAAAATCACGGCAAAGGCGTGCCAGTTTTGCGGCATCGTCCAGCGAATCGTTAAAGCCCCTGAAAGTGATGTATTCGTAACT
>JAGVTV010000225.1 GCA_019136675.1 Bacteroidota bacterium
TACCTCGCAGGTGGAGTTTAAGGCCGACAAGACCTATAACGACCCTGATTTAAAACTCTATAGCTGTACGTCCGGGGCCTATAATACATACGGTACCACGACTCTGGAGGTGATATGTGGTGGCAGCAAATTTAAATCCATCAATGTCAAGGGAGTATCATGCGATACCCTCAAGATACAGGTAAGCGGCGTAGGCATCGTCAGTCTGATTAAAAAGTAAGGCACCGCCCCATGAGGGCAGCAGACAGGTGGCGGTTCTAAGGCTGCAAGGAGGTAGTCTCAGGCCTGCCTTACGATAAAATATCCGTCGTGCCCTTCATTGTGGTACAGCGGCATGAGGATTAGTCCGTCAGTCTCTGCCCTGACAGGCAGACCGTCATACATCGCCAATACCTCGTCCTTGTCCACGGGCCTGAAGTTGTAATAGCCCGGCCTCATCTGCCATTTGGCAACATCTTCTACGTGGTGCCTGAAAATTACCTCTACTATGTCAGGTAGTCCTTCCGAGTACTTCTTTAGCAACTCATCGTGGTGGTTGTCCACGTCAGCGGGCTGGATGACCCTGATGGCCCTCATAAAATTAATGGTGGCTGCAATGCAGCGATTTACGGACAGAGGGTCGTCGTGTTTTCCCCCTTCGAAGGCGATGGCCGTGGCAGGTATTCCCAGGTTGTTTTGGTTAAAAAAGTGCAGTGTTGTGCCGCTTATTCCCTGTAACAAACCAAGAATGACCGGGGCATGGATTTCATGGGCTATCCGTATACTTTCAGCTTCACCGGTAGCTATGCAAAAAATACCTCCGTCTGCTGAGGTCGTGTGAAGGTCGAGCAGGTACAGATGATCCGGTGTCAGCATCGAGATTTCTGTACTGATGGTATCGATAATATCACGCATTTCGAGATCTTCGTCTATGAGCGATGCCTTTTCAGCCTGCATTATATTTTTAATATGGCCGACTTCCCAGGCACGATTTATATCCCGGCTGATGTACCTTCTGCCCATTTTACAAGCCCGAAGATTGCCGGTGATGCCTATGATTTCACCGCAGTAGGTAAAGTCCGGGTTTCGGATAGGCTCTTCCTCCAGCATGCGAAACAGCGTCTCCAAAGCACGGATGCCGGCTGGTTCGTTGCCGTGCATGCCTGCTGTAATCACAAGTAGTGGCCCCGGTCTGTTGCCCTTGTATTTTCCAATAATACGTTTCAGTGGCTCCAAGGTCAGAGTGAAGTATCCACAACGAGTTGGGCCAGGGCTTTCATACCCAGTATAAAGCCGCTTTCGTCGATATAAAAATCCGGAGTATGGTGCAGGGAGGCATCAAGGGGGTCAAGGCCTTTGGGTTTACCTCCCAGCATAAAAAACAACCCCGGCACCTTTTTGGCATAAAACGAAAAATCCTCAGCTCCGGTCGAAGCCTTCATCACCCGCACATTATCCTCACCGGCAGCCTTCTCCAGAGAGGGAAGCATTTTGGCACTAAGTTTAGGGTCATTGAAGGTGACCGGATACAAAATTTTAATGTCCACTTCGGCGACAGCACCTGCACTTTCGGCTATTTTTTCGGCAGTAAGACGTATTTTTTCATGTACTTTACGCTGCATGGCAGTATCCAGCGTGCGTATGGTACCTATCATTTCTGCTTCCTCCGGGATGATGTTGTTGCGTACACCGCTGGTGATTTTACCCACCGTGATGACCGCAGCTTCTTCGGTAAGGTCGGTCTGACGGCTGATGATGGTCTGTAAGCCAAGGATAATCTGTGCTGAAACAACAATCGGGTCAACACCATCCCAGGGCTTGGATCCGTGGGTTTGTTTTCCTTTTACCCTGATGGTAAACATATCCGCAGCAGCCATTATACCCATGGGCTTATATCGGATCACTCCTACATCTGTAACCGAATTGATATGCAATCCGTACATAACCTGGATGCCGTATTTTTCTATGAGACCTTCCTTGATCAGCAGTGCGGCTCCTCCTTCTTCACCAGCAGGAGCACCTTCCTCAGCCGGCTGGAATACAAATACAATTTTGCCTTTCAGGTGGTCCCTCATGGCTGACAGTACTCTGACTGTACCCATAAGGATTGCGACGTGACTGTCGTGTCCGCAAGCGTGCATGATGCCCACTTTCTGGCCCAGATATTCGGTTTCTTCCTTGCTGGCAAAAGGCAAATCCACTCTTTCACGGACAGGCAATCCGTCCATATCGGCCCTCAGTCCTATGACGGGTCCCGGCTTGCCTGTATCGAGTACGGCAACCACACCGGTGTGTGCCATGCCGGTGACAATGTCTACCTTAAGGTCCTTGAGGTTTTCGGCTATGTAGGCCATGGTTTTGTACTCACGGTTTGACAACTCCGGGTACTGATGCATGTGCCTTCTCCATTTTATCACCTGTTGTTCCTGCTTTAGGGCTTCGGCGGCAATCATAGATGTGAGGTCAGGAGTTTTGGCTGCTGACTTCTTTCCCTGGCCAACGGTCAGGAAAGGCAAAAATACCAGCATTATAAAAGGTGCAAGACCTGCATACAACTTCATGGTTTTGTTTTTTAATTTTGAATGGCCAAAATACTTTATTTTTCGGTCATGAAACTCATACCGGCCTTTCTTTTATTGGTTTTTTTCATGATGCCAGCCTGTTTTTTACATGCCCAGGAAAGCAGCGAGGTGGCCCAATGTATGGTAGAGAAGGCAAGAGGTTTGCTCGGAACTCCGTATGTAGCAGGTACCCTGGACCGCGGACCTGTTGAGTCCCTGGTAATTTGGTCTGATAAATTTGACTGTGTCACCCTCGTAGAATACTGCCTTGCATTAGCCCTCAGCGAGGTCAGAGGGGGCAGTCTGGAGGAGGCATTGACCAGACTGAGGTACCGCAACGGAGTAATAGACGGGTATGGCTCCAGGCTTCACTATTTCAGTGAATGGATTTTACAGCAGCAGGAAAGGGGCTTCCTGGATAATGTCACGTGTGAGATGAATTGCACCCCTTACGGGAAAAAAATAGGCTTCATGTCCCACAACAAGGCCCAATATCCCCGGCTGACTGAGAGTGGCGACCTGGCAAAAGTGCTCTATGGTGAAGGTAAAATCAACCGTGCCTCCTGGGACCACATACCAGCCAATGCAATAAAAAAATCTGAAACAAGCATACGGGAAGGAGATATCATAGCCATCACCACCGGCAAGCCAGGGCTCGATATCGTGCATACAGGCATGGCAGTACGGGTAGACGGCAGGATCCACCTTCTGCATGCCTCCAGTGACCACGGTAAAGTGGAAGTAACTTCACGGCCCCTTTCAGAGTACATAAAGAGGAATCCCTCACAGACGGGCATTATGGTACTGAGATGCAGGTAAAAAAAGTGTTAAAATGCAGGAACTACACCAAACACCGGCATTCATTTATCGTTTTTACGTGTAAAGTCTAAATGTTTCCATGTAACAGCCAAAACTTCATCACACTCATGAGCTTCAGAGAAGTGATTGACATGCTGCACAAAAACGCTTGCCACTCATTTGAAAGTAATATAAAACTTGTTTCAAATTCGGCAAAGATTGATTCCTGATCACGGAAGCCGCTGTGACAAGGTCATTTCATGGCTCTTTCCTATAATCTGAAGCCCAGTCCAATTCCAATATATACGTTGTTGAAATTTATTTTGGTCTCCGGTAAGCGGCTTTTAGTTCCTATTATATAATTTCCTAAAAAATTGTATTTAAAATCCAAGTATCCAAACATCCTTCCAGTATTTCTGTTAGACCTAACGGATGAATACAAAGAGAAACCAAACTTTTCGAAACTTAAAAGATTTTCACCACCTATATCTGATGCATTACAATACGTAGGCCCAATGCCCAGGAAGAAATATTCTTCTGGTGTAAATTTGACCAACGGAGTGAATGTAAACAGTTTATAATCAAACCCTAAAAATTCAAATCCATTGTAGCCTTGAATATTTCTACCGTTTTTGTCTACGTTCAGGCTCAGTGTAAAGTACTTATTAATCCATCTGTTAATGTC
>JAGVTV010000067.1 GCA_019136675.1 Bacteroidota bacterium
TGTGCTTCTGTCCACGATCTTGACTTTGAGGTATTCCTCCAGAAAACTGTTTTGCTTGCCCGTAAGGTCATCGTCAAAGATTACAAGTGAGATGTCCTCATCTCTGTCGATATATTCCTTGATCTCCTCTAGTTTACCGGAACCCACAAAGGATTTTACATTTGGGTGGGGAATTTTTTGGGTAAAGACCTTTTTTGTCACAGCACCCGCCGTAGTGGCCAGAAATTCCAGCTCCTCGAGATATTCCATAACCTGCGACTCAACGAGATCCTTGGTTATAACCCCGACCAGTATACAATATTCTGTGGTTTTGGCTATACCCTTTTTACCCTCTTTGCCGACTTTCCAGGCATCTGACATTACTTGCCATTTATATTTTGAATGACAAAAATACAACTTCCTGACCGTAGTTGGGCATCAGAAATGCAAGGTCTTGATTCCTATTTTTAAATAGCTTACCTTTGCATGATAAAATGAGGATATTAGCTGTCATATTGTCCCTTACGATTTTTGTACAGTCGCTGGCTGTATGTGGTCCTCATTTTGATGTCACCGTAAGGGAAGTGGTTACCAGCCAGGAAACGGAAAAAAAATCCTGTCATTCGGAATCCAAAAAATGTTGCCATTCTAAAGATCAGGATAATGATAAAAAGCAAAAAAAGGATACCTGCGGTCAAAACTGCAAATGTTTTTGCTGCATAAAGGTGTTTTTTCTCAGTCACAATATGAATTGTCAGGATGTTCATCTCAATTCATACAGTAAAAAAAGTATTAAACCTGTTTTTATACATTCGTTTGATTTTCATCAGAATGTAACCAACCCTCCTCAGATTTAAGTTTGGATTTTCCAGGGATACGTGTGTCCCTGTGTTTCAGATATTATTCTGGAATGTCTTTATTTTCAAACTTAATAAGTCAATAAAATGTACAGATCAATATTATTGATTGCGGCCTGTATCCTGATTGCAGGAGGCATCAGTGGCCAGCAATCACAAACTCTTGAGGTCCTGGGACTCTGTGATATGTGCACAGATCGGATTGTCAGCACATCCATGTCTGTCACGGGAGTAACAAAAGCTGAATACAATCTTGAATCCCAAAGGCTTACGGTTGAGATTTCAGCAGATTTTAACAAGCCTGACCTGATCATAGCTCTGTTGCAGGCTGGTCACGATACCGAAGGCATGAAGGCCCCGGATACTATTTATAACAGCCTGCCCGCCTGCTGCCATTACCGCGAATCATCTGCCGAAGAACCCCCTGTGCAAAAACCTGAAGCCGAAAGCGGTGGTAAAGTGGTGATCGACGTATCGGGAGAATGCGGAATGTGTGAAGACCGGATCGAAAAGGCCTCTCTGGGTGTAATAGGCGTCCTGTTTGCCGATTATGACCTGGAAACCAAAAAACTGACCCTGGATGTTGATGACCAAGTATTTGTAAAGAGCGAGCTGGTAAATACCATACTGGCAGTCGGGCATGATGCAGACGGCCGTAAAGCCCCGGATGAAGTGTATGAAAAGCTTACGGCCTGCTGTCATTACCGTGGGGAAGGGGTAAAGAAGCACCCTGAAAATGCCAGAGAAAAGAGTATTTCTCTTGACGGCACCATATTTGAGAGGTCTGTCAAAGGCAACCTGAACCCTTTGATAGGTGCTACTGTCAGGTGGGAAGGCACGGACAACGGCACAATTTCTGATATGGACGGAAAGTTTTCAATTCATTTGTCACCAAAATCTAAAAATCTGATCGTGTCCTATGTGGGCTATGAACCTGATACTGTATTTATCCAAAAAGCAGGATCAATAAATATCATCATCTCAGAAGCTTCCAATGTGCTTGATGCGGTAGAAATCACACATAAAAGACGGACCACTGAGGTCTCTTACCTCGAAACGGTCAAGGTTTATCAGATTTCCAGCAAGGAATTACTTAAGGCGGCATGTTGCAACCTGGCTGAAAGCTTCGATACCACGCCTGCAGTGGATGCTTCCATGACGGATGCCGTGACCGGAACACGAAAAATAGAAATGCTGGGACTTGCTGGCCCATATGTGCAGATTACAAGAGAAAATATGCCGGATATCAGAGGGCTATCCGCCCTGCAAGGGCTGGCCTCTACACCGGGTCCCTGGATCGAAGGCATGCAGCTCAATATGGGAGCAGGATCCGTAGTCAATGGTTTTGAGAGCATCACAGGTCAAATCAATGTGGAATTGCGTAAACCATGCCATGAAGACAAAATGTACTTTAACGCATATGCAAGCCAGGCTGCCAGGCTTGAAATGAATACATTTGCCAGAACCGAGGTCAATGAAAATTGGAGCACATCATCGCTTCTGCATGCCTCTACCCGTAATCAGAGGCGGGACCATAACCATGACGGATTTCTTGATATGCCTTTAGGCAAACAATTCGGCTTTGTAAACAGATGGAAATGGACAAACAACAGCGGGCAGGAGGGCCAGCTAGGTATGAAACTGACCTTTATTGACAATATCAGCGGACAAAATGAATTTGATCCTTTGACATCTTCCAGAGACCGTGTCTGGGGAGCAAATATGACCACCCAGAGGGCGGAGATCTGGGCAAAAAGGGGATTTGTAAACCTTGACACACCGTATAAGACCCTGGGCTTCCAGTTTTCAGGAGTTTATCATGACCAGAAATCACAGTTTGGACTTAGAAGGTATGACGCCACTCAAAAGTCACTGTACTTTAATATGATCTACCAAAGCATCATCGACAATACCGACCACCAGATAAGGATGGGTACTAGTTTCCAGTATGATAATTACAGCGAAACTTTAGCTTCATCCCTCTATAAAAGAAATGAATGGGTGCCCGGAGTCTTTGGTGAGTACACTTATAAAGGAAGCGAAAAGTTTTCCGTCCTGCTTGGCAGCCGGGCAGACTACCACAATAACTTCGGCTTGTTTTTTACACCACGCCTCAATATTAAATATACTCCTAACCAGAAAACTGTCTTCCGGATGTCGGGAGGGCGAGGCCAGAAAACTGCCAGTATCTTCGCTGAAAACATAGGAATTCTTGCCAGCAACAGGCAGATTATCATCGAAGGTGACAGCAACAGCAACACGCCCTATGGACTTAAGGCTGAGGTGGCGTGGAATTTCGGAATCAGCCTCACCCGGGAATTCGACCTGGGAGGCAAAAACCTTGCTTTGTCAGCAGACTATAACAGAGTTGATTTTGCAAACCAGATTGTTGTGGACTTTGACCGGACTGCCAGGCAAGTAGTTTTTTACAATCTGAGGGGCAAGTCATTCTCCAACAGTTTTCAGTTTCAGGCTGATATCAGTCCTATGTCATGGATGGACCTCAGGCTTGCCTACAGATATAACGATGTCAGGACCACTTACGGAGAAGATTTGCTAAGAAAGCCACTCGTATCGCCTGACAGAGTTTTTGCCAATATAGCACTTCATCCGGGTAAAGGATGGACCCTGGACTACACGATAAACTGGCTTGGTTCGGTCAGGCTGCCATCAACTGCTGATAATGACGAAGCACACCGATGGCCTGACAAGTCCCCTTCCTATTTTCTTTCAAATGCACAGGTGAGCAAAAGCTGGAAAAACAATTTCGAGTTTTACCTGGGCGGTGAAAATATTGCCAACTACAGACTGGAACACCCCATCATAGGTGCACATGCACCTTTCGGTGAATATTTTGACAGTTCACTGACCTGGGGACCGGTGATGGGTATAAATCTATATGCTGGAGTAAGATACGCCATCAGGTAAAGACAGCATCTGGCTAAAATTAAAAAAGTCCGGCTGGAGATTTCCTGGCCGGACTTTTTTATATGGTTTTTATGGTTTTTATTAACCGTTCAGAGCCGCAGCTCCTCCCACAATTTCGGACAATTCCTTGGTGATGGCTTCCTGGCGTGCCTTATTGTAATTGATCTTAAGTTCCTTCATCAATTCCTCGGCATTTGTGGTGGCATTATCCATGGCTGTCATCCTGGCACCGTGTTCAGAAGCATGATTGTCAAGGACAAATTTCTGGAATGTAATCTGCAGGATGCTGGGTATAAGTTCGGAGAGCAGGGCTTCCTTATCAGGTTCAAAAATATAATCTGCTTTGGACTTTGAGGGTACTAAGAGTTTTTCCTGTACCGTGCCTACAGGCAAAAAAGGAACAGCCTTGGGCTCCTGGACCGCAGCATTTCTGAACTGTCCGTAACACACATCCACTGCGTCATACTCACCGGCAGCAAAATTGTCCATAAGCATCTGTGATGCCCTGGAAATATTTTCAAAACTGAGGTCTGAAAACAAATCCACAAAATCTCTGACAAGATTGCATTCCGGATACCTCTTTCTCAATACATCATACCCTTTCTTGCCTACAAAAACAAGGGTCAGGTTATTGGCAGCCCTTTGGGCAGAATACTCTCCTTCAATCTTGTGGATCGCTTCCTTGATGATGTTGGAATTGAATGCACCACACAGTCCCCTGTTAGAGGTAATGACCACAACGGCCACTTTTCTCCTTTCACGCACCTTGACAAAAGGAGAGTTGATTTCTCCATCCAGATTTGAAACGATGTTTTTCATCATTTTATCAAGCCTGTTGGCGTAAGGTCTCATTTCGGTAATGGCCTGCTGTGCCCTTCTCAGCTTGGAAGCCGAAACCATTTTCATGGCTTTGGTAATCTGCTGAGTTGATTGCACTGATTTGATCCTTTCCCGTACCTCTTTTAATTTTCCGGACATGTGCGAAAATATTTATAAAATTTCTACTCCGATGGGTTAAAACTGACCAGCTACTTCGCCGCCAACTCTTTTTAATGTGGCCAATATTTCATCAGACAAACTTCCTTTCCTGATGGATTCAAGGGTCGCCGGCTCTGTTCTTTCAAGAGTTGTGAGGAATATTTCCTCAAATTCTTTCACCTTATTGACGGGGACGTTTCTAAGCAATCCCTGTGTACCCAGATATATGATGGCCACCTGCTTTTCTACAGAAACAGGCGAGTATTGCGGCTGCTTCAGGATCTCCACATTTCTTTTTCCTTTTTCGAGCACTGAGAGGGTTGCAGCATCCAGGTCAGATCCAAACTTGGCAAATGCCTCGAGTTCACGGTACTGGGCCTGGTCAAGCTTGAGTGTACCGGCTACCTTTTTCATGGACTTGATCTGGGCATTTCCGCCCACCCTTGATACAGAGATACCCACGTTGATGGCTGGCCTTATACCGGCATTAAACAAACCTGACTCGAGGAAGATCTGGCCGTCGGTGATGGAAATCACGTTGGTCGGGATGTAAGCAGACACGTCTCCGGCCTGTGTCTCGATAATGGGAAGTGCCGTCAGTGATCCTCCTCCTTTTACCAAACCCGCCTTCTTGAGCGAGTCAGGAAGGTCGTTCATATTCCTGGCTATGTCATTGTTGTTGATGATCTTGGCAGCTCTTTCAAGAAGCCTGGAGTGCAGATAGAATACGTCACCCGGATAAGCCTCACGTCCCGGGGGCCTTCTGAGCAGCAGAGATACTTCCCTGTATGCTACGGCCTGCTTTGACAGGTCATCATAAATGATAAGGGCCGGCCGGCCTGTATCCCTGAAGTATTCGCCTATGGCTGCTCCCGCAAATGGAGCATAAAACTGGATAGGTGCAGGATCTGAGGCCGAAGCTGCGACGATGGTGGTGTATGCCATGGCTCCTCCTTCTTCAAGTGATTTCATCACCTGAGCCACAGTGGAGGCTTTTTGTCCACAGGCAACATATATACAGTAAACAGGCTCACCCCTGTCAAAAAATTCCTTTTGGTTTATGATGGTATCAATGGCGATGGCTGTTTTACCAGTCTGCCTGTCACCGATGATAAGTTCCCTCTGGCCCCTTCCGATCGGAATCATGGAGTCGATGGCCTTAATACCTGTCTGAAGCGGCTCATTTACCGGCTGTCGGTAGATAACGCCCGGAGCCTTTCGCTCCAGCGGCATTTCGTACAGGTCACCCTTGATAGGACCTTTACCGTCTATTGGCTGACCCAGAGGATTTACAACCCTGCCTGAAAAACCCTCTCCTACGCGGATAGAGGCGATACGGGATGTTCGCTTGACAGAAGATCCCTCCTTGATACCATCCCCGGGACCCAGCAATACTACACCCACATTGTCTTCTTCAAGGTTTAATACGATAGCTTGTACACCGTTGTCAAATTCCACAAGTTCGCCGGACTCAGCCTTCGAAAGGCCATATACCCTTGCTATACCATCACCTACCTGGAGTACCGTACCTACTTCCTCGAGTTCTGCTTCTGATTTAAATCCTGACAACTGCTGTTTCAGTATGGCAGAAATTTCATCTGGTTTTACATCAACCATATTTATGTGTTTTTATAATTTTAAAATGATTTTACATATTGGTTTGCAGCAAAATCTTTCCTGAGTATTTCAAGATTGTGGGCAATGCTGGCATCGTATCTTTTATCGCCTACTTCGATGACAAAACCACCTATTAGTTCAGGATCTACCTTTTGAATAATCTCGACCTTATCCATGGTGATGTCACTTTTAAGAAGGCGTGATTTGATCTCTTCGAGAGCTTCTCCGGTCATTGGTGAAGCTGTAATTATCTTAACAGTCGAAATCTTATTATAGTCCTTGTATTGGTTGTGAAAATCAGCAGCTATTTCTGGCAGGTACATCTCCCTGCCTTTTCTGATGATGATGTCAAAGAATGCCATGGTGGTTTTTCCCATCTTTGATGAGAAAAGTGCATTCAGGATACTCAACTTTTTATCGGCATTGATGATGGGACTTTTAAGCAAAAGATAGAGGTCCCTGTTTTTAGTAGCCTCGATAAAAATACCCATATCCTTCATGACAGCATCAAGTTCATTTCGCTCGATTGCCAGATCCATCAGTGATTTTGCGTACCTGGATGAAATTCTGCTAACTGACATTATTTTTATATTTTATTGATTACCGACAGGTATCAGTTTAGATTTATCTCCTTTACCAGCGTATTTACGTAAGATTCCTGTTCAGCATTGCCCTTGAGTTCCTTCCTGATGACTTTTTCTGCAATGGACAAGGCTATATTGCCTAATTCGTTCTTGACCTCTGCAATGGCTGCCTTCTTCTGGTTTTCTATATCGTTCATGGCATTGGAAACAATCTTGGAAGCTTCTTCCTTTGCCTTGTCTTTGGCTTCGGTAATCATCTGGTTTTTGATGTCCTTGGCCTCCTGAAGGATTTTGGCACGTTCTTCCCTGGCCTGAGCTAGGAGTTTTTCGTTTTCTGACTTCATATTGGCCATTTCTTCCCTGGCTTTTTTAGCCTGGTCAATAGCATCCTGGATATAATTCTCTCTTTTGGCCAGTGCCTGGGCTATAGGTTTGAAGGCAAATTTTGCCATCAGATACCAGAATAAAAGGAAAATAAGCAAAGACCATATGGCTAAGCCCGGTGTGGGCTGAAAAGGGGTAAATGTTACTAGTGAAAACATATATTTCCGGATTTATTAATATTTGTCTCAATGTTTTGTGAAAAGCAACCAGGCTCCGCCAACCGCATTGCTTGGTTGCTTTTTGTTTTGCATAACAGTATTAGCCTGCCATGAAGATAGAAAGCAGGATAGCTATCAGGGCGGCACCTTCTACGAAGGCGGCCATCAGGATCATACCTGACCTGATATCGCCGGATGCCTCAGGCTGCCTGGCGATAGCTTCCATTGCCTTACCACCTACCATGCCAATACCGATTCCGGCTCCTATTACCGCCAGTCCCGCTCCTACAGCTGCTAATGTTCCAGTCATGATGATTAAGTGTTATAATGGTTTAAAAAAAAAACTTTCTAATGTCTGATTAATGGTGTGAGCCCTCAGCATGGTCGGCATGGTGGTGCTCCTCAATGGCGGCGCCTATGTAGGAAGCCGTCAATATGGTAAACACAAATGCCTGGACAAACGCCACGATAAGCTCGATGGCCATCATAAAGAGCGTCAGCGGCACTGCCATGGCTGTACCTATGGCCCCTCCACCGATGCTGGCTCCTGATTTTCCAAAGATAAAAATAAGCCCGATGAAACTCAGAATGGCTATGTGACCAGCCGAGATATTGCCCGCAAGTCGCAGCATCAGTGTGAGAGGCTTGATAAACAAACTCATGATCTCCACCACTGCAAGGAGGGGCTTTACAAATACCGGTACATCAGGCATCCAAAAGATGTGTTGCCAGTAATCCCTCTTACCATTGAAGTTAACGACCAGAAACACTATGACCGCCATAATCATGGTCACGGTCAGATTGCCTGTCACGTTGGTGCTTCCCAAAAAGGGAATCTGCCCAAAAAGGTTAAGTCCCAGGATAAAAAAGAAAATGCTCATCAGCAAAGGAAGGAATTTCATATACTTGTCCTTGCCGATAAATGGTATGGCCACTTCATCTCTTATAAACATGAAAATGGGCTCAAGCAGACCCTGAAGCCCTTTGGGAGCCCTTCCAGGGTTGTTCTCATAGGCTTTGGCTGCTTTTCTGAATGCCCATAATAAAAAGAGAGATACCAGAATCATGGACAATACATTTTTCGTTAACGAAAAATCATAAAAAGAGGTGATTCCGCCTCCCAGAATCCCTCCGTCCAGTGTTGACCTGGCATCTAACCTGTATTCTTTGCCCTCATGGGACAGATATGTTACGTCTGTTTTTTTGCCGTTTTTTTCTTCTGTCTTTTTGACAAACGGATGCTCTCCCAGTTTCACTTCGCCAGAAGCAGGAAATGCCGGATCCAGTACCCTGTGCACGCTGCCGTGGTGCATCACCCAGCCATTGTATGCAGTATGTCCGTCTTCATGCCCGCCTATGTGAAATCTTGATGACATAAAGGTCTCAAGTCCCTTTTCCTTGGTGTACAGGATCATCGGCAATGGAATCCTCAGCCAGTCGAGGATAGAATACACATTTGCATCGCTGATATGGTGGATCGCTGTGGACGCAGGGTCAAACTCCTCATGAGCCCCCTCGTGTCCGTGTCCATTGTCATGGCTTGCCTCACTGTGAGCAGCGGCGGTTCCATGGTCATGACCCTCATGGCTTTGGCCCTGGGCATTATGTACAGCAGCTGTATCAGCCTGATTATGGTTTTCCTGCGTAAAAGCTGCCGGACCGTTTAGGAGAATAAAGAAAAATACAACAAATAATTGGTATTTCATTTAAATCGGGATTGCCGGTTTTCAAAAATTTGCCGCAAAGGTAAGAAATCAAAATGTTAATTCATATCATTGAGCCTCTATTATTTACGAAGTTTTTTATATATTTGACTTCATCAAGCCTTGTCTTTGATCATCCTGTTAACAGGGAATGTCATGTATATTTTATGATGACAGCCTTTCTCCGATAATTATTTATCCGCACCTTATTATAACAGGGTACAAATTTTGGATGTGGTGGTTCTTCCTTACTGAAACGAGGGTTTAATCAGTTCCTGATCCTGGATATTTCAGGACATTCTATACCCCCAAAATATTTCATTACCGAAATGCCGGCAAATGTATACTGGTCCTTTGCCTTCCTGTCTCCCCTCTGCCTTCCGGCTGCTCCCAGTCCCTCGGACAGCGACCTGTCAGACAGGGCCACGGCTATATCTCCCCTGGATGCCTGTAGCAAGGTCTTATCAGGGTACACAGTACTCACATCATCCAGGTAATCGGTAAAGAGAAAACGGGTGCTTACCTCGATATTTATACTCAGGTGGCGGTTGAGGGCAAATTTAAATCCTCCCCCCAACAATACCCCCCCGTTTATCTGGCCATATTCCTGGCCCGCCTGCTGTCCTTCCGTTCCATAGTCCCGCAGACTGTATTTTTGACCGTTAAGTTTTGTAGTGGGGTTATACCTGAAGATGTTGAATCCTCCATAAAAATATGGTGTCTTATTGTACGTCTGACTTCCGTGCTCAAATTTAAAAAAGTTGAATTCTATCACATTGGACAAGTCAAAGATATTGGATCTGAAACTCAGGTTCCTGTTCCTCTCAAAATTGTTTTCCGAATCTGCATCATCGGCCCCTACATTGCCGTAACTGAGCGTACTGCGGACCGAGATTCTGTTGTTAAAATTGTACCTTGCCATCAGACCGAGTGCCGGCCCGGGCTTTGTGATTTTAAGGTTTGTATTAAGGTCGCCAAAATAAAAACTGGTGCCTAGCCATCCGCCCAATTCATAACCCTTTTGGCCATCTGCTGACAAGGGTATGGCCATTAAAAACCCAATTGCAATAAATATCAGTGCTATGCTTCTCATCCGGATTTAACGAGGATTCCTCAATTTTGGTGTAAAAGTAGCCGCTTTTTATAAATTATCATTCAATATTTTAGCCGTCCTGGTGCCCGGAACTCCCTGCTTACTCTACTTCCAGGCTGATAAAAACCGATTTGTCCACTTCCAGGATAAGCACTCCCTCCATAATGTCTTCTGGTCCCAATAACCTTTCCTTTTCATTGATCCTGACGACCGATGGTGTAAAAGGAAGCCCACAGATCACAATCTTATAGGTAGTGTATTCTGTTTCAAAATGTCCGTTTGTCTTGAGTGAAAGCCTGAATTTTCCACCTGTTGATTGTGTTGTGAATTTTTTAAGATTATAAATTCCCTTTTCGTAATCGTAGCCGTCACCGGCGTCTTCATACAGCCAGCTCACTGTTTCTGCTGTTCCGTAATAAACATTCAACGTAAGTTGCTCCTGCTTTTTCTCACCAAAATACCGGATTACTTCGCCCATAGGGATCACGGCACCTTCCTTAACGTATATAGGTATCTGCTCGAGAGGGGCATCTGCCACTATCTCATTGCCTCCTTCCATCATTTCCTGTGTCCAGAAATTATACCATTTTCCCTTTGGCAAGTAGACGTATCTGGATTTAACATTGGGCTCAAGGACAGGGCATACCAGCAGGTGGTCGCCGCACTGAAATTCGTCGACTCTGTAGAGTGTGTCAGCATCCGATTGGTCACACATGGAAAGTGGCCGTATGATAGGGGTATACTCTTTGACATACTGATAAAATGCCGTGTACAAATAGGGCAGCAATTGGTATCTGAGCCGGATATACTTTCTGACTGTTTCAAGTGCATGAGACCCGAATGACCAGGGTTCCTGTTCGCCGTGGTCACCAGAACTGTGTGTACGGAAGAAAGGATGAAACACTGCGAGTTGCATCCACCTTATGTACAGTTCCGGAGTAGGGTGGTCAATAAATCCTCCCACATCAGAACCCACAAATGAAAACCCGGTGATGCTGAGCCGCTGGCATTGCATATTGGCAATCCACAGGTGCTCCCAGGTAGCTATGTTGTCGCCGGTCCAGGAGGAGGCGTATCTCTGTGTGCCGGCATAGGCGGCCCTTGAGATAACCAGGGGTCTGAGGCCATTGAGATATTTTTTAACGCCCTTGTACGTAGCCCTTGCCATCTGCATGCCGTAGATATTGTGGGCTTTGCGGTGGCTGCACGGATTTCCGTCAAAATCGTGGCGTACATCTTCTGGAAAAGTTTTGCCCTCAGTCTCCAGCAAAGCCGGTTCGTTCATATCATTCCAGATGCCTCTGACTCCCTGTTTTTCGATCAGGCCCTGAAACAGACCGGACCACCATTTGCGGGTACGCGGGCTGGTAAAATCAGGAAAACAGCAGTCACCCGGCCACACATTGCCTTTTAAAAGAGGTCCGTCTGCCCTTCTGCAAAAGTGATTTTCCTCAAGTCCTTCCCGGAAGACTCCATAGTCCGGATCTGCTTTAATACCCGGATCGATGATGACTACCGTCTTAAAACCCTGCACGGCCAGGTCTCTGATCATTCCTTCGGGATCAGGAAATTTTTCGGAGTCCCAGGTAAAACAGCGGTAGCCGTCCATGTAGTCTATATCCAGGTAGATGGCATCACACGGTATATCGTGCTCCCGCATTCTGGCGGCTACGTCCCTTACTTTCTTTTCGGGGTAATAGCTCCATTTACTTTGCTGGTAACCAAGTGCCCACACAGGCGGAAGTTCGGGCGTACCGGTCAGCATGGTATACCTCCGGGTCACATCCAGCAGGGAGGGTCCGTAGATAAAGTAATAGTTCATCTCTCCGCCTTCCGCCCAGAAGCTGGTGACAGTCCGCCTTTCTGACCCGAAATCAAAATATGACTTAAATGTATTGTCAAAAAAAATTCCGTACCCGAGATCGTTTTGAATAGCTGTATAAAATGGAATGGATTTATAGATCGGGTCTTCCTCCTTTTTAAAGCCATAAGTATCCATGGCCCAGTTAGTCACCCTTCGGCCTCTGAGGTTAAGGTGCGTGGTCTTGTCACCCATGCCGTAGTAGTGTTCGCCCTCCTGCACTACTTTGCTCATCTTCACTATGCTGCCGCCGTATTGCCGGTTTTCTTCCCAGTGGTATCCCTGTTCGTCACGGCATATGATCATACCTTCCAGGTCGGTAAAAATGACATGCCCATCTGACTTGATCACATTCATAACCATGGCCCGGGTCCTGATCATGATGTTATTTGACTGGTCCTGGTAGTCAATTTCCGGCGGCACCGGAGCAAACCTGCTGCTCACCGCATAGGAGAAATCCGCCTCAAAATGACCATCGTTTGAATACCTGAGCCTGATTATATGGTCTGAAATCACAGTGATAGCCAGAAAACACTTGTTTTCGGTTTCAACCATAAACTGATTCTGTCCTGTCACTGAGGCCTTAATGACCTTACCGGGAATTTGATCGTATTGGCCCATAACAATTGAATTCTGGCAGATAGTTAATGTGTTGAAGAAAGGCCCGGACACCAGCCAGGCTGACAGACAGGATAAAAAAAGGCCGCATTGTTATAATACGGCCTTCTGATCTGAGGTCGGAAGCGGATTTGAACCGCTGTACGAGGTTTTGCAGACCTCTGCCTAGCCGCTCGGCCACCCGACCTTGATTGCGGGTGCAAATATAAAAGAATTTTCATTCTTAAAAAAGCATTTACGGCGATATCGGATTAATTTTGTTGTTTCCAGCTTTTTTATGAAGGCTTTAATTTTTTAAATCTGTAAATCGTCTAAAGCAATGTTGACCGTTAAAACCTTTACATTCAATGATTTTGCTGAGAATACCTATATTATTTCTGACGAGTCGGGTGAGTGCATTATTATCGATCCGGGATGTGGTCACCCTTCAGAGCAAAGCATGCTTGCAAAATACATTGAAGAAAAAAGCCTTAGGCCAGTGCATCTCATAAATACACACTGTCACATAGACCATGTCCTTGGAAATAAATTTGTATCAGAAACCTGGCAGTTGCCTCTATCCGCACATAAAAAGGAATCACCTGTCCTTGCCTCATCTCCTGCAGTGGCCTTGATGTACCAAATCCCATACGATCCATCTCCGGAGATCTCTGTTTTTCTGGAAGAGGGAGATGTTGTTTATTTTGGAAATTCAGAATTTCATGTACTGTTTACCCCGGGTCACTCCCCTGCCAGCATATCACTGATCAATCAGGAAGCAAAAATCCTGATAGCCGGAGATGTGCTGTTTGCTGGAAGTATCGGAAGGACCGACCTGCCGGGCGGCAATTTTGAGACACTGACAAGGGTCATCAGGTCAAAATTCTTTACACTACCCGATGAGATAACTGTGTATCCAGGCCATGGGGAAACCACTACCATTGGAGTGGAAAAAAGGACAAACCCGTTTTTCTGATCAGAAATGGAAGCCGGCCATCAAAGTCCAGATGTCAAATGTGGAATTCGGCTGTTTGTAGACCGCATTGATAAAACCATACTGGAACTCCAGGTCCACATCAAGGTTGCCTATTGTTAGACCCAAACCTGTGGCCCCCCCTGCATAGGCATCATTTATATCTGTAAAACCTGCCACACCGTATCCATTGTCGGGGGCATCCAACACATAATTAATCGAACCCACGATCTTGGACCGCAGTGAGATCCTTTCTGTAAACCGCAAAATGTTAAATCCTATGCCTGCCCGGCCCATACCCACTTTGAGGTCATTCTTTCCAAAAAAATTAGGTGCCGAGGTAGAAAAGAAACTTGTACTGTGGTATTGTCCACCAATAATAAAATAAAGATCGCTGTCCAGCAATCTTGCATCAGCCCCTATCATCCAGCCATAGTGTGCCTGATTGGCCTTGGTCATCACAGAGGTTTTTGCGTAAGCAGTAGTTAAACCTGCCTGTACCACAAGGCCGGGTGCCTGACCCTGTATATTAGTGTTTAAAAACAGCCCTAAAGCAATCAAATAGATTGCAGAAAATTTATTCATTATACCAAAATTATTTTTTAGAAATTGTTTGCTTCCGGGGATTCCCTCAATAGAGCGGCAAAATTAACACATTAGTTTATAATTTGTACTTTTGTGGATAAAATAATCTCATGTACCCGGACCTGTCATACTTTTTCCACGACATTTTCGGCACGGCTGTCGACAACTGGACGTCCATTTTTAAGACATTTGGTTTTATGCTGGTCATTGCTCTTGCCTGCTGCGGTGTCTTACTCAAACACGAACTGCAAAGGCTTGAAAAATCAGGCCTCATCCTTCCAAAACAAATACAGATGGTAAGCTCAGAAAAAATGAGCTTGACCGACATCATCCTAAATTCGCTGTTTATCTTCCTTCTCGGTGGTAAATTGCCACGTCTCATTGGCAGTTTTGACTCTGTAAAGGGAGATCCGGCGTCTTTTGTATTTTCAAGGGAAGGAGACTGGGGTATAGGACTGGCTGCTGCTCTGGTTACGGCAGGATACCTCGTGTGGAAAAACCAAAAGGCGGACCCGACGGTAAAAAAAATCGAGGTTTCCCAATATCCTTCTTCCAAAACAAATGACATCATTATAATTGCCGGTCTTTCGGGAGTACTCGGCAGTAAACTGTTTTCCGTGACAGAAGACCTTCAGGGTTTTTTCAAGGACCCGCTGGGCTCTTTGTTTTCCGGCAGCGGACTGAATGTATACGGCGGACTTATCCTGGCGTTTATCGCAGTATACTGGTATGTTAAAAAAATAGGCATAAAACCGGTCTACATGATGGACATCGCTGGTATGGGTATCCTGCTCGGTTATGCTGTGGGACGCATAGGTTGTCAGTTGTCAGGAGACGGAGACTGGGGTATTGTAGCAGCGGCAAGACCGGAATGGTGGTTTCTGCCTGACTGGCTTTGGTCCTACAGTTATCCCAACAATGTAAGCAACGACGGAGTACTTATGTCCATGTGCGACCCTCAGGCATTTTCTGCGGCACGTGCCTCCGGCTTGGGCGTTGAAGAGAGCTGTCAATCGGCATGCGGTATGAGATACTGTCACCAGCTGACCCCGGAGGTTTATCCCACTCCTTTGTATGAAACCATCTTCGGACTGCTGGCTCTAGCCGTCTTGTGGTTTAATCGCCACAGATTTAAAGTGCCGGGTATGCTGTTTTTTATCTACATGATTCTCAACGGGGTTGAGCGGTTTTTTATTGAGAAGATCCGCGTAAATGAGAAGTATGACTTTCTGGGTGTCCACTGGTCTCAGGCTCAGTATATTTCAATACTGTTTATCCTGGGTGGCATTGCAGGACTTATATTTCTTCTGCAAAAACCTGCCGCAATCAGAGAAACGACTTGATTCTGACCGCAGTTTCGGCCAGTTCTTCTGTCGTAGGTTTCATTTTTGGTCTGGCAAAATTCATATCCGACACGCTGTGCATCGGTATAAGGTGGATATGGGCATGAGGTACTTCCAGGCCTATGACAGAGACGCCGACCTTGGGACAAGGATAAGCAGCCCTGACAGCTTTAGCCACTTTTTTAGCAAACACAACCATATCTCCCAGAGTGTCGTCATCCAGGTCAAAAATATAGTCTGTTTCAGATTTGGGAATAACCA
The DNA here is from genome assembly GCA_019136675.1 of Bacteroidota bacterium. Taxonomy (GTDB): domain Bacteria; phylum Bacteroidota; class Bacteroidia; order Chitinophagales; family Saprospiraceae; genus OLB9. Next base: position 15,902 of record JAGVTV010000067.1, read on the forward strand.
GGGTATGACCTGTGACCAGTGGAAAAACATCCAGAAAAGCCAAAAACCTTTCGTCTTCAGCTATTTTGTGACAAGGTATTTCACCGGCTACAATCTTACTGAATATAGTGGCCATATCAGAGTGAAATTTTCAATATTTTAAAGTCCATCGGTCCGGCAGGAGTCTGGATGGATGTAATGTCACCTACCACCTTGCCGAGCAAGCCCTGACCAATTGGCGAACTGACGGATATTTTCTTTTCCTTAAGGTTGGCTTCAGCCTCTGCCACCAGCTTATAGGTAACTTCGGCTCCGTTTTTCATATTTTTAATGGTCACATTGGTAAGCACCGTAACCTTGGATGTATCCAGTTGGCTTTCATCAATGATACGTGCATTGGCAAATACCTTTTCAAGTTCATTAATCCTTAGCTCGAGCATTCCCTGTGCATTTTTTGCGGCGTCATACTCTGCATTTTCGGATAGATCACCCTTTTCCCTTGCTTCAGCTATGGCTTTGGCCACGTCTTCACGTCCCTTGGATTTTAGTTCTTCCAGTTCTGCCTTGAGTTTGTCATACCCTTCCTGAGTCATGTATGATATCGACATTGTATAAATTTGATTTTCTTATAAAAAATAAAAAACAAACGTTTCCGACTCTGGTATATCGAAAACGTTTGTCTGATTAGCACAATAAAGCCCAATAAACATCAGGCCCCGCCAAATAGTTCCCTTAAAATGAAAATCTCAGGGTAAAATTGTGCGTGCCCTTAAAAGGATTGGTAGCTCTGTATGCGTAATCTATGCCAAGGTTATTGCTTCCGCCTTTGGAGATGGGAACCTCTACTGAGGCACCACCGGCAAATCCAGTATAAATATCCCTGGTGCCACTGTCACTGCTACCGAGACTATGCTTGTAAGCAGCACGAAGGACTACCAACTTCCGGAATGAAAACTCGGCTCCCACACCTACCTGATCTCTTGAAAATGCATTGGAGGTAAAATTACCCAATCCCCTGATAAACATATCTTCATTCAGGTAAAAGTCGTAGGATAGCCCAAGGTTTAGCATAGAAGGCAATTCAAAACTGGCCGACCTTGAATCATAGGTCAGTTCGTAGTTTACCCCCCCGGCCGGGTCCGGGTTATCTCTTTTGACAGAAAGTCCTTCTCCTCCAAAAGACATGGGGGATCCGACATTTCGCAATGAAATACCCAACTTGAAATTATCTTTTGGTCCGGAAACATACTGTACGCCTGCGTCAAGGGCAAAACCGGAGGCAGATACGTCCTGGATGCTCTCGGAAACCAGCCTCATGACCATACCCACAGAAATTTTATTTGCGTATGTGTACGAATATCCAAGTCCCAACTGGAAAAAGCTCGGAGAAAAGTATCCTCCGGTGCCGGCCGGCTGATTGACGGTAGTGACGGGGATCTGTCCAAAGTCAAGGGAAGCAAACTCGATTCCCAGGGCACTGCTTTTGCCCATCTTAAATCCCATGCCAAGACTGTTAAAATTCATCCCGGTACCGCTAAATAGCCTGTTGTTGGATACACCAATTTCAAATTTTGATATTCGGCTCAAGCCTGCGATATTTATCCTCATTGCTTCTATGCCTTGTACTGAAGAGGTGCTCATGGAGTGCAGGCCTGCACTTCTTCCCCATGGGTTCAACAGCAATTCTGATGCCCCGGCCTGACCTTGTCTGTCAGGGTTTCCTGCAAATCCCGAGCCTGCTACCACACTCATCAAAGCTGTCAGTATGTAAAATTTTATCTTCATTTTAAATTCTTTTTGATGTTTTTAGATCAATAGGCAGACAGGATTGTGTCCTGCCTGCCGTTATAAGATAATTTGTTACAGACCACTCGGGTCAAACTTCCTGCCTATTCCAAACCATTTAAGGGTGCGTTCACTTCCCGTCTCAAGATCCACCACATGGATCAGGTAGACACCGCTGGCTACAGGTATGCCCTTGAAGTTTTTCATATCCCACTCAAGATCAGGATACACCTGCGAGGTGTTGGCGGGTCTGTTTACTCCCGGGAGTGATGTCCCCCGCTCATCCCTGTTAAACTGTCGGATGAAACTACCGTCAATGCTGTAGATCGTCACGGTTGACTTGGCCGGAAGGTTAGTCACCTTGATGATATTGGTAAACTGTGATGTTTCATATGCACTATATGCGTAGTACGGGTTGGGAACGACATTGACATTTTCCAGAGCCCCGACATACTCATCCTGTGTCAGGTCTTTTGATTGCTTTCCTGTAAACTCAAATTCGTAAACAGGCTGGTCTCCGTCAGTGATACAATCCCTTTCCTTATCAATATTGTAGCTGCGGGACTCTCCGTACGGATTATTAACCCTGAGCTTGACCACCAGGTCATTGGGAATAAGTCCCTTGTCAATAGGCAGCATTGGTGCACTGGCCACACCAAGCGGGAACGATACCCAGGTGACTGCAGGGCCTCCCTTAGCCTTATTAAGGGTAGATGCTCCCTTGCGGAGTTTTACCTCAAGGGTTTTGCACTCGTCGTATTCCTGTCTGGTTACATAGATGTAGTGCTGAGCACCAAATACAACTGCTCTCACATCCTGAGCCTCCCCAAATACCTGTGCGGATGGATTGAAGATCAGGTCAGACCCGATGGGGTTTTTACCATCCAGGATATCTGCATTATCAGTATTGTACACGCTGTTTTCTCCAAAGAAGATATTGAGCCGCTTGCCGGTTTCCACATCTATGGCGTAGCCGGGGAAATAACTGAAACCGAATGTGCCGTCATTGAGTGGATTGCCATTCTTATCTACTGATGGAGTCCTTCTGACCTCAAAGTTTTTAGTATTGTCGATGGTTTCAAATCCAGCTGTGGTATAGTCATTGCTGGCGGTCTCTACTACGATACATTTGCTCCACTTGGATTTGTCGGAAGTAAATACAATGTCGACGTTATTGAGGTCCCTGTATCGAATTGAATTGTTGGTGGTATTGGTCATAATGGCCATAAAATCCCTGGCTGCAGGACTAAGGTAGAGTGGAAGATCCGGATCTGCCTCAAACCTGGTGGACAGGAACGGTACAAAAAATCCGTCTCCCATCTTTGAAAGGGCTGCTGAAGGGTCCTGGGCAAAACCGTTCCTTACGAAGTCGGCAATATTAATTGCCTGATTGCCCTGCTCGTTGACCTGGTAGATGCCTCCGTCCTTTACAGCATTAAACCAGCGTAGTCCGTCGGCATTTTTATAGCTCAGGGTAGCACCCACACCACCGTTTGCTCCCGTTTTTGCTCCACCCGGATCAGTGGAATTGCCCACTGTGATGGAAAAGCCCAGGTTATTGATGACATACTCCTTAATCACACTCAGTGGCCTGTCCTGCAGGAGCACCTTATTATTTGTCACGTCCGTAAGTTTCCAGACCGCTTTATCATCAAATGCACAGGTAGCTCTTTGGTTATCAAAATTACCGCTGATTTCGAGCCTGTACTTGCCATCCTTTACCCTGATCGGGTCTATAACCTTGGCGTCAATAGGTCCTGCACCGTTTTTATAAAGTATCTTCCCATTGTATTGATTGTTAAGGATGAGATCATACATGGTTTCATCCATCTCCAGGAATTTTCCGGGATTGCCTTCTCCGGCTAGCCTGGTAACCTGAGGTCCATCTCCGTACGCCGAGTTAAGCTGCTGATAGACGATAGGTCTTGGTACAAAAGTATAGGCTTTCTTTTCTGGTCCTCCTACATTGCCCCTTCCTTCAAGGTAAGCCCTTCTCTGGCCTTCTCCATTGGTAATATTAAAGTCCTGCCAATTATTGTAGGCATAGGCGAGCACGAGGAAATGGTATTGCTTATGGTTTACTAGCCTTCTGTCACCGAGAGCAAACTGGTCTTCTGTCACCCTGAATGATGTCCTCAGGCCTTCATCCGCTCCGCTGACTTCCTTGGTGGGTATCCAGACGATCGGATAAGCCGGGTTGAGCGGGTTGGTCTGTCCTGTCCAGTTGTATATTTCCTTGATACCGTTTCTGAGGTCGACTTTTGCTATTTCCCTTGCCTTACTGATATCTCCCAACTCCTGGGCTGTGACACTGGCATTTGCCAGCTGAAACAAACGGTATCCCTCAAATTTATAGGTATTGTCTACATCA
>JAGVTV010000127.1 GCA_019136675.1 Bacteroidota bacterium
CGATATCTTCTGATGCCCTCGTCCTCGATATAGGTGGCAAGCTGGCCGCGTCCCGATGTAGCACTTTCCCAAAGGCCCTTAGGTTGATATGGTTTTACGCTCGGTCCACCGATTTCAGGATTTAATAATCCGGCTGAGGCCAGGAGATGGTCTTTGAGCAGTTCGGCTGACAACCTCAACCTGGGTCCACGGGCCAGATATACATTGTCAGGGTCAGATGCCAAATGTGTTTCTGTGACAGCCGTCGACTGCCGGTAGGCCGATGACATCACTATTTGCCTGACCAGCCTTTTGATATTCCAGCCATGGGTCATAAAATCGTATGCCAGCCAGTCCAGAAGTGCGGGATGCGAGGGCAAGTCACCCTGGAGGCCAAAATCCCCGGATGTCCTGACAATGCCCCTGCCAAAAAATTCCTGCCACATAAAGTTGACAAAGACACGGGCCGTAAGTGGATTTTTGCGGTCAAAAAGCCATTTGGCAAGTCCAAGCCTGTTGTTTTCAAATGTTTTTGCATCAAACCTAAGGATGGCTTCAGGTGTGCCAAAGGCAACAGAATCTCCGGGACGGTCGTACATGCCCCGCAGCAGGATCCGGGTTTGCCTCTGTACCGCACTGTCCTTCATGATCATAACATTGATGCGGCCGGTATCTGACTTATTGATAAATTTGAGGACATCCCGTTGGTCTTCATCTGTAATGGTCATAAAAGGCGGGTCTGCCAGAGATCCCACGGAGATGTCTCCGTTGAGACCTTTTTCGTTTACCTGATTAAAAAACGCAAAGGTTCCGTAATAATCTTTCTGAGATATGGGATCATATTTGTGATCATGGCATTTGGCACATTCAAAGGTCATCGCCAGAAGTCCCTTTCCAAAGGTGTTGGTGCGATCAGTAACATACTCCACTCTGTATTCCTCATCAATGACACCACCTTCCTGTGTTATCTTGTGGTTTCTGTTGAACCCCGTAGCCAGGATGGTTTCCTTGTTTTTGTCAGGCAGCAGGTCACCTGCTAGCTGCCAGGTTACAAATTTATCATAACTATAGTTGCTGTTGAAGGCATGGATTACCCAATCCCTCCACGGCCACATCGTCCTGAGCCCATCATCCTGATACCCGTGACTGTCGGCGTACCTTGCCAGGTCCATCCAGAAAACGGCCATCTTCTCCCCGTACCGGGGACTTGCCAGGGCCATGTCCACCATTTTTTCGTACGCTCGGTCGTCGGGTTTTTGCATATATTCATCCTGCTGGCTGACATTGGGCGGAAGCCCCGTGACATCGTGCATCATCCTTTTCAGCAAAGCTGCGTCATATTTGACTTCTGATGGTTCCATTCCCTTTTCCTGCAGTCTGGCCAGAATAAAATGGTCAATTTCATTGGCCACCCATCCGTCACCATCGGTGTCAGGTACAGACACCTCAGCCAAAGGTATAAAAGCCCAGTGTTTCTGATATTGTGCCCCTTCCTTTATCCATTGGCCGATAAGGTCTTTTTCAGCGTCTGAAAGAGCCAGATTTGACTCGGGTGGCGGCATCATATATCCGGTATCCTGAGACTTTATCCTCAAAAAAACTTCTGATTTTGCGGGGTGTCCGCGGACAATTCCATATTTGTTTTTTTCTCCGCGAAGCAATGCAAAGGCACCTTCTTCAGTGTCGAGTCTGTATCCCGATTTTCTCTTACCGGCATCAGGTCCGTGGCATTTGAAACATTTGTCCGAAAGGATAGGCCTGATATGGGTATTGTAGGAAATGGCAGCTACCGGATAGTGTTCGGAGGCACAGCCCAGAGCCATCATCAGGATAAAAACAACATTTAATGTCAACCAAAATGTGACGGAAAAAGTATTGTTATCCTCCTGCAAATTATGCGACATACTTCAAATGCGGCTTTGGTCTTTAAGGCTAAATTATTGTGATGTAAATATATTAATTCTGAAATTTAATAATGAAATAAATTCAAAGTCAATAACAAAAAAGCTTTCGCCGCCATAATTTGGTTCTGCAAATCTTGCCACTCCGTAAAAGGTTTCCATTATTGCCAGTGCCACTTCCAGCCATAAAGCATTAACCCAGTCTGCTTTAGTAGAAAACCCTTAACCGGAATAAACCAAATGTTGAGGAGATGTTAAAACCCGCTCTCCGTATGAATGGTGTAACATTATCATGTATTTTTGTCTCTCAACCTGTGAATTGGTAGTATGATGCAGAGCCCGGTAAAAGGACGCCTGACAGGATCCATGATTTTTAAAGGATGTGCGATAGTCATATGCCTGCTGGTATTCAATGGTCTGAAAGCCCAGGATACCACGCCACCTGTCATCGTAACGCCGGCGAGAGACACATCCTTTGAGTGCGGTGTCACACCGGGTCTCATCGACAAACTGACAGCATGGTACAACAATGCGGGCGGTGCCACAGCTACGGACAACTCTGGCTCCGTGACCTGGACAGCAAACCTGACCCTGGCACAGGCCATTATCGCATTTAACAATTCTTTAGACATCCTTTGCGGCAACAAACAAAAAGTGACTGTGGTATTTACTGCCGTAGACCCTTCCGGGAATATGAGCACTCCCACGTCAGCCATGTTTTTTACCACTGACACCAAAGGACCAAAGATCCTGAATGCGGTCCCCAACAAACAGTACAACTGCGTCGCAGGTATCAGAGACACCCTGATTCAATGGATCAAATCCAGGGCAGGCTATCAGGCTGCTGATGATTGTTCAAATTCTATTACCTGGAAAAACTTCAACTTTGCAATAACCTCCAATAACGCAGTCATTCAAACCGGCGGAGGAAACATAGCCATAGGGCCATATCCCAATATTCCTGACGGCATTTGCCAGTGGAGGATGAATATTTCTTTTATTGTAGCCGACGAATGCGGCAATGAGACTGGGACCCCCGGCACAACGAACTTCAGCGTGACCGACAATGTCGCCCCGGTGATTCAGAATGCACCAGCAGATATCACGGTGCAGTGCCATCAGGTTCCTTCAGTACCACAGATAATGTCCGTTGATTATTGTGATAAGACAGTAGTTCCTGTGTTTTCGGAAACCAGCACCCAGGCTTCAGACAAAACTGTATGCGGATACTACAACTACTCCATCACCAGGAAATGGATCGCCACAGACGAATGCGGCAACACAGCTACACACACCCAAAACATCACAGTAAGGGACAATACACCACCCATATTTACGGGCCCTGACACTGTCAGAATCGGTTGCAAAGTGTTTCAATCCTTTCCAGACAGCTTGTATGCCGGTGCCTCCGACCTTTGCTCACCTTCATCCCTGACATTTGCCGACAGTCTTGTTTCCACAGGTTGCCTCAGTCTTGTAAGGCGAACCTATACAGCAACTGATGTATGCGGCAACAGGTCAGCATTAATTCAAACAATAGTTATAAAACAGGATACTGCCCCGCTAATCACTCAGGCAGCAAGCGACCGGACTTTTGAATGCTCATCTCAGGAAAATTTTAATGCACAACTGACAGCGTGGGTCCAGTCCATGGGTGGCTCAAAGGCCCGGGCAAACTGTGACACTTTTATGAGGTTTGCGGCTGAGAGGGGGAGCTATGACCTCCATAATCCCGCTACTTATCCTGGCATTTTGCCTGTCTCTCTGCCACCGCAGTTTTGCCCTTCTTCCTTGCAAGGGTTTCTGAGATACACTCAGGTCGACTTTGTCTACTATGACCAGTGCGGTAATGTCTCGGTGACAGGAGCCACGTTTGGCATCAGGGACCAGCAAAGTCCTGTCGTTTCCAATTGTCCTCAAAGGATAGACCTTGTCACATCAGCTGACGGCTGCGAAGTCACCGTCAAAGTCAGGGTACCTGATGCTGCTGATGATTGCATAGAATCTTCATCACCTGTGGTCCGAAGAGTATCTGAAAAAGTTACCTCAAACGGCACGGGACCGGAAGCCATCGTAGATCCGTTACAAATAGACATCGGGCCCTTCAATCCTTTTACGGCAGTTCCCACAGGCAACGGCCA
>JAGVTV010000142.1 GCA_019136675.1 Bacteroidota bacterium
TTTTCTGTCATCAGCTGAATGTATGGATTGCTGATCGTATTTCAGTTCCAGCTGGCTCGTGTATTCCTTGTTGCCTTTGGTAATTTTGACTGTGTATTTGCCGGCGGGTACAGTAGGAGCAGCCAGACCGCCGAAGGTAAAGGTCTTGCCCTTGGCTGTCTTGGGTGGCTTGAGGGTATAGTTCCAAAGTACTTCATTCAGGCCCTTGCTCTTGCCGGGTGCCAGGTCAGCCACCTTCACACCATGTTCATCAAATATCTCCATTGTCATCTTGCCAAAAGTGTGACGCTTGTTCATAAAATAAACAATCCTTGCTTCAGAAGGAGGATTTTCGCCTACGTACTCTCCTACCGACGGAAAACTCTGGAACATGGTACTTTCATTCATAACTGTAGGCTTCATCTCGACAAAGGCAAGTTCTTCCTCCATGATCTTTTTGCCGATGGCTCTCAGAGGTTTCAGGTCGTCAATGATGATAATGCCCCTGCCGTGTGTAGCTAAAACCAGCGAACTCGTAGCTTTGTGAATGGTCATGTAATGTATAGCAACAGCCGGCATATTGTTTTCAAACTTTACCCAGTTAGCTCCTCCGTCAATGCTGATATACAGCCCGAATTCTGTACCCAGGTACAGAAGGTCAGGATTTTCAGGGTCTTCCTTGATGCTGCGTGCAAAAACAGGGACCTGGTCATTTACAACAGATTTCCAAGTAGTGCCCCCGTCGGTGGTTTTCATGACATGGGGCTTCATATCGCCCCTGGTATGTCCGTCAAATACAACATAGGCCGTATTTTTATCATAATGGCTTGGTTCGATAAAATACACCCAGGTGTTTTTGGGTATTCCCAGTACATTTGAGGTAACGTTTTTCCAGGATTTACCGCCGTCAAAGGTCACCTGCACGTTGCCGTCATCGGTTCCTGCCCAGATGATATTGGGATCGATCGGCGATTCATTGATGGTAAAAACGGTGCAGTGGTTTTCGGCACCTGAGTTATCGGCACTTAGTCCCCCAGACGCTTCCTGAAGCTGCTTGGCAGGATCATTGGTGGTCAGGTCGGGAGACATCTTTCTCCAGGTTTCGCCACGGTCTTCTGAGACATGGACGTATTGACTGCCGACAAACAGCCTGTCGGGAAAATGCAGGCTGGTGGTAAGCGGCGAGTTCCAGTTGAACCTCAGCTTGGGATCACCGGCTTCCGGATAGGGCTTGATCGTCTTAGCCTGGCTTCTTGACACATCGACACGCCATATATTTTCAGCTCCCTGCATTTCTGAGTATACTGTATTGGGGTCATTGGGGTGTGGGTATACCCTGAAGCCGTCACCGTAACCTACGGATATCCAGTCGCTGTTTTTGATACCTCCCACCTTTTTGCTTGGGCCTACCCATGATCCGTTATCCTGCAATCCACCATAGACCCAGAAAGGTGTTCTGTTGTCAGTAGAAACATGATAATATTGGGAAAAAGGGAGTCCCTTGACCATTTCCCAGACATTGCCGGCGTCCCAGGATCTGTATACCCCGCCATCGGTACAAAGTGTAATTCTTTCGGAGTCATTGGGATCAAAAATATAATCATGAAAATCAGAGTGAATTCCTGCTCCGATGACTCTGAAGGTTTTACCCCCATCCCGGCTGATATAGCCGTTTAAGCCAGCCTTGAGGATGACATCCGGATTTTTTGGGTCAATAACTATCCTGCTGAAGTAAAAAGGTCTGACCACCAGTTCGAAGTCACCGTTGAGTTTTTTCCATGAAGCACCGCTGTCATCAGACCTGTACAATCCCTTGTCTTCCGCTTTTTCGGCTTCAATGACCGCATAGACAACGGATGGCTTTGATGGAGCCACAGCTACGGCAATTCTGCCCAGTTTTCCGGAAGGAAAGCCATTGTGTATCTTATTCCAGGTTTTTCCGGCGTCCGTACTCTTGTACAGGGCACTGTTGGGGCCACCCGAATTGAAGGAGTAGGCTGTACGCCTGAATTCCCAGAATGCCGCATACAGGATATCAGGATTGGAAGGGTCCATCAGCAGTTCAGAGCATCCCGTAGAACCGTTTACATAAAACAGTTTTTCCCATGTCTGACCGCCGTCGGTGGTCCTGTAAACCCCTCTTTCATCACTGTCACTCCACAGAGCCCCCAGAACTCCGGCATATACAACATTGGAATTACCGGGCTTAACGATAATGCTGCTTATCCTTTCAGACTTTTGAAGTCCCATATTTTTCCAGTTCTGACCGCCGTCGGTGGACTTATAAATGCCATCGCCGATGCTGACACTGTTTCGTGTCCATATTTCGCCGGTGCCGACCCATATGGTTTTATCAGGATCATTAGGGTCAACTTCCACAGCACCGATACATTGGGTATGCTTTTCAAATACCGGAATAAAAGTTACTCCGCTGTTGCTCGTTTTCCAGACACCGCCTCCTGCTGCACCCGCGTAATATACTTTTGAGTTGGTGGGATGTGCCTCAAGATCGGTGACACGACCGCTCATCACTGCCGGACCGATTTGCCGGGCCCTCATGGCACCAAAAAGTTCCTCGCCCTTAAAAGGCTGTGCTGCTGTATCCTGACGGATAATAAAAAGCAAAAGAAAAGTATAGATCAGGTTTTTCATTGGTCTTAATATTATTTTGGGAATAAAAAATATAGCTGAGCCAAATGCCCGACTCAGCCAGAAATAATCAATAATCAACAAACTTTCAATTGTCTGCAGGGAAAGCAAACTCCTTGTCGTCTATAGGCACATTGGCTTCTATCTTCTGAATCAGGATGGATGCCTGGGTCTGTCCGTCAAATTTATTGTCCATTGAAAAAGGCATCATCACACCACTTACTTCCTGATAGTCAGACAGGACCGTTTCTACAAACTTTCCTTTGGCAGGACCCTTTTTGACTGTGCTCCTGACAACCAGGGGCACGAAATTTTCTTTATCAAAAAAATAGACTGAACTGTTTTCCTCTTCTTTACCCTCAATTTTGACAGGCTTCTTGGTAAATTTTACTTTGAAGCAATCGGTGCCTTCTACGGTTTCGGTTCCCTGCAATTCTACCGTGTAGCCTTTTTCTTTGTATGAAAGGAAAGGATTAGGAAAATCCTCTGCCTCTGCTTTAGCGATTTCATTGTCTTCGGCTTCCATTTTTTCTGCTTTCATATTCATAAAATTGGTCTGCCATCCGGTCTCACCGTCAAAGGCAGGTTGTACGATGGTCATGCCCTGAAAGGTAAAGGATACTTTCTGCTTGTTGTTTTTGGTCAGCATCACGGCCGGAAACTCCATACCCTGAGCCTTGATAGTTCCGGTGGCCTTCATGGATGAAATGGCACTCCATGCATCTTTGCCACCGGTATTTTCCACATATTTGCTTACTATTTCTTCAGCAGTCTGGGCGTATAGTCCCATTGTCAGGAAAAAAGTCATAAAGACTGACATCAGATTCTTCATCATTTTTTAATTTAATTACAGGTTTGTTATTGTTGAATTGTGATACAAGACCAAATATAATGGTATACGAAAATGAATAACTTCATTTTTCGACAAATGTTGGTAAAATAAGGATAAAAAAAGCTTAGAATAAACTTGTCTGGATACCTGATTCCAAACGGTCAAGAGGCTCAAGCAGTGAGGGGTCGTTGTTTCTGACATTGTTGACCCTTGCTGACACCTCGTATGCCATCATATTTTCGTCCGGATACGGGAGCAACAGCTGCAAGGCTTCTCCGGGACTAACTTCCGGATCGATCCAGAGTTTTTCATTTTCGGGGGTAAGTATGGCAGGCATCCTGTCGTGAATGGCCTCCATCAGCTTATTGGGATGGATAGTGATGAGGGTAAAGCTATGGAGAAGGTCTCCGGTACCGGGATCTTTCCAGGTATCCCATAATCCTGCCACGGAAAATATTTCCTGGTCAGTGGTCACGATACGAAAGGGTAATCGGGTCTTTTCTGTTTTTTTCCATTCATAAAAACCATCAAACGGCACGAGACACCGCCTCGACTTCAGGAGATTTCTGAATGCAGGCTTTTCCATCAGGGTCTCAGAACGTGCATTAATCATTTTTGACCCTATACTTTTGTCCTTAGCCCAAAAGGGTATGAGTCCCCATTTATAAAAGTGCAGGTGTCCCGGATCCTCGTTGGACAGTACAGGATGCATCTGGGTCGGGGCCACATTAAAATTGGGCAGAGGGTTGTACCTTTCCAGTTCGTCAGAATAGAAAGTGGCATTGAACCTCTGTTCTATTTCCTTTTCTGTTTTTGTCAGAGAAGATCTGCCACACACGATCGGATGGGATTTTTTATCTTGTTTTTACAAAACTGTCCACTCCCCTTCTTTTGAGCTCGGACGAGGCATTGTAGGCACTGGATTCTGACTTGTACCTGGCGGCTACCACAGAATGGTACTGTGACTGCGAAAAGACCACCACTTCAGCATTGGAGTAGCCCATACCCTTGAGTTTTTTTACCATCTTATCTGCATTTTCCCTGAGGAGGTAACTGCCGGCCATGACCATATAGGCTCCGCCGTCACCTTTTTTTGAAATGCTTTGGGAAGGTGTCAGGTCTTTGGCCCCCTCGGTGACCCTGTCTGGTTTTTTAGCCGGTTTTTCCTGCTTTGTTACTGGCTTATCCTGAGGTTTTGGTGGCTTAGTCTGTTGCTCACCCCCGGTAGGTTTTGATTCTTTCAGGTTCTTCTCAACTTTTTCAATTTTTTTATCCAGGTCAGAATAATTTACTTTGCCGTCCACGATTTGTTCATTGGTTATGGCATCAATGGATGTGTCGCCTGCATCAAGGGAATCTTCCAATGCCAGAGAATCTGAGCCAACCAAAACAAGGCTTTCAACAGCTGTCGTATCGGTAAATACCTGCTCAGCTTTTTGTCTTATTGCATCATCCCTGTACGACTTTAACCAGGCCGTGATCCAGAAATACAAAACCAATATGACGAGGGCATAAATGGCAATTCTGATTAATCGTCCCATGACGGTAATTGTTTTTTGAGAAAATCAGTGTAAATATAGCAATATTTCAATATATATAATGAATTTTATCAGATGTTTGGGTTGCAGCTCCCTGAAGAGACCACATACCTGATATATGTATAAATAACAAGACCTGGCCGAAAAATCCGGCCAGGTCTTATTAAATTGTTTATGGGTCAGGGTATCCCTGAAGATTACTTCTCAGTAACCCTGATGGCAATCCTTCTGTTTTGCTGACGTCCTTCTTCTGTGTTGTTGTCTGCAACAGGGTGCTTGTCACCGTAGCCTTCAGCACTAAGTCTGTCCTTGGCAACCCCCATGGCAACCAGCTCATTCATCACATTAAATGCTCTGTCTGTGCTCAGTTTCAGGTTAGCTTTAGGATCACCTACATTGTCGGTGTATCCGCCCAATTTAACTTTAAGCTTAGGGAAAGCTTTCATGATTTCGGCAACGTTTTTAAGCTGCTCCTGGCTTGAAGGCTGGAGGGTAGCTTTGCCTGTATCAAAAAGAAGTCTGTCAAAATTGAACCAAAGGTTCTTGTCTACCGGCTTGCTGGCATCCTCTACAAAAGTTACAAGCTGGCTTTCGATACCGTCCTTAGCAGCACCTGCAAGTTCGAAACCAGTTGACAGTTTGTACTTGAAAAGGTTGTCAACAGCAGCACCCATAGAGTCAACAGCAGCACCTGCAGCATTGGCAGCCTTCATGGCAGCTGAGTCAACAGCGACTACTGCGTCACCAACAGTTTCTTCTACTTTCTTGCCACAGCCTTTCTGGCTCAACCACCAGATAAGACCTGCACCCAGAAGGATAGGAAGCAACCACTTAAGCCAGTTGTTACCGCCACCTGTAGATGTGCTGGAAGAACCGGTAGATACGGTAGATCTTTGTGTGCTTCCACCGAAGTCACCAAAGTTAAGCACATTGCCCAATCCTGCAGGAAGAGCAGCCTTGATAAAGCTCTTCTGACCTCCGAGGAGTTCGGTAAGGAATGAAACGCCTTTACCTTTTATCTGATTACCGATGATGCTCAGAAGGAAAGGAGCAGCCATTTTGAGCAGTGAAGAGGTTGAACCGCTCTTCATACCGCTGAGGCTTGAAACTACGTCGATGATGCCGCCAGCTTTGTTACCAAGAAGTGCATCAACGATGCCTCCGCCTGAGTTAAGAAGGCCATTTACATTGCTTGCTCCGCCGCCGAAAAGGCTGGCGATGTTGCCCAGGCTGTTCATATCAAGCTTGCCAATCATATCCATGAGACCCTGAGATCCGGAAGGAGTAGCCGCTTTCTGTACAGCTGAACCAAGAAGTGCAGGCATGATACTGCCTAATGCATTTGTAACTGAAGATTCAGATTCGCCTAGAAATCCGCTGGCATGTTTTGCAAGCTGGCCGGTTACCTGATCTTTTACTAAATCCAACAAATTGATTGCCATTTTTAAAATGAGTTTAATTGTTAAGAAATGATTTTTCTGGTTTTGTTTCTATAAACTGAACCATGATTAAACAAACTTTTAGACTGAATAGATGTCAGAAGTCACTGAAAAAACATATCAAATTTGTGAATATTTGATTTTTATGTGATAATAAATTGTTAACAGAATTTTAAGCCTCATTTTACGACACAAAAACTGACAATAACCCCGGAAATCAGGTCTTTGCAAAAAGCTTTATCAGACAGGTGTACGCGATATTGTCCTGTTTGACTGAGACGATTACAGTCAGGTTTTGCTTTTTTTTTAGTTTTCCTGGTCGTTGATCACCTCCGTTGCCTTACTTCGCAATTCCTTTTCAAATTGCATCATAGAGCCAAATTCTGTCCGGTAAGCCACTCCGAGACCGTATTTCTGCCGTAGGCCTGTGATACTGATAGGGTCAAGGTCGTACTTGCCATACAGCCTCACTTTGAGTTTTCGGTCTTCCGTCAGTCTGAATTCGAGAGCAAAGTCCGGCAGAACCTGGTTTATAGTGACACCCTGATTCTGTAGTACGTAGTTGCCTCCTATATCGATAGAAAACCTGTTGTTTTTAAATATGAGCGTATTTCTTACGGCTATCTCATTGGGCAGGAGTCCGTTACCTGAGGCGATGCCAAAATTGTTGTTTCGCACATCCAGGTCAAAGTCAACTCCGGATATGACCCCGCCCTCTTCCACGAGACTGTTGAGTACACTGGTAATATACAGTGACAACTGGCTGGTCAGAAATTCGCTGAGGGTATTAATACCGGCGGATTGTATCCCTGCCACCCCAAACACATCTGAGACACGGTTTGAGGGCAAAAATGAGTTAAAGACGATTAGTCCCAGGACTTGTCCATTGAGCTCCAGCTCATTGTTTCTGATGATGCGGAGCTTGCTTTCGGCAAAGTTAGCCACATCCCCGGTCAGGTTAGGAAACGATAGGTTAAACTTGATGTCCGGTTTGTACAGCGTGCCGCCCAGTTTTAGCTGGAGATCCACCTCTGAGTTTTGTCCGGCGAGCCTTTGTACATCCTGGCTGGCGAGGGTCAGATATTCGGATATGAAGGGTTCAACGGATGTCCTTGTCCGGTAGTTGGTAGTTATGTCAAGCGTAGTGTTTACCGGGTCGCCGGTCCAGGATATGGTCCCACCACGCTCCACAATAAAAGGCTTAGCCACAGGCAGAAGAGCAACGGTAAACAGATATTGACCCTGCTCGATTTCGTAATTGCCATAAATGGTAAAGTCGCCCTGCCTGGTCACATCTATTTTCATATTGCCACGACCTGTACCTCTCATGATGTCACCCTTGCTCTCATTAAAAATAATGCTTACCTCCGCATCGGGTGTGATGGAAAGGTTCATCTCTATATTGATGCCGCCCGGTACCTTTTGGGTTTTTTTTACAGGATTTGCACCTTTTCCGTCTTTTTTGACAAATTTGATAAAACTCTGATCGAGCTTAAGCTCACTGTCTTCAACCGGTATTGAGAGTTTGGTGCCTGGCCCGGTCACTGCGGTAATCCTCATGTCCATTTTGTCAAACAAACCCTTAAACTCGGCTGTCACCTGCCCCACCCCATATCCGTAATAATCAGGGTTGTCAGCCCGCGTGGTGTTGAGAGCCACTACATTGTTGCCAGTGATCACAGCATCCACTCCAAAATCCCTGAACAGACGGTGAGTCAGGCCTCCCCTGACCACACCTTCATTGCCATTCAGGTCCTTTATCCTGGCTCCGTCCAGATTTATTTCAGTATTGGTGAGCTTGAGTTTCTGGTTGTCAAAGGTATAGGTTGTACCAGTAATTATTATAGTTGTTTTACCGTTATTTACCACTCCTTCTCCATTCAGAACGGCATTGTCGAGAGGTCCGCTGAAGGTAATGTCACTGTCTATGGTGCCTTCAGTACCTTTTATACCTGTCTTTAGCAGATATTCCAGGATACTCAGGGGAGCGGCCCGAAGCTTGACCCTGGAGTCTATCACCCGGGTCTTCTCGTCATAGGTAGCAAGGATGCCGATAAAATCACCGATATTTACATTGGCCTTAAAAGGCGAACCCGAAGGTTTATTGACATTTATGTAAACGCTGCCGTATTTGTCCCCATTGATGGAAAAATCCGGTATAGACAGAAAACCGGAAAACTCGGGATTCTTGATGAATATATCCTCAGCCCGGGCAGATATACGTGTAGAGCCGCCAAATATCATCTTGTCGTATTTGATGATATTGTTTAGAATGTCAAGGTCAAAATTTTCTATATCGATAGCCAGACCCCTGTTTGAGTTAATGTCATTAAGTCCAATGGTTCGGAAGCCATCCGAAATTATCAGATTGTCCAGGGAGAGGTATCCCTCGCCAAAAAGTATTTTATTGCGGGGATCGATGCTCCATTGGGCACCCATGGCGTGGACCAGATTATCGGCCAGCGTCAGGCTATAGCCCTTGTCCACCGGAATCAACTGCCCACGGATGTCCAGATTTTCCAGGGAATCCACGATCTTCTCAGTAGCAAGTGTAAAATCCACCGTATCTCCCTTGATCACCGTGTGGACATCTATCGGATTAAATTTCCTGCCTATGGCGTAAGTGGAATCAATGTGTACCAGGACGTCACCACCTTTGCGGTCCGATACACATATAAGGTTGATCCGGCTGAGAGAGTCCTTTTTAATCTTCAGGAAGGGTACATCTGAAGCAAAGGATATTTCACTTTTATAGGTGTCGATCCTGCCTTTCAGATCGAGTTTCCTGAAATAACTGTCAGGCAGGCCTGCCAGTGCAAGGAAGTTTTTGCTGTCCGAGAGGTTGACATTAAAATCAAATTTCTGGTGGACCATCGGCACATTCGGATCAGCTTTGATAAACTTTCTGGAGTAAGGATAATTGGATGCAATGACTTGTTTGACAGACTGGACCATCTTGGGCAGGTCGTATTCGCCCTCCACAGTGACGGTCCCTATATCAGAGAGCAGGCTTAGTTGTTTTTTGCCTGAGACCATATCCCTTGACGAAAGATTGAGGGTTTCCATTTTGTATGTGGAGTCACCTGATACCATTTCAATGCCCGATAATTTGAGGTCGCCCGTAAAATCATTGAGGTTTGACCCGTTGAGGTTGATATCCATTTTGGAGCGGAAGCTCATGGGTTTTGCCGAAAGGTTGAGTGCCTGAAGGTCAAGCTGCTTTACATCTGCCTTAAAATTCAGAAATGCCTTCCTATTGAGGTACTCTGCGGAGCCTTCAAAGACAAAATCAATGTTTTTGTCATTAATCCTGAATATTCCGTTAAAGGTGTTTTTATCTACCTTTCCATCCACCTCAAAATCCCTGTAATCATACCCTTTGTATGTCAGCGAACCCACCTTGGCGAGCAGGTCAGCTTTTACGGTATTAAGGGTAAGCCCGTTGCCGTCTTGGACTTTTGACCTGAAATTGACCAGTCCCAGATCTTTGTTGTCGCTCCATTTGCCGAGGTTAAAGTTTCTCAGATCGAGGGTCCCCGAATAATTGGCCCTGCTGGTACCCTGTGTGATGTCCAGTTTCATGTCGAGTTCTGCGGATCCGAGGTCTGTCTGCATCTTACCGTAGGCTACGAAGTTTTCGATATAGCCGTCAAACCTTCCTGTAAATTTAATCGATCCCAGCTTGTAAAAATTGTCAGGTGGTCGGAAGGCCGGAAGCAGCATACGTATCTTGCCAATACTAGTATTGAATCTGTCCAACCTTATATTAAGAACCGTATTATCGGGTTTTGTGAGGTCTCTGGTATTAAAAGATCCTGCCAGATCCAGCTTATTGCCCACCTTTATCTGCACATCCCTGCCTGCCAGATTGTTAACTTTGCCAAAATACCTTCCGGACAGGTTTATCAGTTCGTTTCTGTTGTGCTGTACGACAGGAACCCTGGAAAGACCCCTGACGAAATGCATAAGGTCATCCATCCTGACCACTGAGTTTTCAAGGTGGGCCGTCAGGATTACTTTATTTACAAAATCTGAAAATGCCGAAAAATCACCATAGCTAAGCTTGAAATAATGAGATACCTTACTCTGGCCAAGATCTACCATCAATCCACGCAGCTCAGTGTTGGACCTGTCCATCAGGATGGTATCACAACTGATGTGCCGGATCTCAAAGCCGGTATTGTCCGTAGCCACCAGGTCTTCCAGCTTGGCCGTGAGATCAAAATCGTTTTTAATCCTGAGGTCTGTGAGCAGGAGATTTATTTTTTCAAAACTGAAATTATTGTAGTCAAGATAGTTTTTATACTTTTCTTCTGTGACCAGAAGTCCGTTGGAAATACCAAATCTCCCATCCCGTATCGCAAGTTCCCTTAGTGTCAAATTCAAAGGTTCTCCCGGCTTTTCTTCTGTTTTTAGCTCCCTTTGCAATACCGTCAGTTCATCATCGATTTTACATTCGTACTCATAGGTGTGTTTTTGGAAAGCAGGCCTGTCCAGAACTATGGAAGTGATGATAAATTCCTTGCACTCCAGGTCCATAAATTCCAAAAGTATATTTCCCGAGGTAAGGTCGATGGATTGCAGCACTCCCTTATTTCTATTGTCTATCCTTACCCTGATTTCGGCCAGGTCGATCTCTTTTACCTTTAGGTCCAGGGGTTTGCCTTTGGTTTTATTTGGGTTGGTAGAGAGGTTATCGATAAATTTGATAAGGTTTGACCTTGATTCGCCGTTTTCCGTAAGGATATTAAGTCTGATATTCCTTATCCCCAGATATGAAAGATCAAGCTGCTTGTTGATAAGAAAAAAAAGGTTTTTCCTCAGAGAAATATTCAAGGCTTCACCTGAGATCAGTGTATCATTTTTCTGGCCTGTGATGCTGAAGTTATGGAGCACAATCCCATCAAAGGGACTAATCTTTAATCTTTCTGCCTGAACAGTGGTATTGGTTGCTTCGGATATGTATTTTGTAACTTTTGAAGAGAGCCATGTCTGCACACTGCTAAGCTGCAGCAGCATAACCACAGCCACCAACAGGATACCAATAAACATAAGTATCCTGCCCAGCCATCTGAACAGCCCGGATCGGGTGGGATGTTGGCCGTTTTCTTGCTTATCGTCTATATTTTGATCCTCGTTTACCATCGGGGGATACCTCTTACTTTGCTCCTAATAACGCTTAAAATTAGCTAAATGTGGTCACAATCCTATAACTTAACACATCATTATGCCATAAGGATTCAACTTTCGTTGAATTCCATGAACGTCCTATCCCGGAAAACCCCTACTCATCCGGCCAGCATGCCATGGAGCCGTATACATTCCATGGCTTCACGTACGTCGTGTACCCTGAGGATCCCGGCACCTTTTTGCAGGGCTACCATGTGAAGGGCCGTCGTACCGTTGAGTGCCCCGGCAGGGTCTGTACTGAGTGTTTTCCAGATCATGGATTTGCGTGAGATTCCGGCAAGCACGGGCAGGCCCCAGATGCCAAACACTTCAAACTGCCGCAGGATCTCAAAATTGTGCTTTATGGTCTTGCCAAAGCCAAACCCCGGATCCAGGATGATGTCTTTAATACCTGCAGACCTGGCGTCATGTATCTTGCGGCTTAAGTAGCTCATGACCTCAAGCACCACATCGTCGTAGGCAGTGTTTTGCTGCATATTTTCGGGCAGCCCTTTCATGTGCATAAGGATGTATGGGGCACCGTAAGCCGCCACGGTGGACATCATCTGCGGGTCAAACTCGCCGCCTGAGATGTCATTTATGATGGCTGCCCCCGCATCCAGCCCCGCCCGGGCAATGCGGCTCCGCATCGTATCTACGGAGACAATGGCCTGTGGAAAATGACTGACCAGACTTTGTACTCCCCAACTGATCTTTTCCAGTTCTGTTTTTTCCTCTGGCAGGCGGGCCCCGGGGCGACTGGACATAGCTCCTACATCAAGGATGGAGGCTCCCTCGGTCAACATCGTCTCAGCAGTCTGAAGAAGTTTGGTTTCGCTGTTTACTCTTGATCCTGCGTAAAACGAGTCTTCGGTAAGGTTGATGATTCCCATGACCAGCGGGGTGCCGGTATCCAGCAGAGTACCCCTGCAATTGATTGTCTTAGCCATCGCCGGTTAGAATGATGTTTTTATGGATAAATGGTTGCTTTGGCCGTAAAAGTAACCATTTGTGCGTACAGGTGTTAAATTATACTGAACAGTTTAACGTAATGAATTTTCATGCAAGGTGAGCTGAACAAGGAATTTTGGGACAAGAGATATCAATCCGACGATACACCCTGGAGTCTCGGTATGCCCTCCCCTCCCCTTTGCCGCTACATAGATCAGCATACCGATTTACTGGCCAGTGTATTGATACCCGGAGCCGGAGACAGCAGTGATGCCGCTTACCTCCATGACCGGGGGTACCGGGACATTACCATATGTGACATCTCACCATCCGCTATTGAGAGGTCAAAGTCCCTGATGGCCGGCAAGGAAGGCATCAGGTACATCACAGGTGACTTCTTTAGCCTGCAAGGGCAGTATGACCTGATTCTGGAACAGACCTTTTTTTGTGCGATAGACCCCGACCTGAGGCCGGCGTATGCAGACAAAATGGCAAACCTGCTAGCAGAAGGGGGCACACTCGCCGGTCTATTGTTTGCCACTCCTTTTGAAAAGGAAGGGCCTCCATTTGGCGGAAGCATAGAAGAATACAGGTTACTGTTTGGCAATAAATTACACATAAAATCCATAGAAATATGTTACAATTCAGTAGCTCCGAGGATGGGCAATGAATTGTTTTTTATTTGTAAAAAACAGTCATGATGGTAATTTTTAACAAATAAAACTTGGAGAAATCCAAACGATAGGGCTATCTTGCGGTGTCTTTACGACGCTAAGAGGTTTTATAATTCATTCCTTACCGTAAACCTTAGATTTTGGAACTTACACCACCACAGCCAAAAAAGCTGGGGAAGAGGATAACTGATATCCTGTTTTCCCTGGCAATTGCTTCAGCAGTCATCTACAGCTATCATACATCAGCCCCTGTAATACAGGTTGGCACCCAGGAGAATATGATCCATAAAACATCGGAGACCTCTCTGGTTTTTGGATTTAACCCGGATTCCGTCCACATAGAAAACAATGTCATACGTAAAAACGAGATTTTCGGTAATATCCTGAGCCAAAACGGCCTGACCACAAATCTCATCCTGCTGCTGGAACACGAAGCGAAGGAAATATTTAACATCAGGAGCATCCGTCCCGGTGAAAAATATCATGTGATCAAAAAGCACGAATGCGATGATAAACCGCTGGCTATTGTCTATGAACCTGATAAATACAAGTACATCGTGTGTGATCTCCGGGAAGATGTCAAGGTCAAACTCGTGGAAAAGGAGGTGCAAACATGCGAAGAATTCATTGAAGGAAGAATAGAGACTTCACTGTGGAGTGCACTGGAAGAAAAAGGTATAGATCCGGGTATCATTGACCTGATGGAAGATGCACTTTCCAGTTCTGTTGACTTTTACCATACCAGAAACGGAGATGAGTTTAAACTCATTTTTGAAAACAAATACATCGACGGTGAGAGTGTAGGCGTAGGCAAATTGCTTGCCGCCTGCTACACAAATGAAAACGGCCCCAATTACTCTTTCCTCTACAAATCAAAAAACGAAGAAGGCTATTTTGACTTTGAAGGCAGACCAGCCAAAAAAACTTTCCTCAAGGCACCGGTGAAGTTTTCAAGGATTTCATCCAGCTATAACCTCAGAAGATTCCACCCTATCAAGGGCAAAACCATTCCTCATCTCGGCACTGACTATGCAGCACCTTATGGCACAGAGATCAGGGCAGTAGCTGACGGGGTCGTGACCGCGGCCGCTTATACCGGTGGCAATGGTAAATTTGTCAAAATCAAACACGATAATACCTACGAAACACAGTACCTGCACATGTCGAGATTTGCCAAAGGCATCAAAAATGGTACCCGTGTAAAACAGGGTGAAACCATCGGTTATGTAGGTTCTACCGGACTTGCCACCGGACCTCATGTATGCTTCAGATTCTGGAAAAACGGCAGACAGGTCAATCACCTGAAGGAAAAACTTCCTGCTGCCCTGCCGATGAACATGACCGAATTACCCACATACTTCGAGCACAGGGACAAACTGCTCTTTAAGCTCAACCTGGAGACCATCAAAAATGATATGGCAGAAGCAGCTAAAAACGGACAAGGAAATACCAAGCCCTGATTTTAACAGCAACTCGCTACACTGACTGTAGTGCCATTCAATACAGCTGAAAACAGCCCAAGGCTTTTTTACTAAAATTTTACCAAAAAAACCCATTAAAAAACAATTACATATATATATCAAACTTATCCAACTATCTGTGTATTGAAGTATTTTTTTTTATGAATAACGGGCAAATTCCCCGAAGGATTGTTTGGTTAATATCTTCTTAAAATATAACTTTACCCTGTTTTTAACATAACCGTATCCGTATTTTCTGACATGCCCTGCCAACCTGGGTTTGTTTAATATTAACCGTAATCTCGCATGAAGAATGTAAAATACGTATACAACGAGCATACACTTACGTACGAAGAGCACAAGCTATCCAGGAAGGATAAATTCCGGACGAGTGTGTATTTTATGTCTGCCGTTGTACTCACTGCCGTAATCTTATTTGTACTTGCTTACCAATATTTTCCGACTCCCAAGGAACAAGTTATAAGCAAAGAAAAAGAGCAACTCGAATTTTACCTGAGCCAGCTCACAGAAGATTATCACGACCTTTCGCAGAAAATTGAATCCCTCCACGAAAAAGACAGTGAAATAAACCGCATGATTCTGGGCGTAAAGCCAATGGATGACGGTATATGGAACGGAGGTATAGGAGGACATGATAAATACGCATACCTTGAAAACCACAAGGAAACCGGTAAGATGCTAAAGTCAAACCTTGAAAAAGTCGACCAGCTAAGGCTGAAAATAGAGCTCCAGAAAAAATCACTCGACAGCTTATACAAACTTGCTGTGGCCAAGGAAAAGAAACTGGCCAGTACACCTTCCATTAAGCCGGTCAGGGAGACTGCACTCAAGAAGGATGTAAAATTCCTCTCCGGTTTCGGCCTCAGAATTCACCCTATTTACAAGCTCAGAAGATTCCATAAAGGTATCGATTTCACCGCTCCTCAGGGCACGGATATTCAATCCACAGGCGACGGCAGGGTAGTCTCCATCAACAAAACAGGAAGCGGGTATGGCAAACATGTGCTGATAGACCACGGTTTTGGCTACAAGACCCTTTACGCCCACATGCATTCCATCCAGGTCAAAGAGGGAGAAATAGTTAAAAAAGGCCAGACCATAGGTAAGGTAGGAAGCACCGGTACATCCACCGCTCCGCACCTGCATTATGAAGTATGGCTCAACGGAGTAGCCATCAATCCCATTGATTATTGCCTTGACGGACTTTCTCCGCTCGAATATCAGGAGCTGGTCAAAAGGGCTTCAACCGACAATCAGTCATTAGACTAATTCATATCCGAACCAACAAAAAAGCCTCTCATCCAAAATGAGGGGCTTTTTTTTTACCCCTTCTATGTATAAACCCAGAAAACACATTAGTAACTTACTGCAACAAAGCCCAATGCGTTTTCTGAGTAATAGAGTGCATTGCGAAGGAGTAATTTTAAAAATTCATAAAAATATTTGGATAAATTGACAAATATTGTTTGCTTTGCAAATAATTAGTATACTAAATATTATATGTTTAATATTCTAGAAACCAAAAAAATGGACGGCAGGCTTGAAATGTCCGGATTTACACTTGAGAGGACCGTCAAGCTTATGAAATTATCGTTCTCACGTATTCTGCTGATGCACCCGGAAACAGACATCACTGTAGATCAATGGGTAGTCATCAATATGCTGTATAAACACAATGCCCTCAGCCAGCAGGAGCTGGGCGAATTGTGTTTTAAAGACGCTCCTACCATCACACGTATGATAGACCTTCTGGTTTCCAAAAAACTGGTTTCTCGCACCCATGATATCAATGACCGCCGCAGGTTTATCATCAAGTTGACCGATGAGGGCATGTCCATATACCACTACATCTTTCCGCTTGTACGGGAATTCAGGGCAGAGGCATATGACGGCCTTTCCAATGAAGATCTGGCTCACCTGGACCGGACGCTGAACAGGATATTTGAAAATCTGTCAAAACAAAATTAATATGCACTACCACACCTTAGGCAAAATTCCCCAAAAAAGGCATACCCAATACAGGAAGCCGGACGGCACATTATACTGTGAGGAGTTGTTTTCAACGGAAGGCTTCAGCAATGTGTACTCGCTGCTGTACCACCACTACCCTCCCACCATGATCACCCAGGTCGGCGACCCGGTCAATGTGGCTCCCAAGACCATCCACGACAAGCAGCTCAAGCACCGCAGTCTCCTGGGGTTTAATGTCACCCCGGAAGAGGATTACCTGGACTCCCGCAAACCGGTCCTGGTCAACAACGAATGCAAGATCATCCTCTCGGCTCCCATGTCATCTGTCACCGAATATTTTTATAAAAACGCTGATGCCGACGAATGCATTTTTATTCACAGGGGTACCGGTACGCTTAAGACCATGTACGGCAACCTTAGGTTTGAATACGGCGATTACCTGATCATACCCCGCGGCACTATTTATCAGCTGGAGTTTGATACAGATGATAACAGATTGTTTATCGTAGAGTCGACCTCACCTATTGTCACTCCCAAGAGGTACCGCAACACTTTTGGCCAGTTGGAGGAGCATTCACCTTTTTGTGAGCGGGACATACGCAAGCCTTCCGTGCTCGAAACCCATGACGAAAAAGGGGACTTCCTACTATACATCAAAAAGCAGGATAACCTATACCCGTACCATTACAAGGCTCATCCGTTTGACGTAGTGGGCTGGGACGGATACCTCTATCCGTATGCGTTTTCTATCCACAATTTTGAGCCTATCACCGGTCGGGTGCATCTGCCGCCGCCCATCCATCAGACATTTGAAACTGCAGGTTTTGTGATATGCAGTTTTGTACCCAGGCTATACGATTACCATCCCCTCGCCATACCTGCACCATATAACCACAGCAATATAGACAGTGATGAAGTGCTCTATTACGTCGACGGTGACTTTATGAGCCGCAAACATGTGGTACAGGGCCAGATCACACTGCATCCGGGTGGCATACCACACGGACCGCATCCCGGCACCGTAGAAAAAAGTATCGGCCAAAAAGAAACCAGGGAGCTGGCCGTCATGGTAGACACTTTCCGTCCACTGCTGATGACCAATTATGCCGCGGAGATAGAGGATGAGGAATATGCTCTCAGCTGGATATGACCTGCTTTAATGATCAATGTTAATATCTAAAATTAAAAAGTAATTAATCATACATGAACGCTTCAACCTTAACCAATACCAGTCAAACCAAAGACACCTTTCCGATCAATGGCACCGATTTTATAGAATTTTATGTAGGAAATGCCAAGCAAACTGCATTGTATTACCAGCATTGCTACGGCTTCAGGCTGATAGCATACAAAGGTCCCGAGACAGGGTCAAAAGATGTGGTCTCCTATGTACTGCAGCAAGGCAAGATCAGATTTGTCATCACATCAGCCCTCAGGCCGGACCATGAGATACTCAGACATGTGGCAAAACACGGTGATGGTGTCAAGGTGCTCGCCCTGTGGGTGGACAATGCCGAAGAGGCCTGGCAAAAAGCAGTAGAAAGAGGTGCGGAAAGTGCCTTTGAACCGTACAAAGTCGAAGACCAGGACGGGTATGTAAAGATGGCAGCCATCAAAACCTATGGCGAAACCATCCACACACTTGTCGAAAGGAGTAACTATAACGGTACTTTCCTTCCCGGTTATGTACCTAAATCAAGCCCCGTGCAAGTCAAATCTCTGGGCTTTAAGCATGTGGACCATTGTGTGGGCAATGTCGAACTCGGTCAGATGAACAAATGGGTAAGCTTCTATGAGGACGTCATGGGTTTCAAGCTGCTGGTAACCTTTGACGACAAGGATATTTCCACTGAATACTCTGCCCTGATGAGCAAAGTGGTAAGCAATGGCAACGGATATATCAAGTTTCCTATCAACGAACCTGCCCAGGGGAAAAAGAAATCACAAATAGAGGAATATCTTGATTTTTATTTGGGAGCAGGCGTGCAGCATATTGCTTTGGAGACAGAAAACATCCTCTATACCGTGGAGGCACTCAGAAACAATGGGGTGGAATTCCTCTACGTCCCCGAAAATTATTATGACACGGTCATGGAGCGTGTGGGAAAAATAGACGAAAAAATTGAAGACCTGAAAAGGCTTAACATCCTGGTAGACAGGGACGAAGAAGGGTATCTGCTTCAGATCTTTACAAAGCCCATTCAGGACAGACCTACTGTATTTTTTGAAATCATTGAAAGACATGGAGCCACATCCTTTGGCAAAGGAAATTTCAAGGCCCTTTTTGAAGCGATTGAGAGAGAGCAGGAGCTCAGAGGAAACTTATAGAAACCCCGTATTGACTTTCGCAGGGGGTTGCCATTACAAGTGACCCCCCTTTTTTTATTGGCGTTAGTGTTTGTATTCCGAATAATTGTAAAATGTTTTCCCTGTCCGTTCTTCAGATAGGTATCATATAGGTACAGACCGGTTTCTCTCGTATCCTCCCATATTTTCCCACTTTTATCTTCCAAAATGGACCAAACTCCCGCAATTAGCTGCAGGGTGTTTTGTGCAAAAAAAAACGGCTATGATAAACGGATCGGATTAATCCATCTTCACCAGCCCTTTTACTGTAAGGGAAGCACCTGCTTCCGATCTCAGTACTGCCTCCGGATTGCCGTCCAGGATTGTATCATGGAGGGTCAGATTGCCTGCATTTCTGATCAGAGGTTTGAGGTAGGTATTGTTGCTTTGCCTTAGGTGGATGTTTCGCAGGAGTACATCAGCACCCTGGGAAAAAATGAGGCTGCCCTGAGCCCCGGTAAAGCCGGAAGCATTAAGGTCGGATCGAATGACTACCTTTTGTCCAACCTGATCATGCAGACTCACATCCCGGGAAATGGTAAGCGGAGACAACAGTGTGATGGTGTCTACTCCGGCTGCAAAAGTGATGATATCGCCGTTTTGGGCACAGGAAAGAATTTGCCTTAACGTACCAACTCCGGAATCCCCGCTTGCGGTCACCTCAAGGGAATAATTTTCGTCTATCAGACCATCGCAATCATCGTCAATACCGTTGCATATTTCGGTGACGCTGCTATTGGGTTTATTGTCACGGACCAAAATAAACTGACCAAAGGCATTGACCCCGTTGGATTCACTGAAGGTGACATACGGATTGGGAAGATTTGGATTATAACTGTCTCCGGCATCCAGGGCAGATCCCCATGAAGGGCCCTCAGCATTGGCTCCCCGTCTATAATGCATAAAGTCCATGTTCTGGCAGCCACCTGAGATGTTTCCGCTTCTGTACCATCGTATACT
>JAGVTV010000090.1 GCA_019136675.1 Bacteroidota bacterium
TGATAATAATTATAACCTGAAAAAATTTACCTACCTAACTACTCCTCCTATGAGCATCGTGCCTATTGATGTATTTAGTATTACCCCTGACTCATCGGTATATCTCTGCAATTACGAGAGCGTGGGGACAGCCTTTGCCAGTTTTACACTTGCCAAATTTGACATGGATTTTAATAAAAAATGGGAGATTCATCATGCCGATGATCCTAATTATCGATACCGGTTGTGGAATATGGAAGCCACCAATGACAATGGGGTGATTCTGTATGGTATATGGTACCGGCAACCGGACTGGCTCCCGATAGCAGGAATGATCAAGATCAACGAAAACGGAAACCTGGTATGGACACACAATATTCCGGCATCAGGGATCAGGATAATTAAGAGTTATCCAAATCCATCAGACGGTATATTTAGACTAAACATACAAGGCATCACCACTCCAGCCGACCTCCGCGTATACGATATGTCCGGCAGGAATGTATATGTACGGTTTGGAATGCACGAAGGAGAAACCACCATCGACCTCTCAGGTTTACCCTCCGGCACGTACATGTACAAGGTGTACCAGGGCAGCCGGGAGATAGGGCGGGGCGAAGTAGTAGTGGCAAGGTGAGATTTTGTTTCATTCTTGGACACCTAATGAAGGATTTGTGGTCTTTATAATAACATTTGGACAATCGTGCCGGATTACGGCCTCGCCAGAGATCATTTTTTAAACCATCAAAAACTGATTTTCAAAAACTCTTTCTATATTTGTCATATAAATCAAATGCACATGAACAAATTGTCTTTTGCTCTGGCTGTTTTCGTCCTGCTACTATCGGCAAATTATAGCTATGGCCAGCAGGCAGCCCAAAAAAACACCTCGGCTATAATAATGGAAAATGTGTACGAAGACATTGACATTCAGACAGCTCAGAAAATCATGAAATTGTCAAAAAATTATATCCTGCTCGATGTGCGTACTCCCGAGGAGATAGCCAACGGCAAGATCGGAAACGCTCTGGAGATCGATATCCGCAGCCAGGACTTCAAAGATAAACTGGACAAACTGGACAGGAACGGCCAATACATCGTTTACTGCCATGCAGGCGGCCGGAGTGCCACAGCAGCAGATATTATGCGGGAGATGGGATTTAAGCAGGTGTACAACCTGACTGATGGATATCGGGCATGGCCTGCCATTAAGAGCTCTGATAAGTAACCTTTGTTACCTCCTGATCGTATTTGCCCCAGTAATTTTGCGTTGTTTTTAACCAATACCAATCAATTATAATGGCAAAATCAATTGTTGTTTTGCTGGTTATGATGCTGGCAATTCAGTCCTGTAAACAAGTCACTGACAAAACCGGATCACAGCCCGCTACCGCAGAGTCTGTCCAGACTCAGGCCCCTCAAAATATTGACATAGACATTCAGGCTGCCAGGACTATGATGGCTGATAATCCCGATATCGTCCTTTTGGATGTACGCACACCCGAAGAAATAGCCAACGGCAAAATAGGGGAGGCCCTCGAAATGGATTTTACAGACCCCGGTTTTAAGGATAAGGTCGCTGCACTGGATAAAAATAAAGAATACATCGTCTACTGTGCCGCTGGTGGCCGTAGTGCCAAGGCTGTAAGTCTTATGAATGAACTGGGCTTTACCAAAGCCCACAATATGCTTGGAGGCTACACAGCCTGGACGCAGACAAAGTAAAAAATTAATAAAAAATTCAGTTTTTATCTGCTGTAACTTTACTGCGGAAAGATTGTTATTTCCCAACCAACATATAAAAAATGGAAATACTTAATCAAATTTTTAATGATTTTATTAATGGATGGGGTGGCTATGCGGGGTATTTTATCCACGAGGTCACACATCCGTCCTGGCATAATTATTTTTACTGGCTCATCCTGGTATCCGCATTTTTTTTCGGTCTCGAGATCCTGAAACCCTGGAGAGAAGGACAGCCCACTTTCCGCAAGGATTTCTGGCTCGACTTTTTTTATATGTTCTTCAATTTTTTCCTGTTTTCGTTGGTCATCTACAATGGGATATCGATGGTCGTCGTCCACCTGTTTAACGATACAATCCGTGGCCTCACTGGATTCGACCTGCAGGCTTCCAATCCACTCAACGGACAGCCATTGTGGCTCATTCTGATTGTGGGGTTTTTAGTTAGGGATTTTGTACAATGGTGGGTTCACCGATTGTTGCACAGGGTGTCGTGGCTGTGGGAATTTCACAAAGTCCACCATAGCGTAGAGCAAATGGGTTTTGCGGCCCACCTCAGATACCACTGGATGGAGACAGTCGTGTACCGCACCATTGAATACATCCCTCTGGCCTTGCTGGGCGTGGGACTGTATGATTTTTTTATTATTCATATATTTACACTTGCCATTGGGCATTATAACCATAGTAATTTCCATGTCAGCGGCAAGGCAGCAGGAGGTGCAGTCGGGTTAATGATAGGATTTGTGATGGCTATGGGGCTGGCCGATATACATTTTGCAGATGATTTTACCAGCTTCCAAAAGGCAGGAGTGATGTTTGGTTCCGGTATTCTTGGGTATTTTGCCCTTGGGCCATTCATGAAAAAAATATTTAATAGTCCCGAGATGCATATCTGGCACCATGTCCACGACCTGCCCGAAAACAGGCAGTACGGCATCAATTTCGGTATATCCCTCGCCATCTGGGATTACCTTTTTGGCACGGCAGAGATACCCCACGATGGCCGTGATATTAAATTGGGATTTCCGGGTGTTGAAGAGTTCCCTAAGGAATTTATCGGGCAAGTTTTCTACGGGCTCAGGAAGCCCTGAGTTAAATTCCGGGTTGAAACAATTGGCTACAGCCAATGTTTTTATAGCAGGATCAGGGACCGTCAATTCGGCAAAAAGCCGCCTGTAAACCATAAATGGCCAACCCTCTAGTAAAATATTCCATTCCGGTTACCGGCATGAACAGCCAGCATTGTGCAGTCATTATCAGCAATGCTCTGGCCTCGGTCAGCGGATTGACCGTCGAAAAAGTCGATTATGCTAATCAGGTGGCAGTCATAGCGGCTCCGGACATTCAGACCGTAATAAAGGCAATGTTGACCATCAGTGACCTGGGATATGGAGTGACGACCAAAAAGGTTTCCTTTCCGGTACTGGAAATGTCCTGTGCTGCTTGTGCAGTTAATGTGGACAAGGCTCTGTCGGGCCTTCCGGGGGTATTATCGGCCACGGTAAATTATGCCAATAACGAGGCTGCCGTGGAATACTTACCTGAAATGATAACCCCGGATTTACTGAAAACCGCTGTCAGGTCTGCAGGCTATGACCTGGTAATTCCGACGGAGGATAGCAGCGACGGAACTGCGGAGTCCCTGGAGCGTCAGAGGATTTCAAAACTAAGCAAGAAGGCTTTGGGTTCCCTGATTTTTTCGTTGCCGGTGTTTATCATTAGTATGTTTTTTATGCCTTCTCATACCGGTGACAGGATTCAGACCATCAATATAGTCCTGTGGATCCTCACTACGCCTGTGGTATTCTGGTTTGGAAGGGATTTTTTTGCCAATGCCTGGAAACACGCCAGACACCGCACGGCCAATATGGATACCCTCGTGGCACTCAGCACCGGTACGGCTTATGTTACCAGTGTTTTTAATACCCTGTATCCGTTTTTTTGGACAGTCCGTGGCCTGGAGGCACATACCTGGTTTGAAGCGGCATCGGTAGTGATCACTTTTATCCTGGTTGGCAAGATGCTGGAAGAAAAAGCAAAGGGCAAAACCTCATCGGCCATACGAAAACTCATGGGATTGCAGCCTGACACAGCTACCGTGATGGAGGGATCTGAAGTACGTGTGGTTCCTCTGGGTGAGGTAAAGCCGGGAGACCTGCTCCTCATCAGGCCCGGTGACAAAATCCCTGTGGACGGAGAGATAACAGACGGCCGCTCTACCATTGACGAGAGCTTACTGACAGGTGAGTCCCTGCCACTAATCAGAGCTGTGGG
>JAGVTV010000041.1 GCA_019136675.1 Bacteroidota bacterium
CCTACGGAAGAAAGCGTAAGAAGGGCCATGGCTATACAACTGATTATAAACAAGGAGTTGGGACTTGCCAGAAACGAAAACCCCATACAGGGCTCGTTTATCGTAGAGGAGCTTACTG
The DNA here is from genome assembly GCA_019136675.1 of Bacteroidota bacterium. Taxonomy (GTDB): domain Bacteria; phylum Bacteroidota; class Bacteroidia; order Chitinophagales; family Saprospiraceae; genus OLB9. The sequence continues at coordinate 119 of JAGVTV010000041.1, forward strand.
ACCTGGTGGAAGAGGCTGTTTTATCGGAGTTTGAACGCCTGTCAGAGCGGGGCGGGGTACTGGGAGCCATGGAAACCATGTACCAGCGAAGCAAAATCCAGGAAGAGTCGCTTTATTATGAAACCCTCAAGCATACCGGCGAATTGCCGATCATTGGGGTCAACACATTCTTATCAAGGGAAGGGTCACCGACCATCATACCCGGAGAAGTGATCAGGGCTACAGAAGACGAAAAACAGGGTCAGATAAAAACTGTGGAAAACCTCAGGAAACTTGACCCTATGGCAAGTCAGGCAGCTCTTGCACGGCTTCAGAAAAAAGCCATCGAAAACAAAAACCTCTTTGAAGAGCTGATGGAAACATCCAAGTCCTGCTCCCTGGGCCAGATCACAAACGCACTGTACGAAGTGGGTGGAAAATACCGTAGAAATATGTAGGAAAACAGCCGCCGGCGGCCAGAAAGCCTTGTAATACTGCGATCAAAAAGTAATTAGGTTACCATCTGTCCGGCCGGCAGGCTGAAATTGCGGCATATCCTACTTCGTGCCTATAAGTTTAAAATAGAGCTTTTCATCACCGTAATCGATCCGGTACTCAAGCTCTATGGTGCCGTCAGAATAAAACCCGTCACCGCTGATCCGGATACCATTGCCGATCTGCTGTGAGGGTATATCAATGTCCATTACTCCTGGTCCCCGGTCATCAATGTCGGCCCTCAGCACATACCAGTCCAGCCCGTCAAAGGGAGCTTCCATCAGCACATCGTCTCCCCGGTCTGATGACACTATCAGGTCAAAGGGACCCGCCACACCCAGTATATGTGATCTGTATACGCCGACCACAGGGAGGATCTCTTCGTCCACTCCCGTGCAGGATGCCAAAAGAAGACCTGATAACGTTATCGTGTAAATCAATTTATTCATGGCTTTATTTTTTGACAAAACATAAAATACACACAGGATGTAGACTTCAAAACGCAGGTTTATCATTAATTTAACTCAAAGAAAAGAATTGGTTAAGTACTTCTTAACCACGGACCAAAATTCCACCATGTGGAATTATTTTATTTTGTGGAAAATTTAATATTCAAAACAAAAGTCCACATTAAAAAATTTATATACAATTATTTTGTGAATTGATAATCAATTTCTATATTTGTTTTATTAAAAATCAAAACAATATTAAACATGAGCTATTTACCATTAATTATTTCTCTTTTAAGCGGAGCCGCCGGAGGCAATCTTGCCGGCAAGTTAATGCCAAAAGCCTCCATGGGAGGACTTGGAAACTCTGTATTGGGTATTCTGGGTGGAGGATTGGGCAGTCAGTTGCTTGGCATGTTGGATGCAGCCCCTGCTGAGGGCATGGACCTTATGGGCATATTGGGTTCTGTGGCCAGCGGAGGAGTAGGCGGTGGCGTCCTGATGGCAGTCATCGGCCTTATCAAGGGTATGATGGGAAATAAGTAAGTTTCCATCGCTTGAACTAATAAGGGTCAAATAACCTGAAGCCGGATGACGGTCACCTGTCTTTCCGGCTTTACTTATTTGCGGACTTAGTCAACATTAATAAAAGTAAGTCCTGAGGTAGTCTGTCAGCGATACACGGTTCATCCAGGAGTAGATAACGAGTCCTGCTATGGCAAACCAAATCACAACCCTGAATTTTTGATAAAAAAGCTTAAGGATATCCTTGCGGCTGCGGTAAGGTTTACGTTTTGTGTAGGCCATGGTCAGAAGGATAGGTGTATAAATTTCCAAAATGAAGTGTATGATAAATCAATTTATTCTTGCATTTTGGTAACTACTTTCTGCATGAGCTGCATTGCAGTATTTAATGAATCAATCATTTCTTTATCTCTATAGTTATTATAAGTAGTAGCATTAATCGCATGCTCTCCATGGCTGACGTTGACAGAATAGGAGTAAGCGCCTGACGGCAAAAAAGCAAGCAAAGGCATTTGAAGCACTTGTGCAATCTGATGTAAACGATCTATAGTAATATTTACTTTTCCATTTTCTATGGCAGAATAGCTGCCAATTGTAATGCCTAAATCATCTGCCATTGCCTGACTGGTAAATCCCTTTTCATGGCGGATTTCTCTGATACGGTGAGCGACAAGTTGATTGATATCCATTTGATGGTCCTAATTTAAATTTTGTTTTTTAATAATTATTACATTTATTCAAAATTATATTTGTTTAGGAAACTAAATCTATGGCATTGCCATAGATACTTTAGGCAAAACTAAAATATTTTCAAGAATAATGAATTGAATATAACAATTTTTTCACTTTTCTTTGTAATAAATGGCGTCCAAACTTTCGTATCACTTCAGAAGGATGATTAAATAAAATGAAAATTAAGGGTTATCATTTAAGCTCAATTTTGTATTTTTAAAAGTATAGAGCTGAAAAGATATGATTAGAAAAATTAGAAAACATCATATAAAATTAATTTGTTCAAAAATGTCCTGATTATTAAGACTTAAAATTTATAATAAACTTAAATATGAAAATTAAATTTGTACTTTTGGCATGTTTTATTAGTATTGGCTCTGCCAATTTAGCTCAAGTTGATAGAGAGAATTTAAATAATGATTGCATATATGTAAATATGACATTAAATAATTCAAAAAATTTATTGGATTCGTTTCGTTTTGATAAATTTTCTCGCGGACCTTTTAGTGTCCATCCATTTACAATTGATAATATCGGCAGTTGGAACAATTTTATTTCTTCAATAAAAACTGATCCCAACATTTCTTTTGAATATGTTGACAGCGAAGAAAGTAGAATGTTTGAAGGTAGTTATCATCGGTATCAACAATATTATAAAGGGGTTTTAGTAGAAGGAGGTGGATTTAAAGTATTTACCAACACGACAAACATTCAGGCCATTCAGGGGCCTCCGTGCCCTGGATGCCCTCCTATACATCCATGTGACTTAATAGAAATGATTTCTCCGCATATTTATGAAAATATAAATATTTCAGCTAATCCTTCTGTAAATCAAAATGAACTTTACTATATTTTAGATGTACCACCATTAAGTATAAATAAAATTACAAAACAAGTTGTTAATTTAGGAGATAATTCCTGTACTTATCGTTTAATATGGAGCGTGAATTATAATGACAATAGGGGGGAACCTTTGAATGCCAAAATAGATGCAAATTCCGGTGATATTATTTATCAAACTCCATTGAAACTCTACAAAAATGCCCCCATCAAAATTAATGCAAGTAATGGATCTATTTCTTGTGCTGTGTTAAATGATATGAATATTGGCAATACTACTTTTCTAAAAAACAATAAAATCAAAGTAGTGGATTTGGACGTTGAGGATCGTTTTGTTACTTGGCTTGATAATGATGTACCTTTCTCTCCTATAGATAGAGCTTGGAATTGTATAGTGGGCTCTTGTGGGCCCGGAAACTGTTTAGACGCATCTGTGCCAGCATTTGAACTGTTTTATAATGCTGACCTAATAGTCCAATACTTATCAGAGCATTTTAATATTAATCTGACCAATGTAAATCTTGCTTTTAATAAGCAGACTGATAATGCATATTTGAACTTAGAAGGGGGAACCGTTGCAAATCTTAATTCTTCTTTCTTAGTATTTGGCATTGATAATATAACAAATCAACCGTATACAAACTTTGAATTTGTAGCACATGAACTTGCTCATGTAATATTAATGGACTATTTAAATTTTTCAACTATTTCTTCAGCTTCATTACACGAAGGGCTGGCAGATATTTTTTCAATATTTTTGCAACACAAGGCACTTGGATATTATAATTGGGTTATGGGAGAAGGTGTTATTAGCCCTGTTAGAAATTTAGCAAATACCCCATTCAATTGTGTTAGCAGTTTTACCAATTCAACAGAAATGCACGATGCTGGTCAAGCATTAGGACATTGGTATTTTTTATTAGTCACAGGGAGTCCAGTTAATAATATAAGTAGTATAAATCAAGACATATTATTTGATGTTATCTTAGAATCATTAAAAAGCCTTGGGACTCAAACACCCAATTGGAACGACCTGATGAGGGCTACTTTGGCCATTGCTGAAAAAAAATTTGGCACCTGTTCTTCTAATTATCAATCCATCGCAAGGGCTTGGGAAAAAATATGTGTTCCTACTGGAGTTCCTTCTGCTGTTAATTATAATGCTCCTTGTACAAGTATAGAGGGCCCAAATATTGTGTGTGAGGAAAGTGATAAATTTGACCTTTGTATAGCATCAAATGCCGGTATTAATTTTGACAATGGGGATTGGATTATACTTGGGCCTAATAGCACATCATTTACTTCGCTAAGAGGAATGGCAGGCAATACCCAATATGGTGGTGGTTGCCTTGTTATAACAGATATACCTAAATTTCCTTTTTATCCTCAGACTATTACTGTTTTATATAGAAATAATCAAATAGGAAAGACTATTTCTAAGACCATTAGAATTATTGATTGTAATCGTGATGACCCAACTTGTAGTGACTATTATGGTTTTTCAATACCTGTTAAGTCCCCACCAGATTCAGAGGAACTTTTTATCAAAAATGAGCATATATTAGAAGTCGAATCCGGCCATCTTAAGCCTGATGACGAAGTTAAAATAATAATTTTTGATTTGATGGGAAATAAAATTAATAATGCTGATGACCATCTAACTGATGTTAAAACTGATTACCCGCAAATATTAATATTAACATATTGGAATAAAAAAGGAAAATTAGTAAGATCCAGGAAAGTAATTAAATTTTAATTGTATCCATATTATTTATTATTTTTGCTGAATACAACACTTCTACAATTATGTATAAATTAATTATAACTGTGTTTTTAGTTTTATTTGTAACACATTTAAATTCACAAATAGCTATCGGTCCAGAAACAGGACTATATTATAGGCCATATTTATTTAGAGTAGTTTCAAATGGTGTCAGGAAAAAAAATATCGATTATTCTATTGGTATAATGGGAGAAGTAAATTTAGGCAAAAAACTATATGCTCAAACCAGAATAGCTTATATTTTCAGAGATGAAGCTGAGTCCGGCTGGATAAGAACCTTTAAACCGGATATGAAAGATGCAATAATGATAAACAAGGAAATGACACTAAATGTGGATGTATTGTACGAACCGGTGAAAAAAACTAAAGTAGGCCTGGGTGTGGGTATGATTCATAAATTAAATGCCCATGTGATTCAAAATTTTTATTATTCTGATCCACAGGTAAAATACTTTAGCCCCAGTGCCTATTATAACATGTCTTTACTATTTAACCAAAATTTGGGAAGGTTTGGGGTAACTGCCAGATACTTTTTTTTGTTTAATTCCGAAAATATTGAAAGTACAAACTCAAGAGTAATGGACGATAAGTCCGGATTTACCCTGGGAATACATTACAAGTTATTCGGGTATGCAAAAAAGTAAAAGACAGTCCGTATCTTCTAGACAAAATTTACGACGGCATGGCATGCTCTTGAAAAAAACAAGTAGCATTCCTTACCGTATGAGATATGGTTTACTTTTTGGTTTGGCCATGATCAGAACGGAAGGTCGTCAAAGTCATTTGGCAGACCATTGTTGAAATCCGGTGCTTCTGTGACCGGTGGGGCCTCCCTACCCGGGGCAGTCATACCCTGAGTCTGACCGGCAGCATCCACTCTCCAGGCATTCAGATTTGTAAAGTATTTTCCCTGCCATTCGCGGCCGCGAAGGTCAAAACTGACCTTTACCCTGTCTCCTTCATTGAAGCGGTCAATGACTCCGCATTTGTCCTGTGTGAGCTGGAACTTGACAAACTGAGGGTAAGTACCTTCGGTCGCAATTACAAACTCTCTTGTCTGGAATGAGCTGGACTTGCTTTCTATATCATATTTTTTATGAAGGGTACCTTCAATTTCAAAATTCATATTATTTTATTTTAGTAAGCTTTTGCAAAAAAAACTCTTCTTTTTGAAGGCTTACCGGAGTATACGCACTTGCCCTCTTCTTCAGGGGCATCCAGGGGTATACAACGGATGGTTGCCTTGGTTTCTTCTTTGATTTTGTCCTCTGTCTCAGAGGTGCCGTCCCAGTGACACAGCAGAAAACCACCTTTTGTCTCCAGTATTTCTTTAAAGTCATAAAAATTGTCAACCCTGGTAGTGTGTTCCGACCGAAACTTTACCGACCTCTCAAAAAGGTTTTTCTGGATTTCTGCCAGCAGGTTTTCTACATGGTCTATTACATTGTCCAGGCTGACACTTTGTTTTTCCTTGGTATCTCTTCGGGCTACCTCGATGGTATTGTTTTCCAGGTCCCTGTTGCCCAGGCCTAGCCTGACAGGAATACCCTTCATTTCGTATTCGGCAAATTTAAAACCAGGTCTTTTGGTCTCGTCTTTATCCACAAGTACCCGGATGCCTCTGGCTTTTAGAGCCGTAGCGATTTGATTTGCTTTATCCAAAAGTACTGCATCAGGTTTGGGTATCGGAACTATGACCACCTGAGTAGGTGCAAGCTTTGGAGGGAGGACAAGACCTTCGTCATCAGAGTGGGTCATAATTAATGCTCCGATAAGACGCGTAGAGACACCCCAGGAGGTTGCCCACACATATTCGTTTTCATTTTTATCATTGCTGAATGTCACATTAAAAGCTTTGGCAAAATTCTGCCCGAGGAAATGTGACGTTCCTGCCTGAAGTGCTTTGCCATCCTGCATAAGTGCCTCGATGGTATAGGTCTCGTCAGCACCGGCAAACCGTTCGCTCTCTGTCTTGTACCCTTTGATGACCGGCATCGCCATATACTCCTCAGCAAATTTAGTATACACGTCATGAATCATCAGTGATTCCCTGATGGCCTCATCCCTGGTGGCGTGGGCAGTATGGCCTTCCTGCCATAAAAACTCCGCCGTACGCAAAAAAGGACGCGTACGCATCTCCCACCTTACCACGTTGGCCCATTGGTTAATGAGGATAGGCAGGTCTCGATAGGACTGGATCCAGTCCCGGTATGTATTCCAGATGATCGCCTCGCTTGTAGGCCGGACGATCAGTTCTTCTTCAAGTTTTGCCTCGGGATCCACCATAAGCCTGCCTTTTTGGGATGGATCGTTTTTCAGCCTGTAATGGGTGACAATCGCACATTCCTTGGCAAAGCCTTCCGCATTTTTCTCCTCCGCTTCAAAAAGACTTTTAGGTACAAAAAGCGGAAAATAAGCGTTAACATGGCCTGTTTCCTTAAACATAGAGTCCAGCTGATCCCTCATGTTTTCCCAAAGTGCATATCCGTAAGGCTTGATAACCATGCAGCCTCTTACTGCTGAATTATCGGCAAGACCCGCCTTCTTCACTATGTCATTGTACCACTGCGAATAATTCTCATCCCTTCCTGTTATCTCCTTTGCCATTTCGTAAATTTATATTACGTTAAATTTTTTATAATTTCCTGAAAGTGTAAACTTTATAAACCTTTATTTCGTCATATCAGCATGAAGTTCCGCTTAAAAACTGATAAACATCAATTTTAACAGGAATGAACCGAAACTTTAAATGATTCTTAACGAAAAATGTGCGACAAAAGTAATAAATTGCACTCAAATTGGACAGAAAGTCAAGTTTATTGCGATCAAAAACCAAATTTTTAAATAACAAAATCATGAAAACACACTTATTTGCCAGACTTCTTATGATTGTCATGGTCCTGTCATCTACCGGGGTGTATGCCCAGTTTGATGACCTGTACTATGATTACCGAAAGGACGGTGAATTGACTTCAACTAAATCTTCAGCTTCCTATGCAACTGACAGGGAAGTTTATTATGATGAAAACGGTGATTATGACAGCGACGAATACGACAATTACGATGAGTACTCGTATTCCACAAGGATCAACAGGTTTCACAGGCCTGTGGTCAATAATTACTATTACTCAAATTTTGACAACTGGTGGTATAACGATTACTATGACCCATATTACTCCGACTACTATGGACCATCCAATTACAGCGTGAATGTATTTTTGGGATCAGGCTGGGGCTGGAACCGTCCATGGGGCTGGAATAGCTGGGGCTGGAGCAATCCCTGGGCATTTAACTCCTGGAACAGCTGGGGCTGGAACCGTCCGTGGGGATATTATTCAGGATGGTCAAATCCGTGGGGCTGGAACAGCTGGAACAATATGGGCTGGGGATGCGGAAACAATTTTTACTACGGCAACGTATACTACGGCAACGGATGGAACAATGGCATGGGTGGCAACTGGAACAACGGTAATGATTACTCTAATAAGGTGTACGGAAGCCGCAAGGGAGGATCTTTGTCCTCTGCTGTAAAGGGCAGAAATGCCTCACCGAGAAGAGAGGTCATTTCGGGTGGCTCAGGACCTGATAAACCCAGGCTTACCACTGACAGAGAAGACAGCAGGTCCGGCAGCAATTCCACCGGCAGGACGTATAAGGGTGACATCAGAGACAGGAGCAATATCGACACTGAGAGATCCACCAATCGTGCAGCAAGGTCACGAATCTACAATTCCGGCAAGGAATCCCTGGGCACCGACCGCAGCAGCAATCCTTCACCATCGGTCAATGAAAGGCCATCCGGATCCGAAAGGAGAAGAGCCGACAATGGCAATAACCCTGCACCTGCCAGGAGGGAAATAAATAACGATGACAGCAAAAGATATGACAACAGGTCAAATACAAGGTCTGAAAGCCAGCGTCCTTCCTCAGGAAACCGCGGAAATGACAATAACAGCTACCGCAGGTCCGATAATTCCGGCTCCTCACGAAGCAGTTATGACTCCGGCTCATCAAGGGGAAGTTATAATTCCGGGTCTTCATCTGGCTCAAGCAGGTCTTCAGGAGGAGGTGGCCACAGCGGCGGTTCCTCATCCAGGTCCGGCGGTGGCTCGCCAAGAGGCAGAAACTGACAAGGCTAAGATCATACATTGATCCAAAATAAATGCAAGGGGCTGATAACGGAAGTGTGACTCAGCCCCTTTTTTTTAACCCAGAATACTAAAATAAAATTATGAACCGGTTTTACATACTTTTTATCCTGCTCGTGACATTGGCTGTACGTCCTGGTTACTCACAAAATCTGACCGATGTGGTCAGGTGGTCCACCCTCGATTACAACCGATGCCTATTTTGTCAAAGATCTGGCTGCAAATACCATCACAAAAGGCACAAGACTGGGCCTGGACAACATAGGATTTGTGGTGGCTAAAAATCCGGGATCCAACTGGACCAGCTCTAACTTTGCCATAGGATATTCCAGGACGGCTGACCTTCAGCGAAAGCTGTATGTAGAAGGTGAAGTACCTGGCTCGATCACCCGGTATTTTTCCGAACAGGCCAATGGCAGAATACCTGATGAACTGGATGACTTTATTGCCTATCCTGCATACAATACGGGAGCAATCTTTGATTTTGATGATGACAACTACTATGAAACCGATTTTGACAACTATGACGGAGCTGTAAGACGAAGCCAGAATATTAGCCAGAAGGGAGGGGTAAATGAACTGTCGCTGGCATGGGCCGGAGAGTATAAAAATGACCTGAGCATGGGTATTTCCATCGGAGTTCCCTTTTCGACTTATGAAGAAGAAAAGACCTATAATGAGTCAGATGCTGGAGATGATATCCCGGCATTCAACAGCTTGCAGTATAGCGAAAGGCTTACCACAACGGGGGTAGGATTTAACTTTAAGGCAGGATTCAGGTACAGGATAGCCCAAAGGATAAGGCTGGCAGGAGCTTTCCATTCGCCCACATGGAATAAGTACACCGATGATTACAGCAGTTCCATGACCTACTCATACAATGACGGAGAAAACAAAGAATACAGCTACGACTCACCTGACGGAACTTTTGAATACAGGATTACATCACCATGGAGGGCTATAGGTAGTCTGGGCACCACCTTTACAGCAGGCGACCTGGTGGGATTTGTCAATGCCGATGTGGAATACCTGGATTATACCAATGCCTCCTACAACGGGACTGCCTATGACAACAGCAATGAGGAGCAGCAGTGGACCAACCTGGTCAACAACGATATACAAAGAAAACTAGGCACAGCCACAAACCTCCGTCTCGGTGGGGAGATCGGTTACAGAAACCTGAGGCTCAGGGGTGGGTACAGCTGGGAAAGGACCGCCTTTAATGCCGATGATTTTTACAACAACAAGGTATCTTTCGGGCTGGGATTCAGGGAGGACAATTTCTTCTTTGACCTGGGATTCAGGACGGCTTTCTACAGCGAAGGGTACAATCCGTACGTGGTTTTGGATTCAGACCTCGACCCGCTTGTCAACATAAAGACCACCCGGTCCAGGGCGGCACTGACTCTGGGATTTAAATTTTAAAGAGGGACACAGACCTTAAAAGCCGAAGCCTGCTGCATGTTAATTGCGGCAGGGCTTTTTTTTTATATCAAAAAAAGCGGACGACTGAAGGCTTTTGAAAGGTTTGATTGAGTATAAAACTGGAGATGGTCCTCGGCAATGAGTCCGGAGGAATCAAGATAATATCCACGGGTTTTACAGCAGTAAATACGTCCTCAGAGCCGGTCAATAATTATGCAACAGTATATCCTTCGCCGGCTACAGACCGCATTTACATCAAAGCTTCATATCCGCTGTCAGCAGAAGTTTTTGACCTTTTTGGCCGGAAAACGGACATCCGGTTTTACGCTGAACGACCCGGAGTCATGCAAGCGGATATTGCACATTTAAGGCCCGGCATCTATATTTTAAAAGGAGAGCATTTTGGAAGAAAAATGACTTTCAAATTTGTAAAAATGTAGTTATAAATTGTACTAAAAAATATAATAAGTAATTAAATAACAATAATTTGTAAAAATTATTATAATTTATAAATTGTAATTAATTTGGATTAAAAACAAATCCGGCTCATAACTTAAACATATTTTTGCCAATCGGTATTCATCCGTTACGGTTTCAATGCATTCAATGATGACCACATTAAACAAATACAGCAGGCATATCACCCAGGACCCGACACAGCCTGCAGCTCAGGCTATGCTTCACGCCATAGGACTCACAAGAGAGGACCTTCATAAGGCACAGGTAGGCATAGCAAGCACGGGCTGGGAGGGTAACCCATGCAATATGCACCTTAACGGCCTGGCTGCCGGCATTAAAAAAGGGATTTCCGACCAGGATCTGATAGGTTTGGTCTTCCACACCATCGGGGTGAGTGACGGAATATCCATGGGAACGGCGGGGATGAGGTTTTCTCTTCCTTCCAGGGACATTATAGCGGATTCGATAGAAACCGTAGTATCAGCCCAATGGTATGATGCTGTGGTGGCTGTCGTGGGTTGTGATAAAAATATGCCGGGGGCCCTCATGGCACTGGGCAGGCTCAACAGACCTTCCGTTATGGTATACGGAGGCACGATCGCACCTGGCTGTCATGCCGGACAAAAATTGGATGTTGTTTCGGCATTTGAGGCTCTGGGTAAAAAAATAAGCGGTGAGATCAGCCAGCAGGAATATGATCAGGTCATCCTTCATGCCTGTCCGGGACCAGGGGCGTGCGGAGGCATGTATACTGCCAACACCATGGCATCAGCCATTGAAGCGATGGGTATGTGTCTGCCGTACAACTCATCCAATCCTGCCATAAGCCACCAGAAAAATGAAGAACTCCACACTATAGGCCGGGCAGTCAGGCATCTTCTGGAGTCAGACCTCAAGCCCCGGGATATTCTGACCAAAAGATCAGTAGAAAATGCGGTAAGACTTATAACCGTCCTGGGGGGCAGCACCAATGCCGTGTTGCATCTGCTCGCCATTTCAGAGGCATTTGACATCCCGTTGACCATCGGTGAGTTTCAGCAATGGAGCGATACCACACCATTTCTGGCAGATCTCAAGCCCAGTGGCAAATATGTGATGCAGGACCTCCATGAAGCAGGAGGTATTCCTGCTGTTATGAAAATGATGCTGGAGCACGGCCTGATCGATGGCAGCTGCCTGACTGTTACGGGAAAAACCATTGAAGAAAACCTGAGAGATGTAAATCCCATTGGCTCGGACCAGGATATCATTCATCCTGTAAGCAATCCCATAAAGGCAACAGGCCATATACAGATACTTTTTGGCAATCTGGCAGCAGAAGGTGCAGTAGCCAAGATAACCGGTAAGGAAGGCGAAAGATTTTCGGGGCCAGCCAGGGTTTTTGATTCAGAAGAGGAAGCAAACCAAGCCATTCAAAATAATAAAGTTAGATCAGGAGAGGTTATCGTCATCAGATATTGCGGTCCAAAGGGAGGTCCCGGTATGCCAGAAATGCTTAAGCCCACTTCCCTGATTATAGGAGCGGGACTGGGTCAGACAGTAGCCCTGATCACCGACGGGAGGTTTTCGGGAGGAACACACGGATTTGTCGTGGGCCATATCACTCCTGAAGCGTGGGAAGGAGGTAATCTGGCTCTGGTCAGGGATGGCGACCTTATTACCATCGATGCTGAAAGCAATACGATAGACGTTGGCCTTTCTGATGATGAATTGAAGGTACGACGCAGGGAGTGGAAAAATCCGGATGATGCCTCTTTGACAGGATTTCTAAAAAAATACAGATACACGGTTTCTTCGGCAAGCCTTGGCTGTATAACAACCGATATAAAACATTAGGCATGGAGACGGTAAAGCTAAAATCAAACACTGCCGTGACCCAACATAAAATTAAAGTGACAGGGGCGGAAGCGGTCATAAGGTGCCTGGTTGAGGAAGATGTACATACCATTTTTGGATATCCGGGCGGTGCCATCATGCCAATATATGATGCACTTTACGATTTCAGGGACAAGGTCAGGCATATCCTCACCCGCCATGAACAGGGAGCCATACATGCAGCCGAAGGTATGGCACGGGTCACCAGAAAGCCGGGTGTGGTTTTTGCCACCTCCGGTCCGGGAGCCACCAATCTGATTACCGGATTAGCTGATGCCCTGATGGACTCAACGCCACTGGTTTGCATTACCGGGCAGGTATTTGCCCACCTTTTAGGGTCAGATGCCTTCCAGGAGGTGGACGTAATCGGATGTACGAATACCGTCACAAAGTGGAACTATCAGGTGACAAGTGCTTCAGAGATTTGCGATGCCATTGCCAAGGGATTTTATGTAGCCAATTCAGGAAGACCAGGACCTGTACTTATAGATATTACCAAGAATGCCCAGATCGAACAGACATTTTTTGATTACCATAGAAAGCCCAGAATAAGGTCTTACCATCCCAAGCCTACCATAAATCACAAAAGGATAGATGAGGCAGCTGCACTGATCAATTTGGCACAAAAGCCGCTCATCCTGGCTGGCCATGGTATCCACATTTCACACGCTCAGGACATTTTCAGGCAATTTGTCGAGAAATCAGGGATACCTGTAGGCTCAACTATACACGGACTGTCAGCTCTACCCTCAGACCACAGGCTTAATGTAGGAATGCTGGGCATGCACGGAAATCTGGGCCCTAACCTCAGGACCAATGAATGTGACGTCCTGATAGCCATAGGTATGAGATTTGATGACAGGGTGACGGGAAACCTCTCAAAATATGCCAGACAGGCCAGGATTATCCACATAGAAATAGACCCTGCGGAAATCGACAAGATCGTAAAGACCGATGTGGCCATCAATGCCGATGCAAAGGAAGCCCTGGAATCCTTGTTGCCCAAAATAAAACAAAAATCGTATCAGGACTGGTACAGGATTTTTGAGGAAGACCACCGCAGGGAGTACGATAAAGTTATATCCAGAGACCTGGCAGTATCAGATACAGAACATCTTACGATGGGAAGGGTCATCAGGGAAATATCAGACCAGACAGAAGGCAAAGCCATAGTAGCCACAGATGTGGGACAGCATCAAATGGCAGCTGCCAGGTATTACCGTTATCTGGGCCACGACCAGTGGGTGTCATCCGGGGGAGCCGGCACCATGGGATATGGTCTACCTGCCGCTATCGGTGCCAAGTTTGCGGCACCTGACAGAACGGTTGTCGCATTTATCGGTGACGGAGGATTTCAGATGACACTTCAGGAACTGGGCGTTTGCTCCCAGTGGAATGTTGGGGTAAAGATCGTCATCCTGGATAATGAATTTTTAGGCATGGTAAGGCAGTGGCAGGAGTTATTTTTTGAAAGGAGGTACTCCTCCGTAGAGCTGACAAATCCGGACTTCTGCATGATAGCACGGGGATTTGGCGTTGAAGCCAGAAAGATCTCGGATCCCGCAGAACTCCATGAAGCCGTAAAGACGATGCTGAATCATCCGGGACCTTATCTCCTGCATGTCAAGGTCAGGAAGGAAGAGAATGTCTTTCCGATGATAGCCTCCGGCAAAGCAGTGGACGAAATCGTTTTGGAATAAAACAGAAGCACTGAGCAAATGCAGCAGGAATATACTCTTACAATTTTTACCGAGGACAAGACCGGTATTCTTAGCAGGATAGTGACTATCATAAGCAGAAGGCACTTTGACATTAAGAGCATTACAGTATCACCTTCCTCCATGCACGGGATATACCGCTTTACAGTGATGATGGTGCTGGAAGAAGAGCAGGTCCGGAAACTTACTGAGCAGATAGACAAGCAGGTAGATGTACTCAAGGCTTTTTACTATGATAATAGTCAGATCATCCATCAGGAAATAGCCTTATACAAGGTGCCCACTGAAGCCTTCTATAATGGAGACAATGTGGAAAAGCTCATCCGAAGGCACAATGCCAGGATACTGACTATTGAGAAAGAATATATTGTCATCGAAAAAACAGGCCACCAAAACGAAACTGAGGCTTTGCTCAATGATTTAAAGGAATTTGGAATATATGAGTTTGTAAGGTCCGGTAGGGTGGCTATAGTAAAACCCATGGAAAGGTTAAAAAACTACTTGAGGACCGTAGGATTGGAATCAAAGTAAAATAATAATAAAATGGCAAAATTAAATTTTGGTGGAACCATCGAAAATGTAGTTACTAGGGATGAATTTCCGCTTTCGCACGCCAGGGAGGTACTCAAGGATGAAACCATAGCGATCATAGGATATGGTGTTCAGGGCCCGGGTCAGGCGTTAAACCTTCGGGACAATGGTTTCAGGGTCATAGTTGGCCAAAGGCCTGGTACCCCATCCTGGGATAAAGCTGTCAGGGACGGGTTTGTGCCGGGAGAATCCCTCTTTAACATAGAGGAAGCTGCAGCCAGGGGCACGGTCGTTCAGTTCCTTTTGTCTGATGCGGCACAGATTGCAGTATGGCCTTCATTAAAAACACATCTTACCGCTGGCAAGGCATTGTATTTTTCACATGGTTTTGGCATCACATACAAGGAAAGGACAGGCATTATCCCGCCTGATGATATTGATGTAATTCTTGTGGCTCCCAAGGGGTCAGGCACCAGTCTCCGTAGATTATTTCTGGCCGGAAAGGGCCTGAATTCCAGCTATGCCATTTTTCAGGATGCAACAGGAAAGGCATATGAAAGAGTGGTCGCTCTGGGTATAGGCATCGGGTCCGGATACCTTTTTGAAACCACTTTTCAAAAAGAAGTGTACAGCGACCTTACCGGCGAAAGGGGCACCCTCATGGGGGCCATCCAGGGAATCTTTGAGGCCCAGTACAATGAACTCAGGAAACACGGGCACACACCGTCGGAAGCATTTAACGAGACTGTGGAAGAACTTACAGAATCCCTCATGCCTCTGGTAGCCGAAAACGGAATGGACTGGATGTATGCCAATTGCAGCACTACCGCACAGAGAGGAGCACTTGATTGGAAAAACAAGTTCAGGGATGCCGTAGCACCGGTTTTTTCTCAATTATATGAGAGTGTATCCTCAGGACAGGAGGCCCAAAGGTCCATAGATACCAATTCGCAGCCTGATTACCGGATCAAACTGGAAAAAGAGTTGAGAGAACTCAGGGAGTCAGAAATGTGGCAGGCTGGTCAGGTGGTCAGAAGCCTCAGACCCAAATCGTGACCTGTAAGGCAGAAGCCTTCCCTGCAGGGAAGGCTTCTGCCACTCCGGTAAAAAGTTCTCGAAAAACAAAACCCGGGAGACAACAATGCAGTCAGGATTTGCGTTTAATTGCGACAGTTTCCCTCTTAAAATGATGTATTAGTAATTTTTTACATACATTTGCGTTTTGTTTTTATCTGTTTGAACATAGTGATAATATCCGGAAGTAATGATTTTTAGAAAATCTACATTCTCGTTTTTTCTATTTGCAGGATTGGTTTTTTTTGCAGACAAAGGATTTTCGCAGGTCAATCCGCTCACTCTTAATGTTTCAAGTGCTATGGGAGAATCCGGAACCATTGTCTGCGTTGATGTAACTTGCAAAGATTTTACTAATGTGGAGACTATCCAGTTTAATCTCTCTTATAATGCAAATCTTATTGTTCCTGAATGCCCTATCAACTTTGTTAACCCTTTGTTAAAAGATGACGACTTTTCTGTTGCTTTCAATTGTGGTAATAAAGAAAATGGTTTTATTAAATTCATTGGAATATGGCCCATCCCTAAATCCATCCCAGATGGGGAGGTCATTTTTACCATTTGTTTTAATCTTATTGGTAATCCCGGCAACAAATCTCCTGTATATTTTAATGGGCTCATCCTCGATGTCGAAGTTGTCAAGGAAGGCAAGACTTTTGATTATATAGTCTCCAATGCCGGGACTATAATGATTACCAGTAATTCCCTGCAAGTATTTTACAATAAATGTGATGCTGATGGAGTCAACAACCTGAATAATGCCTCACTGACCTTTTATGCAGCCGGAGGTACTCCACCCTATACTTATACCGTCACACCGGGCCCTTATAACGGAACTATAACCATAGAAGGCAAGAGGGAAACCTTAAAAAATATTCCGGAAACTACTTACAACATCCTGATCACCGATGCCATGGGCAATACCGTAAACAGTGGCCCTATAGTAGTGTCTAACTCCCTGCCGATTACCTATGATACTCCGGTAGTTAAGGCCCCGACCTGTGTGGGAAGGCGAAATGGCTCTATAGATCTGCCAAATCCGGACGGCATAACACCCCTTTTATACGAATGGTCAAACTTCCTCAGCGGTACCAGTTACAATACTATATCATCACTCAATCCCGGAAAATATACTGTTACCATAACTGACTTCAACGGCTGTCAGAAGGTCGATTCGTTTGAATTAAAATTGGACACCCTGAAATCAAACCTGCAGATTGATCAGAATGCCACCTGTGCCGATGTAAAAAACGGCAGAATCACAGTCACCGGAACGGGAGGTACGCCCTTTGCCACCGGGCAGCCATACGAATACTGGTTAAACAACAACAATGGGGTAAGATTTACACCACCCTTTACTATATCAAATCTCGGAGCAGGCAGGCATACCGTTTTTATCAAGGATGCTGTGGGATGTACTACCAGAAGGGACACAGTCATCATCGGCGTGGACAGGGTCCTGCAAATGAGTGCAATAATAAAAGACCTCACCTGTCACGGCTCTGAAGACGGTGAAGTGTATCTGACGGCCAGTCCGACTACGACCGACTATACCTTTATACCTTTTACAGGATTTCCCGATCTTGGGACAATCAAAACAGATACTTTTTCTGCAGGAGGACTTAAAGCCGGCAATTACGGTTACCGTATCTCAGACAGCTCCGGCTGCAGGGACACTTTATTTTTTACCATTAGAGAGCCTGATACATTGGTTATAAATCCGGTAGTGGTCCAACCCGATTGCAGTGGTCCGGGGTCTATCACCCTGGGGCCGTCGGGAGGCACCGGAGCCTATGATTATGTCTGGAGTCCGGCAGCGGGCAATGTAAACTCCCTGACAAACCTAAATGGAGGTACATATTCCGTCACGGTTTCTGATGCCAATAACTGCAGTGCCACGCAATCCTTTACCCTAAATACAGGCGGCACGCTTAATATCAGTGTCGTTTCCAATAATATCAGCTGCCCGGGTGTCAATGACGGAAGGGCTACTGTTCAGGTACTTTTTCCCGGACAGATACAGATGTTTGAAGTATTCTGGCGTAACAGTGCTGGTACAGAGTTGCCGGTAAAAACCACAACCATTTCCAATCTGGCTCCCGGCACATACAGTGTTGAGGTCGTTGCCGCTGACGGATGCAAAAGCGAGAAAAAGAACTTTGTCATCGCCGATGCTGGCCCCATTTCGTTTACCGCCAGTGTTTCCAATGCAAAATGCCAGGGAGAGGTCGGGTCGATTGTCATCAATATAACCGGGGGACAGACGGGATTTGCCTTTGCCTGGAAGGACAATACCGGTTTGGTGTTGCCTGATACCGACAACAGAATTGATGCAATTGCCGGCCAGTACATGGTTACAGTGTCCAATCCCTCTGGATGCAGTAAGGACAGTATGTTTACTATAACTGAGCCTGCTTCCATTACCTTCCCGACCCCCACCACCAGAAACCCCACATGCTTTGGACGTACAGACGGACAGGCGGCCATTATGGGAGGCAATCCAAACCTGACTTTTATCTGGTCAAATGGGGCATCGGGAATCTTTGCCCTTAATTACCCTTCAGGTCCGGCATGGGTATATGCCAGGGACAACAATGCATGCAAGTCGGATACGATATTTTTCACCATAGGCCAATACCCTATCCTCAGCATCAATGAAGACGAAACCCAGGTCATCAACCCTGTGTGTTTTGGCGACAATAACGGATCAGTAACCATTGAAGCCAGGGGCGGTACAGGTACAGGATACAAATACCTCTGGCAGGACGGCACCCAGGGACCTACCCTGACCAATATTCCTGCAGGCCCATACGTCGTTACGATCACTGACAGCAACAACTGTGAGCAGAAGGACACCTTCTATCTAACCCAGCCGGACAAGCTTGAAGCCTACCTCGACAAAACCAGGACCGTAGAGCTTGACTGCAATAACCTGGACAAGGGCAAGATTGCATTTCTAACCACTGGAGGTAACCCGGGTGTAAAGGCCATAAGCTGGCAGTCAGGTGTCATTTCTGACAATGGAATAGCGGTGGGACTTTCAGCAGGTACCTATTGTGCCACAGTTTCTGATAATTTTGGCTGTAAGGACACCATCTGCCATACACTGATTTCACCTCCTGTCCTGCGAGGAGAGCTTAATACACCTGAGTCACCTCTGTGCAACGGAGGCACTACCTGTATTTCCGTAAGGTTTCTGACAGGCGGGACCGGAAACAAGTATACTTTCCAGATCAATAACGGTACCAGATATCCGATAGATACCTGCATCACGGTCTATGCCGGCCAGTACTTTGTCAATCTAATAGACTCTGCAGGCTGCTCCATAGATACCATTATTACCATAACACAGCCTGACCCTATCTCAGTAGATGCGGGAGAAGATCAGACAGTTCAGCTAGGTTTGCCGTCATCGGTAATAAACGCAACGGTAAATTCGCCTGCAGGCATAGATACACTTGTGTGGACGCCCATTACGGGAATTACTTGTCTGAATGCCGACTGTACATCCATCGAGGTTTCTCCGTCCGAAACGACTACCTACCAACTGGCTGTAACCGATGCCAACGGATGTCAGGGATTTGACGAGGTGACGGTGACTGTCAAGGATACCAGAAATGTATTTTTCCCCAATATCTTCACTCCAAACAGGGATGGATTCAATGACTTTTTTCAGGTAGTCACTGGTCCGGGGGTAGAGAAGATACTTTCTATGTCCGTTTTTGACCGATGGGGCAATGAAGTGTTCAATAAAAATGATTTTCTTCCTGATCCTGCAGGAAGTGACGGGTGGGACGGTACTTTCAGCGGAAGGAGGCTTGATCCCGGGGTTTTTGTCTACTATGCAAGGGCATTGTTTATCGACGGTAAGGTCATCGAATACTCAGGTTCAGTCACCCTGGCAGACAAGGTCAAAAACTGATTTTCGGGTAGTTTTTTGATTATATGCTAACACATGATTCGGCCATTTAGTGACCCTATCAGCCTATGGCATAGTGAGAATAGACCCGAATGCAGTAATTTCAAAAAAAAAATATATAAATTACTCATTTTTAATCAAATAAACATTAATTACAATTTTGTTGGCATGGGTATTTTTGGTATCTTTGCAGACTGTTTTATTTAAACGGGATCAGAAAGATATATGAGCGACGAGAAACAGAATAAAGGCAATTACGGGGCGGAAAATATCCAGGCCCTGGAAGGACTTGAAGCGGTAAGGAAAAGACCGGGAATGTACATCGGGAGCACCGATGTCAAGGGTTTGCACCACTTGGTGTGGGAGGTAATAGACAACTCCATTGACGAGCATCTTGCGGGATATTGTACCCATATTGATACCATCGTGCATAAAGATAATTCCATCACCGTAAAGGACAATGGGCGGGGTATTCCTACCGGAATGCATGAAAAGCTCCAAAAATCGGCTCTTGAGGTCGTGATGACAGTACTGCATGCCGGAGGTAAATTTGACAAGGATACCTATAAGGTGTCCGGAGGTCTGCATGGCGTGGGTGTATCGTGTGTAAACGCACTGTCAGAATACGTCAGGGTGGAGGTGCACCGCGAAGGGAAATACTTCGAACAGGAATACAGCAAGGGTATTCCCACAGGCCCGGTAAAGACACTTGGTGACTCGACACGGACAGGCACAATCGTGACATTCAGACCGGATCCGACTATATTTGAAACCACGGAGTATAATTTCCAGACTCTGGCTGGCAGAATAAGGGAACTGTCCTTTCTTAACAAAGGCCTTTTCCTGTCCCTGACCGATGAGCGTGAGACAGAAGAAGACGGCAATTTCAAGCGACACGATTTTTATTCCGAAGGAGGGCTCAGAGAGTTTGTAAAATACCTGGATGAAACCAGGCAGCCATTGATCGAGGAACCTATTTATGTCACCGGCAAGGAGGATAATGTAGAGGTCGAAGTGGCTATGCAATACAATACAGGATATCAGGAGAACATCTTTTCATACGTCAACAACATAAACACCCGTGAGGGAGGTACCCATGTTGCCGGTTTCAGACGTGCTGTTAACAGGGTTTTTAAGCAGTACGGAGATGACAATGGTTTGTTTGCCAAAGTCAAGATCGAAATTTCGGGCGATGACTTTAAAGAAGGCCTCACTTCAATCATTTCTGTCAAGGTACCCGAACCACAATTTAAGGGACAGACCAAGGGCGAGCTCGGCAACTCAGAAGTGACGGGTATAGTGTCCAGGTGCGTCGGAGATGTACTTAAAACTTATCTGGAGGAAAATCCGGCCATGGCCAGACGGATCATAGACAAGGTAATCCTTGCAGCCACCGCACGCCACGCAGCCCGCAAGGCACGGGAGATGGTCCAGAGAAAAAATGTTTTGACCGGAGGTGGCCTGCCCGGCAAGCTGTCGGACTGCAGCTCCAAAGATCCCGGCGAATCAGAGATCTTCCTGGTTGAGGGAGATTCGGCTGGCGGTACCGCCAAGCAGGGCAGAGACCGTAATTTTCAGGCTATCCTTCCTTTGAGAGGCAAAATCCTTAATGTGGAGAAAGCCATGGAATATAAAATTTATGAAAACGAAGAGATAAAAAACATGTTTACGGCCCTTGGCGTAAGCATAGAAGAAAAGGATGGCGAAAAAATCCTTAACATAAGCAAGCTTCGCTACCATAAAGTAGTCATCATGTGCGACGCCGATGTAGACGGAAGCCATATTTCGACACTGATCATGACCTTCTTTTTCAGATATATGAAGCCACTTATAGAGGAAGGCCATATCTACATCGCTGCACCTCCTCTTTATCAGGTACGTAAGGGAAAAAACTTTGTATATTGCTGGAACGATGACGAACGCAAGGCAGCCATAGAAACCTACAGCAACGGCAAGGAGGATACCAGCGTCAAAGTCCAGCGATACAAGGGACTGGGAGAGATGAATGCGGAGCAACTATGGGAAACCACCATGGATCCGTCATCCAGAATCCTGCGTCAGGTGACCATCAGCGATGCCATGGAAGCCGACAGGATCTTTAGTATGCTCATGGGTGACGAAGTATCGCCCAGGAGGCAGTTTATCGAGGAGAATGCCAAATACGCCAACATTGATATATAAAAAGAGGCCAGAAACTTCATCACCCTTGATGGTGTTATAATACAAAATCGGCTCATCATGCTTAAAATAGGATTTGGAGGAAAAGCCAAACCAAGGGGTTTTGACTATGCTCCCAGGTTTTATGACGAAGAGAAGGAAGAAAGGGAGAAGAGATACGGAAAATATAAATCCACCGGAGAAACGGCCTCTGATGCTGAAAATATGAAATTAAGAATCGTGGCAGGGTTGAGATCAAAATACGGAGGAGACAGAACTACCAGGGCACAGATGGAGAGACAATCAAATATCAGGCTTATACTGATCATATTTGCACTGTCACTCGCAGTATACGTATTACTTAGTTCAAATAAACTCACATCCCTTATTGAGTCGTTTTCAAAATAAATCCACCACTACATGCCGGATATAATAAAATTGCTTCCTGACAGTATAGCTAATCAGATAGCTGCCGGCGAAGTGATCCAAAGGCCTGCATCCGTAGTCAAAGAACTTCTGGAAAATTCCATAGACGCCGGTTCCGCTTCTATTCGGCTAATCATCAAAGACGCAGGAAAAACCAGCATACAGATCATAGACGATGGCTCTGGTATGTCCGAGACTGATGCAAGAATGGCCTTTGAGCGTCACGCTACCTCCAAAATAAGGTCTGCCAATGACCTTTTTTGTATCAGGACTATGGGATTCAGGGGAGAAGCCCTGGCTTCAATAGCCGCGATAGCCCATGTTGAGCTGATTACCAGACCTCCACATGACGATGTGGCCACAAGAATCATCATAGAGGGATCAGAAGTTAAGAAACTGGAAAAAGTGCAGGCCATGCCAGGTACTTCACTGACGATAAAAAACCTGTTTTACAATGTTCCGGCCCGTCGCAAATTTCTCAAGTCAGACCCCGTCGAACTAAAACACATCCTTGACGAATTTCACAGAGTGGTGCTTGCCAATCCCGACATCTTTTTTTCGCTGCACCACAACGGAAATGAAATATACCACCTCCCCAAAGCTAATCTCAGACAGAGAATCACCGGGGTAATGGGAAAACAATTCAGCGAAAAACTAATACCTGTCTCGGAAGAAACGGAGGTGGCAACATTTTCCGGATTTATCGGCAAGCCCGAATCAGCCAAAAAATCACAGGGAGAGCAGTTTCTTTTTGTCAATAAGAGGTTTATCAAATCAAATTATCTGAACCATTCCGTAAGGTCTGCCTATGAAGACCTGATACCCCGTGATGTATTTCCGCCGTATTTTCTCTTTTTTGACATTGACCCTGCCAATATTGACATCAATGTACATCCCACAAAAACCGAGATCAAGTTTGAGGACGAGCGGATGATCTACAATTACCTCCGGGTAGCCCTCAAGCACAGCCTCGGGCAATACAGCCTCATGCCCATGCTTGATTTCAGTATTGACCATAACTTTAATACAAGGTTTTCAGGTCAGATGGGCTCAGGAGGCCACACAGCCACTCCCGACCGACCCTCGAGAGACGACTTTTCGCCGGTCGAAGGTAACAGACCCCCTAAACAAGCAGTCAAAGGTTGGGAAGACATCTACAAGGGCTTGCAGCAAAGCCCTGCAGTGGAGGGCGGCCAGATGGAAGCGGTCAGGACCTTACAGAGCGAGGCGTTCCAGATTACACTGGATGAATCCCTAGGTATGGGCAAAACATCCGGCAAAGAACCCTATCAGCTGCACAACTCATATATCATCCACCATGTAAAATCAGGCATGATGGTGATTGACCAGCAAGCCGCCCACGAACGTATCCTCTACGAACAATACCTCGATACCCTGTCATCGGGCGAATACCGGTCACAGAAGGAGCTTTTTCCGCGTACAGTGGAACTGGAACCTTCCAAAGCTGAGGTATTAAAAAGTATACTTTCTGGCGTCAATGCCCTGGGATTTGAGATGGAGCATTTTGGCCACAACACTTTTATCATAAACGGGACTCCGCCATCACTTGATTCCTCAGTTTCAGTGGAGGAAGTGATCGACAGGATGGTGACCCAATACATCATGCATCTGGAGTTTGAGCTGGGTATCGAAGACAACCTGGCCAGGTCAGTGGCCATATCAGCCGGAATTAAAAAGGGAAAAAGACTTGAAAAAGAGGAGATGGTCTCCCTGATCGACCTTCTTTTTGCCTGCAGGATGCCAGAAAAATGCCCATCGGGCAGGAAATGTTTTATCATTTACGAACTTGACGACATTGCATGGCGTTTTATGCATTAAAATAAGAAAAGCGGATGGTGCGGCTTACTGAAGTTGTAAAAAACCTGTTGATCATTAATGTGATCGTGTTTTTTGGTGTAAAATACCTGCTTCCTATACCCGGTATAGAAAGGTTTTTTGTCCTTGTAACTCCGGGCCAGAAGTTTTACGATGGAGATATCCTGTACCAGTTTGAGCCTGTGCAGATTATAACCCATATGTTTATGCATGGAGACGAAAAGCACCTGCTTTTTAATATGTTTGGACTTTATCTGCTTGGTCCCTATGTGGAAGCTGCCCTGGGTCACAAGCGGTTTCTCGTTTTGTATCTGACAGCAGGGGTGATCGCCTCTGCAATACAATTATTTGTGACCAAGGGTATAGTGCTGGGTGCCTCAGGAGCTGTATTCGGGATTTTGGCCGCATTTGCCACCATGTTTCCCAATGTTGAGATGATGCTGCTGTTCCCTCCGATTCCCATAAGGGCAAAATATCTGGCTCTTATACTTATAGGTATAGGGCTTTTCAGCGGTATCACTGACAGCCAGCCAGGTATAGGACATTTTGCCCACATTGGTGGTGCCGTGGTCGGATTTTTATTGATTAGGTACTGGAGAATGGCAAATATAAGATAAAAACGACTAAAAAAAATGTTGGGAAGCATAGCACAGGATATCAGGGACACAATGAGTCATGGCAACATGGTCATGAAACTGATTATTGTCAATTTTCTCGTTTTTATTGTGACTGCTCTGCTGGAGGCCTTTTTACCCTCAACATATCACTCACATATCCTGCCATGGATAGCCTTACCCGGAGATTTAACGGTTTTTATCACCCGACCGTGGACCCTGGTTACCCATATGTTTGTACACGGAGGTATCTGGCACATAGCCTGGAATATGATCATGTTGTATTGGTTTGGAAATATTACGGGTGACCTGCTCAATGATAAGAGAGTACTGCCTATTTATTTTTTTGGCGGACTTGCGGGCGGTCTGCTATATATGGCATCCTACCAGGTGCTGCCTTATGTAGGCAGCATGGCTATTGGGGCATCTGCCGCTGTACTGTCGGTTGTGTTTGCTGCAGTACTGACAGCTCCGGAGTACCGTATGCACCTTCTCTTGCTGGGAGAGGTCAGAATCAAATATATAGGCCTTGCCATTTTGTTTCTGGACCTGATAGGGACATCTGCCACAGCTGACAATTCGGGAGGGCATATTGCACACCTGGGTGGCAGTCTTTTCGGCCTTTTTTTTGTCTATCTTTTGCGAAAAGGGACAGATCTGGGTTCAGTATTTTACAAGTCAGAACCACGCAAGGCTGCCACTGGCAGGGCCAGGCTCAGGGTAGCACATAAATCAGAATCGATACTAAAAAAGCAGGCTGAAGCCAATGAAAAGACAACAGATATAAGTAAAAAGGTGGATCAGATCCTGGAAAAAATAAAAAAAGAGGGTTACGACAGCCTGTCGGATTCAGAAAAGGAAATACTGTACAAGGCAAGTAAAAGCTGATGGTGTGAGATTTATCGACAGGTCCATATTGTTTATCAACCTTGGGGTTATTGCTGCTACATTTCTGGCGTATGCCGCCCCATTGGTAGACCCACAGCTCACCTGGATAATCTCCTTTTTCGGGCTTTTTTACCCAATACTTCTCATCTTAAATGTAGTGTTTATTATATTCTGGGCAGTCAGGAAACCGAAGTATTCCATCCCGTCCATAATATGTATACTTATGGGAATCAATGCCTTGAAAGGGTTTGTTTCATTAAACGGCTCCGGCCCAGAAGCAGAAGGCTTGTCCATTCGCATGATCACCTACAATATAAGCAATGCCAATTACGGCATGGAAAGGAAGATGAAAAACAAAGAGGAAAAGCAAAAGCAGTTTTCGGCATTCCTGAAAGAGTATGCGGAAACCGACATTTTTTGCTTTCAGGAGGTAGGGGATTTTTCGTACCAGATCATAAAAAAAGTATTTGCCGACAGGCACCTGTATTACAAGAACAAAGGGGCCGTGATTGTGTCCAAACATCCCTTTACAGAAAAAGGAGAAATAGATTTTGGCACCATCACCAATTCATGCTTGTGGGCCGACGTTGATCTGGGCGACGAGACTGTCAGGGTTTACAGTTTTCACCTTCAATCAAACCAGATTACCAGGGACGCTGAAAAACTTGCCAATCAATCTGATATCGATCAGAAGCAGGCGTGGTATGATGTCAAAGCCATACTCAGGAAATTCAGGAACAAACACCTGACCAGAAGCAATCAGGCCGAAAAGATTGAGGCACACGCTTCAAAATCTCCCCACAAGGTCATACTGGCAGGTGACCTTAACGATCCGCCGCAGTCATACACATACCGTGTGATCAGTTCACTTGGCAAGGATGCGTTCAGGGAAAAGGGAATGGGTATTGGCACAACCTATGCTGGCAGAATCCCGTTATTACGAATAGATTATATTATCGTAGACAATGCCCTGCAGGTAATGGATTACCATATGATCAATAACCGTTTTTCTGACCATAATGCCATTTCATCCTCTATTTCATGGCCGGTTGAAGGCAATGCAGGCGAGGAATGAAATCTTTAGCAAACTAAAAATCAAAATCATGAGCACGACTCTGGAATCAGCCGTTAAAAACCTAAACAGGAAAGGGTTTCTGGACATTGACATTGATCCTACCCTGGACCTGGCTGAAGAAATTACAAAGCTTAAGAAAGAAAAAAATGCCATTATTCTGGCCCATTATTATCAGGAATCGGAGATCCAGGATGTGGCGGATTATATAGGAGACAGCCTCGGCTTGTCGCAAAAAGCCGAAAGCACGGACGCTGACATCATCCTTTTTGCCGGGGTCCATTTTATGGCGGAAACTGCCAAAATGCTAAATCCTTCTAAAAAGGTCATACTTCCTGATCTTAAAGCTGGATGTTCGCTTGCGGACAGCTGCCCGGCCGGACTATTCCGCAAATTTAAGGAAAGGCATCCTGACCATATTGTCGTGAGTTACATAAACTGTACGGCAGAGCTGAAGACGCTCACTGACATTTGTTGTACTTCATCCAATGCAGAAGCTATTATCAACAGCATACCGGAAGACCGTAAGATTATCTTTGCACCGGATAAAAACCTTGGTGCTTATCTGATTAAAAAAACCGGAAGGGATATGGTCCTGTGGAATGGAGCCTGTATGGTCCATGAGATATTTTCCAATGAGAAAATTACCAGGCTGATGCAAAGGTACCCTGAAGCCAAATTCATTGCCCATCCGGAGTGTGAGGCAGTCATACTGGAAAAAGCGGACTTTATTGGTTCCACCACCCAACTCCTCAAGTTTACCCAAAATGACCCGGCGGATACTTTTATCGTAGCTACAGAATCAGGTATATTACATCAGATGCAGCTTGCCTCACCAAATAAGACATTTATCCCTGCACCTCCAAACAACAATTGTGCCTGCAACGATTGTCCGCACATGAAGCGTAATACGATGGAGAAGCTGTACCTGAGCCTGAAATATGAAATGCCAGAAATCGTCCTCGAAGAGCGTATCATCAGAGAAGGCAGGAAATGTATAGACAGGATGCTCGAAATCAGCGTAAAAGCAGGATTCAAAGCCTGAGACTGCCGATGAGTTTGTTCTTTTGTCAGGTGCTTTCGTCTATGACCTGAAGAGCAAGTTTTATGACATTTTCGCTGGTAAACCCAAATTTTTCATCCAGTACGGTGTAAGGTGCCGAGTAGCCAAAATGGTTCAGGCCAAAGACCTTGCCATTGTCCCTGACAAGGCTCTCAAGAGTGGCAGGTAATCCTGCCGTGAGGCCAAGGATGGGCACCCCATCAGGAATTACAGACCTCTGATAGGGCTGAGACTGCTGTCTGAATAGTCCTTCTGATGGTACTGAAACGACACGCACCCTGTAATGGGACTGTTGCTCCAGTTTGACAGCAGCGTCCACCAGTGTGGCAACCTCAGAACCATTGCCCAGAAAAAGAATATCTGCATCTTCGCTTTGGGCATAGGCAATATAGGCTCCGTATGCCAATTGTCCGGCTTCAGTAAGCCTGTTTTGGTTAATGGCTGGAAGGTCTTGAATATTCTGACGCGAAAGGATAAGTCCTCCCGGACGGTTGTGTGTTTCGAGCAATAGCTTCCAGGCATGGAGTGTCTCGGCACTGTCGGCAGGACGCAGGGCGAGGAATGATGGAATACCGGAGTGGTTATGCAGCTTTTCGAGCAGTCTTAACTGAGCCTCCTGCTCCACAGGCTGGTGGGTGGGACCGTCTTCACCTACCCTGAAGGCATCATGAGTCCAGAGGAATTTTGCGGGCTGCTCCATCAGTGCCGCAATTCTGAGGACAGGTTTCATATAGTCTGAAAAGGCAAAAAAGGTGGCACATACCGGTATTACCCCTCCGTGCAAAGCCATACCTGTGCACAATGCAGCCATGGTCAACTCTGATACACCTGCATGCAGAAAACCGCCTGAAAAATCATTTTTAGCAAACGGCCGGCTCTTTTTGAGGAAGCCTTCCGTCATGTCACTGTTTGA
>JAGVTV010000153.1 GCA_019136675.1 Bacteroidota bacterium
GATGTCAATCCTGAGTTTGGTACTCTGGCCGACCTTGGCAACCTGATACATTATGCTCACAAACTTGGAATGAAGGTGATTCTTGATTGGGTTCCAAACCACACAGGCTGGGATCACCATTGGATTTCGACCCATCCGGCCTATTATACAAAAAATGAATCAGGAGAAATAACAGATCCACTTGACGAGCAAGGCCGTTCTCTCGGCTGGGCGGATGTGGCAGAACTCAACTACCAAAACCCGGACCTCAGGCAGCATATGATCGGGGATATGAAATTCTGGATCGAAAACTTTAAAGTGGATGGTTTTAGGATGGATATGGCCCTGCTGGTACCCATGGACTTCTGGGTGGAGGCAAGCCAAGAGCTTAGAAAAATCAAGCCGGATATTCTGCTGCTGGCTGAGTCGGAGATTGCCGACCACCTTAATCAAGGTTGCTTTAATGTGATTTACAGCTGGAAATTCCATCATTTGCTCAATGCCATAGCCCTGGGCGACAAGGATGCCACCGCTATAGATGACTGGCTTATGCACGACAGGAAAGCCATCCATTCCGGATGTTATTTGCACTTTACTTCAAACCATGATGAAAACTCGTGGTCAGGGTCTGAGATCGAGAGGATGGGGGAGGCCCATCTGGCCTTTGCGGTGTTGGTCAATCTGCTCGACGGGATGACGGTCACGTACTCAGGACAGGAGGAGCCCATGCCTCACAGGCTTCGATTTTTTGACAAGGATCTGGTGGGGTTCAGGCATTTTGCTTACGCTGAATTTTACCGCAAGCTCAACGATCTTCGACACCGCAATCCTGCTCTTTGGATCGCCGTGTATGGCGGCATGCCGGAGAGGATTCTCAAGGACAGGCATATTTTCGCCTTTGAGCGACAAAAAGACAACCACAAAGTAACAGTAATCATCAACCTGTCACGGCAACGTAGAAAAGTCATCTCAGATGTATACATAGAGGGTAGTGATCTGTTTACACAAAATCATATCAGGTACATGCCTGGAACTGCGATAGAGTTGGCTCCCTGGGAGTACAGAGTCATCGTATAACCAAAATATTAGTACATTTAATGCAAAATATCAATTAGATGAAAAAGCCCCTCCTTCCCAAGTCAGCCATATGGAACATGAGCGTAGGTTTCCTGGGTATCCAGGCCGGTTTTGCCCTTCAGAACGCCAATGCATCCAGGATACTTCAGACACTGGGTGCAGATACCCACCAGTTGGGATGGTTTTGGCTGGTAGCCCCTGTGACAGGTATGATTGTCCAGCCACTTATCGGTCATTTCAGTGACAGGACATGGACCCGGCTGGGCAGAAGGAAGCCTTATTTTCTTATTGGTGCCATTCTGGCTTCCATAGGACTGATACTGATGCCCAATGCCGGTGTATTTGTGAGCATTCTGCCGGCTCTGTGGGTAGGGGCGGGCATGCTTATGATTATGGATGTTTCCTTTAATATTGCCATGGAACCGTTCCGGGCTTTGGTTGCGGATAAACTGTCCACCGACCAGCGGACCGCAGGATTTGCCATTCAGACGGTACTGATCGGCCTGGGAGCCGTTATAGGTTCGTGGCTTCCGTCCCTGTTGGGTGATGGCATCAAAACCTCAGATGTGCTACCGGCAGGATTTAGCACAGTGTTTGGGGATACCCTGATCAGGGGATTAGGCATCAGTACAGTATCAGATACCGGCGGTGTGCCCCAAAATGTCATTATAGCATTTTTATGCGGAGCTGTAATCCTGCTGGGAGCGATACTTTGGACGGTAGTGACTACATCGGAATATTCACCGGAAGAGATCAATAAATTTGAAGATGCTTCGCATGAAGAGTCTGGCCATAAAGGAGGTAATTTTATTACATCTATTGCCCTGGATTTTGCCAATATGCCCACTACTATGAAACAACTGGGTCTGGTTCAGTTTTGTTCCTGGTTTGCCCTTTTTGGCATGTGGGTGTACACGACTCCGGCCATCGCAGAGCATATCTATGGCCTGGCACCCAATGACACCAAATCCCCGGGCTTCCAGATAGCCGGAAACCAGGTGGGCGTGCTGTTCGGTATTTATAATCTGGTATCTGCTGTGTATGCATTTGCCTTGCCTTACATCGCCGCTAAGATAGGCCGAAAATACACACATTCGCTGTCGCTGATAGCAGGTGGCATAGGGTTGATATCCATATATTTTATCCAAAATCCGGATCACCTCATATATTCCATGGTAGGGGTGGGTATTGCCTGGGCCAGCATACTTGCCATGCCTTATGCTATGCTTGCAGGCTCGCTGCCCGCACGAAAAATGGGAATTTATATGGGTATCTTTAATTTTTTTATCACCATACCGCAAATCACCAATGGCCTTATTGGAGGGCCGTTGCTCAGGAGTGTGTACAGCAATCAGTCCGTGATGTGTCTGGTGGTTGCGGGCTGCTTTATGCTGCTGGGAGCATTGGCTACCTTGTTTGTCACGGATAAGGACGATGTGGCGGTAAGTAAAGCATTAGGGTAACAGCGGTAGTATGTTAAGGAATGATTTTTTCATTTTTTTGTCTATTTACTTGCATTTTTACAAATAATCTATGTAATTTGCAAGATTATGAAGTTGTAAATTTATCTATAAATAAAAATTATTAATATGAAAACCTCACTGGGGTCCGGCATGTATTTCCTGACACTGAGGAGGGGCGACGGCCGACCTGTGACCTACAAGATCGTAAAGCTATGATCGTAGTGTCCGGGGTAAGGTGGTGCCTGGGAGCCTTCCTGGCTCTATGGCTGGCGGATGGGGTGGGCCAGAAGTATGACTATACCTGGGTACTGGGCTATGATTACAGCCTCAATACCTATCCAGATAAAGCAGAAGGCAGCATCATCCGTTTTAATGATTCTCCACCCTCTGTCACACCCTATCCCATCGCCTATGATATGCTGGGGGGTACTGCCATAAGTGATCCTGAGAGTGGTGAGCTGTTGTTTTATACCAATGGATGCTCGGTCATCAATGCCCGCCACGAGGTGATGGACAATGGTGAAAACCTCAATCCGGGATCATGGCACATTGCATACTGCATACCCGGACCACAGGCCTATTATCCCACCAGCCAGGTGATCTTTGCCGTGCCATACCCGGGCAGACAGGGCCGGTATGTGCTTTTTCACAGGCAAAAGAATGGCAATGATATAACCAAAAGGAGCCAACTGTACTCTGTGATAGACATGAGGGCAAACGAAGGCCTGGGCAAGGTATCAGAAAAAAATATCCCTCTGATATCATTAGCGGATCTTGCCTGGAATCAAGCCACGGCCTGCAAGACCGCTGACGGCACCGGGTGGTGGGTGCCGGTATGGTCACGAGTAGAGCCTGTATGCACGATGATCCTATTAGACAGCCTCGGGCCCCGGGTGCACCATAAGCAGACCATAGGGCAAGAGGGTCCGGAAATAAATGGTGCGGCAGCCTTTGACCCGTCGGGCAGACACTATCTGTGGTATGACCTGAGGATGGGGGTACATGCCTATGACTTTGACCGTGAGACGGGTATGTTTTCCAGGCCACGCAAGCTGATCATCAATACGCCTCCGCCATATTCGGCTTCTGTAGGTGTCAGTATATCCCCCAATGGCAGGTACGCCTATCTGTCGGCCCGTGATACTCTGTACCAGCTGGAGCACACCCTTGATGACCTGGCCTCAGGACTGGTGATGATAGACACTATGCGGATACCCACCACCTATGGCATACCGATCACCTTTTCCAATAGCCTGCTGGGGCCTGACTGTCGTATCTATATAACGTCAGGATTTGCCTGGGAGGCTCTGAGCATTATCCACCATCCTGATGAGAAGGGCAAGGCCTGCGGCTTGGAGAAGCTGGGTCTGCGGCTGCCTTTTCCTAATAGTAACGCCTCCGTACCTGTATATCCCATGTATCGTATGGACAATGAGGAGATATGTGATCCGGGCATCTCACATGTATTTCCCCCCGGGTGGTATACCCATCCGGTACCGCCGTATCCTAACCCTACCAGTGGCCACCTGTATATAGACGGCCGGGAGAGGGGTGAGGTGAGCCTGCATGACCAGGCAGGCAGGAAGCTTTTGACGTGGGATGCTACCGGCGAGCTGTCAGTGCTGGACCTGTCTTCACTGGGGTCCGGCATGTATTTCCTGACACTGAGGAGGGGCGACGGCCGACCTGTGACCTACAAGATCGTAAAGCTATGATGGGGTAAGTATTATGTATAAGGTCGCACCAATATTAAGTTATTTATAGATATGAATGTGAAAAAAATATTTACAGCAATTATCCTGGTGTGTTACCTGCAGACTGCAGTCAATGCACAGTTCGATCAGTTTACCATCCGTCATTATATGGAAGATAACCTGTCAAAAAGTAATAA
This sequence comes from Bacteroidota bacterium, assembly GCA_019136675.1. Classification (GTDB taxonomy): domain Bacteria; phylum Bacteroidota; class Bacteroidia; order Chitinophagales; family Saprospiraceae; genus OLB9. Next base: position 4,411 of record JAGVTV010000153.1, read on the forward strand.
ATCCAGGGGGAGTGTTTCCATTCTGGTTCCAACACCGGACGGACCTTCGGTAAAAATGGCTGACAGGCAGGTCGTATTGCAGCCGGACAGTATCTCTTCTGATCCCGACGGTATCTATTTTTTCTGGAACATAATAAAACGTAAGGATTTTTTCAAAAAGCCACCGGTAATAACCACCAACCTGCTCGTCAGAAGAAATAACCTGCGTGATTTTATGACTTACAAATATGCTGACCCTCCCGATCCCGATACAGCCCGACATCTTGAACCAGAATCTAAAATCCAATCCGGACACGAGGTGGTAGTTAATTTTGCAAGGTCACTGAAGGCGGATACCAGACTGGAAAAAGTCCAAAAAATCTATGATGCAGTGGTACAAACAAAGGATCTGGATCTCACACCGACAGACATACCTGGAGGCGGAGCCTTGCATGCCATCCGTGAAAAATCAGGACACACCTATGACTATGCGGCTTTGATGACCGCATTATGCAGAGCTTCCGGAATTCCTGCGAGGTTTGTGAGTGGATTTACCTTTGAAGAAAGGGAGTTTGATTCATGGCTGTATATCAATCACTGGGTTGAAGTGTATTTTCCTCAAATGGGATGGGTGACCTTTGACCCGGCCGGAGCAGACATAGGAAAGGTGGCGGTATGTTTTGAAAGCTCAGGACTGCACTATATTCCGGTATGTTATGGCACTAAAAACGGAGATGAGGTCATCAGGCACTATTATAAATACTCTTCAAAACCGTTGCGGAGCAATGTGGAAAATTTTTCCTTATCGTATTATCTGGAAACCATTCGCAAATACAGGAAGAAAAGAGATCCTGAATTGGAACTTGTGATTGATTCTTTGCTGGTACTCGATAAATACGACGTCAACTATCTATTGACCAAAGGAATGATGAGGATTCATGCGGGAGATTTTGAAACAGGCCTGAGTCTTTTGCAACTATCCCTTAAGATGGCTCATAGCGATTATGGGAAAGCCTCTGCTATGTTTTGTATGGCCAGGTATTTTGCCCTGAAGGGTGAAAATGAAATGGCCGTCAGGTTTCTTGAAAAAGCGTTGGAAAAAGACAAAGCTTATCACTACAAATTAATGCTTGACGAACCCGATCTGAGCAAGCTCCGGGAATCCATGGAGTACAAAGACTTTTTGACCCGGATGAATACAAAATAATTTCAGAGGAGTAAAGCTGGCAGTAACCCTGTCAGTTAAACAAGGCTGTGCCTATTCTTACCATGGTAGACCCCTCCTCTATGGCAATCCTGTAATCACCAGACATGCCCATGGATATCTGGGAAAAATGGTCTGAACCAGCAAAGTAATCTTTTTTCAGGGTATGGAAGATGTGCCTGAGATGACGGAACTCCTGCCTTACCTTTTCCATGTCGTCGGTGAGGGTTGCCATGCCCATTACCCCGCAGATGCGGACATTTTTCAGGGCTTTATAGCGGATCGAATCGAGCAGCGATGCGGCTTCACTGAGTTCCATTCCAAATTTTGTTTCTTCCGAAGCTATGTAAAACTGCAGCAGCACGTCGATGGTGCGTTGGTTTTTTTTTGCTTCCCGGTCTACAGTTTCAAGCAACTCAGGGCTGTCAATGGAGTGGATCATGCTAATAAAAGGAGCTATGTACCTGACCTTGTTTTTCTGCAGGTGTCCTATCAGGTGCCATTGTATATCTGAGGGCAGAGCATCTTTTTTGTCCATAAGTTCCTGCACACGGTTTTCGCCAAAATCCCTTTGCCCCAGGTTATACAGAGCTAAAATCTGATCCGCAGTCCTTGTCTTGGACACAGCCACCAGTGTTACATGGTGCGTGTCGGTATATTGTCTTATTTCGCTGTACATACTGAGCAGCTATTTTCAGAAAAGTCCGTGTATCTCTGCATCCACTTTTTCGATAATCAGACCCAGATCTTCCGGATTGTTTTTAAAATCAAGGTTGTCATTCTGAATAATGAGAAGGTTCCCTTCCTTATATCCTGAGATCCATTCTTCGTATCTTTCGTTGAGCCTTTTGATATAATCCAGGCTCATGTTGCCTTCATAGTCTCTGCCACGCACATGGATGTGGTGTACCAGCTTGGGTATGCTGCTTCGCAGGTAGATAAGCAAGTCCGGAGCCTCTACTTGGGAGGACATGATGCGAAAAAGTTCAGAGTAATTGGCAAAATCACGGGATGACATCAGATTCATCTCGTGCAGGTTTGGGGCAAAGATGTTGGCGTCCTCATAGATGGTCCTGTCCTGAATGACAGTCTCCTCACCGGCCCTGATATGGAGGATCTGCTGGTAGCGGCTGCTGAGGAAGTAGATCTGAAGGTTAAACGACCATCTGTGCATGTCGTCATAAAAGTCACTGAGGTAAGGATTGAGCGTAGTGTCTTCGTATTGAACCTGCCATCCGTAGTGTTTTGATAAGAGCTCTGTGAGGGTGGTCTTTCCCGCACCGATGTTGCCTGCAATGGCGACATGTTTCAATTTTCGCATAGACCGCAGAGTGGTTGGTTCATTTAAATATCGTCTTCCATGATGGTCCGGGACAATTCAGATCCTGAGGTCACATCAAATCGGCACGAAAATACAAATTACAAGCAAATAACCGGCTTTTGGCGGCAGAAAACTTGAGATTGTCTAAATTTTGAATGTTTTTAATCCAAGGGACTTATCTTAGCGGTCCAATTGTTATTCAGATGGAGATCAATGATGACATGATCACCCGGCTTGAAATCCTGTCCAGGCTCAGGCTCAGTGAGAGTGAAAGAGAGAATATAAAAAACAACCTGGCCTCAGTGGTGGAAATGTTTGGCAGGATCAGTGAGGTAGACACCGAAGGTATCGAGCCACTTTTGTCCATGGCAGGTGTTCATAATGTATGGAGAGAAGACAAGGCAGGACAATCCCCGGACACAGAAAAGATCCTCGAAGGCTCTCCAGGGGTGCAGGGTTCATATTTTTATGTACCAAAAGTGATAGAATGACGGAATTACAACATATGATTGTTCTGGAAGACATTTCCAAGGTCTACAGAATGGGTGATGAAATAATCAATGCCCTCAGGTCGATATCTATGACCATTGATGTAAATGAATACGTGGCACTGATGGGTCCGTCCGGCTCAGGCAAGTCTACCCTTATGAATATACTGGGTTGCCTGGATAGCCCTACCTCCGGCACCTATGTCTTAAACGGTATAGATGTGAGCATCATGTCAGACGGAGAACTGGCAGAGGTCCGCAATAAGCAGATCGGCTTCGTCTTTCAGACATTTAATCTCCTGCCCAGGCTCAGTGCACTGGAGAATGTAGCCCTGCCACTGGTGTATGCCGGCCTCAACAATACCACAAGACAAAAAATGGCCATGGAGGCACTGGGTAAGGTGGGCCTTACAGACAGGGTAAGCCATAAACCCAACGAGCTTTCCGGTGGTCAGCGACAAAGGGTGGCGATCGCAAGGGCTCTGGTTAATAATCCTGCCATCATCCTGGCCGACGAACCTACAGGAAATCTGGATACCAAAACTTCCGTGGAGATCATGGGCATTTTTGAAAAACTGCACGATGCCGGCAATACCATCATCGTGGTCACCCATGAACCGGACATAGCAGACCATGCCCATCGCATCATCAAGTTAAGAGACGGATATGTAGAGGATAACTACGTCAACTCTAAAATAGTAAAGGTAGACGACCCTGACCACCATTACAAGGTAAAAGGTATCTGACTTTTATTTTCCGTATTTGCCGTACACTCCGGTGACAAACGGGCCGTTGAGAAAGTCAAGGGTGGACAACTGGCTCTGTAATATGGTGCCTTTCCATTTGTTTTGCAGCAACATATGGGCTACTTCGCACAGAGGAGCCGCAGTGGTGAGTTGTATAGCCCTGAGACGTTTTTTACCCACATATCCCGGAAAAACCTTGTAGGACCTTTCCTTCCTGCGTAGTCGGTTGTTATTGTCTTTTCCCTCGACAGAGGCATACACCACGACTATGTCATCTTCCACACTCGGTATGTTTTCGAGCATGATATTTTCCAGAGCCTTGATTCTGTTTTCGCTGTTTGTAATGGTGGACAGGCTGTTTTTTACCCACTGGTAATGACCGGGATACCTCAGCGTCTTGTAGTCCAGGTCCTTGACCTTACCGGCAAAGGCATCCGGAAAATCCGCAGCACCTCCTGAAGTAAAATTGTCCTCGTACTCATCTCCGTCGATAATGATCCTTTCCAAACCGGACAGGGCAGGCACTTTCATTTTTTTAAAGTTCCTTACAATCTCCGCATCCTTCATGTATTCTGTTGCCACGCCTATAGGACTCCAGGTAAAGGCGTAATAATGCGGTGAAGGGGCGTTTTTGCTGATGGCCCCAACCTTCATGTGCATGCTGTTGACGATCTCCACACCAAACTCCTCCGTAAACTCTTCGTACAGCCTGTGGGCAAGCACATTGATAAATCCAGGGGCAAGGCCGGTCTGCAACACAAAAGCGGTGTCTGCATCCTTGCTGATCTCTATGATGTCTTTTGTTTCCTGCACATATTCTGTCAGATTGGCGTAGTGGCACTGATGCTGTCTTGCCAGACCTGCCATACGCGGAGCCTGATTACCGGGCAGGCAGTCCAGGATGATGTCGCATTTTTTGAGTATAGCGTCCATCTCTGGTGTCGATCCATCCATCGGCATGAGTACAGATTCAACGTCCACTTCGTGGGTAGCTCCCTCTCTGACAAAATCAATAGCTAGTTTATTGGCATCTTCGGAGATGTCTCCAAATATAATGGTGCAGGGAAAATGGTTGTATTGGGCTAAGATCAGGCCCGCAGCCTGGCCAATGCCTCCACTGCCGGCGATAAAAATTTTGGCATTCATACTTTAAAAAAAATTTGGTCAGGAAAAGCCTCCGAATCAGGCAAACAAGCCATTTCAGGGGAGACGCAAAGATACTCAAATTTGACTTTTAACAGAAAATTTTCAGCTTCATGTTTATATTGACATTTTATAATTTTATAAAACACTTATTTTTAATAATATAAACATTATAATTTTATATAAATTGTAACTAACTGTAAATATCAGTAAAAATACATTACAAATAATTATAATATAAAAAGAATGTGTTTATCTTTGTCCTGTCTTTGTCTTCCCGGGATACTAATGAGGCTAATTCTGCCTGTGAAATGTCGGGTTTCAGTGTGCCGGGAGCAAGGGTGAGTTTTCAAAAACCAGGAGTATTTAATTTTAAAAACCGATTGCTTTATGTCCAAGAAACAAAAACCGAAATCCGGCTCAGGTTTCCGCATTAATCTTAAAGACGAGAGGCTTCCCAAGATCCTTGGAGTTGTCCTTGTTTTGGTGGCAATATACCTTGCCATAGCATTTGTGTCCTATCTCTATACATGGAAGTATGACCAGGACAAAGTTCTGAAATTTTCGTGGGGAATGTTGCTTCAGGGCGACCTGAGTGTAAAAAACTGGTTGGGCCGCTTAGGAGCTATTGTATCTAATATGTTTTTTTACTGGGGTTTTGGATTTCCCTCCATTGTGGTCATTGTGTTGATGGTCAGACTGGGATTTGACCTGGTCAGAAGGAGGTCACTTATACCTTTTCTTATTTTTGCCCGTAATTCGCTGGTGATCATGGCCTTTTTCTCTCTGCTACTGGAGTTTGTCTTCAGGAAATCGGAGTTTGCCTGGGGCGGAGCATTCGGCGAGAGCACCTGTTTCTGGCTTACCAATTTTGTAGGGCAGATAGGATTGTTTTTTCTGTTACTCTTTACCATGGGTGCTTACATCATGTGGCGTGTCAATCCCAATTTCGATAACCTAACCTTCAGCAATCCGCTGGACGGAGTAAGCCTTCCGACTATCAGCAGAGATTTCTTCAGGGGTATGGAGGACAGTGACATAGCTCCCGTAAAGCCACAGGCCAGGCCGGAGCGAAAGCTAGATGACGATGACGTGGAGGAGTTATTCCTCAAATCTTTGAGGCCCACTTCCAGGCCGGCAGCAGTTAAGGTAGATGCAGGAAATAAGGAGACGGACATTGCCAATGAGTTGGATTTTGATTTGCCGGATACGGGATACAAAGCGACCGTGGCAGGACCACCCACGCAACTGGAGCTTGAAATGGACGAACCATATATCAAGGAAGAGGAAGACCTGGAGGTCACGGGGCCGGTTTTGGCACAGGTGCCTATAGCTCCGGAAACACAAATCGAAGCCATTAAGCAAGAGGATGACCTCGAGCCCTATGACCCTACCGCTGATCTATCGAGGTTCAGGATGCCTGTACCGGAACTGCTGCTCGATTATGCAGATAAAAAGGTGGAGGTAGACCGGGCTGAGCTTGAAGCCAATAAGGACCAGATCATCGCCACTCTACTCAATTACAAAATAGAGATCACCAAGATCCGTGCTACCATTGGCCCTACCGTGACACTGTACGAGATTGTACCGGCACCCGGGGTTAAGATTTCCAAGATAAAAAATCTCGAAGATGACATAGCTCTCAGCCTTTCGGCCCTGGGTATCCGTATCATTGCCCCGATTCCCGGCAAGGGTACGATAGGGATAGAAGTACCGAATAAAAACAAGCAGATCGTCTCACTCAAGGAATTGATCCAATCGGAAAAGTTTCGGGACACAAAGATGGCCCTGCCGATAGCCCTGGGTAAAACCATTTCCAACGAAGTTTTTGTGGCCGATCTTGCCAAAATGCCGCACTTGCTGGTAGCCGGTGCCACAGGCCAGGGAAAGTCAGTGGGTATTAACGCCATTTTGATGTCTTTACTCTATAAAAAACACCCTTCTCAGGTAAAACTTGTCCTGATAGACCCTAAGAAGGTTGAACTGTTTCCGTACGGACATCTTGACCAGCATTACCTGGCATTTCTGCCGGATCAGGATGAGCCCATCATTACAGAGACAAGCAAAGTGATCAATACATTGAACTCCCTTTGTATCGAGATGGATGCAAGGTATGACCTCCTCAAAAAGGCCAGGGTACGTAATCTCAATGAATACAATGAAAAATTTATGGAGAGGAAGCTGAGTCCCAAAGAAGGGCATAAATTCCTGCCGTATATTGTACTTGTCATAGACGAATTTGCAGACCTTATCATGACTGCCGGCAAAGAAGTGGAATTGCCGATAGCCAGGCTTGCACAGCTTGCCAGGGCGATAGGTATCCATCTCATTATTGCCACGCAGAGGCCATCGGTCAATATTATCACAGGTATCATCAAGGCTAATTTCCCGGCAAGGCTTGCCTTTAAGGTGACCTCTAAAATTGACTCACGAACGATCCTTGATTCCGGAGGTGCAGACCAGCTTATAGGTAGCGGTGATATGCTTCTGTCCGTAGGCAGTAATAATGTAAGGCTCCAGTGTGCATTTGTGGATACACCGGAAGTGGAAAGCGTCATCAAGCATATAGCTGACCAGCCCGGATTTCCTGAGCCGTTTTATTTGCCTGAATACAAGGGTGATGATGACGGGGCTGCCGGAAATTCAGACCTCAAGATATCTGACCTTGACGAAAACTTTGACGAAGCCGCACGCCTTGTCATAGCCTCACAGCACGGATCCACCTCGTTGATTCAACGCAAGATGCAACTGGGATACAACCGGGCAGGAAGGATCATGGACCAGATGGAGCAACTTGGCATCGTAGGGCCCGCACAGGGCTCCAAGCCGAGAGAAGTATTGTTTTACTCTATAGATGAGTTGAATAATTTCCTTACGTCACTTCGTAACAGATAAAATCAGGAAGACCTTTGTATACTCAATAGAAACCGGTGGAACTAACGAACCATCGGTTTTTTTTTTATTACCACTTGCCTGTATAGTCTACTTTGAGTGGTTTGCTGACAAAAGGGTTTCCCTTCAGATAAAACCTCCATGGCCTGTGGGAACAGCTTCCTACATGTTTGCTCATGCCCACCCGAGGTCCCTCCACTATATTTGTATTATCAATTGTATCGGAATTGTCCAGGATAATCACAGGACTGTGAGTGTCAAACAAGCTGACGCCGTCCATATGTCTCGTAATACCCATGGCTACGGTTAGTTTGCCCGGACCGCTGGTAAGGGATTCAATCACATCTGTTTGCCTGCGTATCTTCATCAGTTCTATTCCGTCAAGGGGTTGTACGGCACGTATGAGCACGGCATGTGCATGACCTTCCGGGCCCGTGACCACATTTAACATAGGATGTATGCCATAACACATATAGACATAGGCAGTGCCTCCCTGCATGTACATAGTTTTGGTTCTTTCTGTGTATCTGCCTCCGTATGCATGGCAGCCTCTGTCGTCAGGCCCGCGATATGCTTCAGTTTCGACAATCATGGCTGTGCAAATTCCCTGCGGAGTTCTTGTTAGCACGGTTTTGCCAAGAAGTTTCCTGGCCATGGATACCACGTCATCGGTTTGGTAAAAAATGGACGGTATCAAAGCAAGGTTTTCTGAAGGATTGTCAAATTTGTTATACATTTGATTTGTTGACCGCTTTGGATTTTAAAAACAAAGGCAAATATGTTGAAGATTTTTGTTGTTCTGAAATTATCCGTCTTTTTTACTCTTACACTGTCTGGTCAGGGTACAAAAATCATTGTTGATTTGAACCATCCTGTCGAATGTCAAAAAGGAGAATACAAACTTGTTTTTCAGGATGAATTTGAGGGAAATACGCTGGATACAACAAAATGGTACACCTTTTATCCGTACGGCCCTGAAACAAGACCTGATTCATGTGCATTTTGCCGTACCCACACTTCAGCCAATGTTTACAGGGAACAAAATGTGAAAGTTGAAAACGGGTTTCTAACTCTGAAATCGGCTCGGGAAACTTCAAACTGGTTTGGTGCCGAATATGGTTATACTTCCGGAATGGTCCACAGCAAACAGGCTTTTACGACCTATTCCAAATACGAGATACGATGCAAACTGCCCAAGGGCAAACACCAATGGCCTGCTTTCTGGGTTTTTGGCTGGAGTACGGAATTTGATGTTTTTGAATTTATTTGCCGGGGACCGCGTAAACCTGAATTCAGCATCCACAAATGGTGGAAATCTGAATGTCCTGATCAGAAAAAAGTTAGCCGGGGAGCACCCTGTTATTCAAGCCAGACAAGGATCGTAGACTTTGGCATTGACTTTTCGGAAGATTTTCACACTTTTACCCTGGAGTACGAACCCCACATGATTAAATACTACATAGATGGTATCATGATACGGTATATTCCACGCTACTACGATATCAAGGGCAGGCCGATCAATACATGCAACCTCGGTCCGGACAGGTACCTGACGGAAGCTGCATTTCCAAATGACGGCGAACCTGTTCAGGTAATTGCATCCCAGTCTGTGTGCAAAAAATTTAAGGATAAAAAGGTCGTTTGGCCCAATTTTATGGAAGTGGATTATATCCGGGTTTATCAAAAGGAAGTGCAACAAGACCTCAGGCCCCTGAAGTGATTATTGCATGGAATCCGTCGAGGGCCTTCCTGAGGTTATCTGATGCTGCCTTGCTCAATCCCTGTTTCAAACCCCATTTCTGTCCTGCAATGGCCACTGTAAAAGCTTTGGGGCATTTATTATAAATGGTTTTTGCCAGATACAATATGGTCTCCGGATTCTGTGCATGTGACGAAAAATGATAATAAGCTGCAGGAGTTGCCGGCATTATTGAAAAACCGTCCTGTATCCTGGTATGGGAGGCGTCAACAAAAAAAACAGTTTGGTACTGGCTCACCAGTTCGCTGTCTTCTATCTGCAGCTGGTATCTGTATTCAACCGTAAGATCTTCTGCCGGGCTGGTAGATAGTTCATCCAGAAATTTCCATCCAAGGCCGTCATCCGCCCTTCCTGTATTGCCTATGCCCAACACCAGGATGGATGACCTGTCAGTTTTTGTATTTTTCATCCAGCAGGTTTCCGGCGGCATCATACAATTCGGCTTTCAGCGGCATCTTTCCCAATGCCTGGGTGGCACAACTCAGGCAGGGGTCATAAGCCCGTATGGCCACTTCGACCTGATTAAGCATATTGTCTGTGATGGTGCCCTTGCGGTTTATGACGTGATCTGCTACCCATCTGACAGCATGGTTCATGGCGTCATTATTATGTGTAGTGGAGACTATCAGGTTGCATTTGGTGATTCTACCCTTGTCGTCTACCTCGTAGTGGTGAGTAAGGGTGCCCCTCGGTGCTTCGATGATTCCAATGCCTTTATTGGTCTGAATACCTTTGGTCTCCAGGTCGTTTTTAAGGATATCGGCGTCATGGAGCAGGATTTTCATCTCTTCGGCACAATGCAGCATTTCTATCAGCCTTGCCCAGTGAGAATACATGGTGCTGTTGACCACTTTATGCCCTGCAAAGGAAAAATATTCTTTTCGGGCCTTTTCGGCCAATGGAGTAGGTATGAAAGTGCATACATTCATTCTGGCTATCGGACCTACCCGATTCCATCCTTTTTCCCGACCGAGGTGCTTAAGGTAGGGGAATTTCATATAGGACCATTGGGCTACAGCCTCAGAAAAATACTTTTCGTAATCATCGGTAGGGACATCATGCAGGGTAATATTGCCATCCATATCAATGGCTCTGAGGGTTCCGTGGTACAGTTCCATGCCTCCTTCGCTGTTAGTCATACTCAGGTGCCCGGATGGAAACCAGGCGAACTCATCCAGTAGCTTGCGGTTGGTTTCATGATAAGCGGCGATAAAGGCAACCATTTCCTCTGACCATTCGATCATTTTGTCCACATTTTCTATTTCCTTGCCGTCAAGGAAGTAATCCCTTTCTGCCGTACTTAGACTATTATGCACGCCTCCCGGAGTAGCGAGGATGCCGTGGATTTTTTTGCCGGCCACTGCCTTTATTACCTCTTGACCAAACTTACGCATCGTGATGCCCTTTATAGCCAGTTCCCTGTTTTCGACGGCAACGGCCACTACATTTCTTTTTTCTACCGGAGCATCTACGCCAAACAGCAGGTCAGGAGATGCCAGATAAAAAAAATGCAGGGCGTGTGACTGGAAAACCTGAGCATAGTGCAGCAGCCGCCTTAGTTTGCTGGCAGTAGGAGTGAGGTTTTCGGGTTGGACACCGACGATCTGATCAATGGCTTTGGCCGCGGCGAGGTGGTGGCTTACCGGACATATGCCGCACAGCCGTTGGACCAGAACCGGAGCCTCCCAGTAAGGATGGCCCTGGACAAAGCGTTCGAATCCTCTAAATTCGACAATGTGAAAAAAGGAGTCTCTGACTTGACCGTAGTCGTCCAGATGGATGGTGACCCGTCCGTGTCCTTCTACTCTCGTTACCGGATCAATGGTTATCTTTCTGCTCATGGTGTTCAGTCGTATTTAAATTCGGAATAGAGGATGCTATATTCGTCACCCCAAAGTAGGTTTTTGACCACTTTCCAGATATGACTTGCATCCGGTGGGCATCCTGGTATGAAGTAGTCTATCTTGACGATATCATTGCAGCCGTAAACCTTGTCCAGGATTTTTGGCAGGTCTTCGTGATAGGGGATAACCTGGCTTGATATGTCGTTAGTTACGCTGTTTAGGTAGGCTTCTTCGAGACATTCGCCAAGAGGTATGGAATTACGCATGGATGGCAACCCTCCCCATACGGCACATTCGCCCATAGCTACCAGAATATCGCAGTGTTCCCTGAATTTTCTGAGGGTTTCTATATTTTCGGAGTTGCAGCATCCGCCTTCTATCAAACCTATATGGCACCTGTTTGAAAATTCCTTGATATCTGTAAGCGGTGATTTGTCAAAGGAGACCAGTTCGATGACATCAAGCAGGTCGGTGTCAATATCAAGCATGGACATGTGGCAGCCGAAGCATCCGGCAAGGGACACGGTTGCTATTCTCTTCTTTTCTCTTGGCTTTGAATTTTGCAATTCCTTTATGGGATGTGTGGTTTTGTTAACAGAGGCTGTACTGTGGTCAAATTTTCTTTCACCAAAAGGTTCTGACAAACTTACCCCTCGTACTATAATGGCTCCTGTCGGACAGATCTTCATAGCTCGCAGTACCTCTTCGTCTGAAAGCCTTGCCTCCTGTGTGTAATCCACTCCAACAAAGGTTTCATTGCCTCGGTCCTGATAATTAAACACTCTTTTGCCATCGTTAGTCAGCACATCCACCACACAACGCAGGCATTTGATACAGCGGTTATGCTCCATGACGATCCGGCTGGGTTTATAGTCGATCACCCTGTCCTTAAACAAATGAGGGAAACGGATCGAAGAGATACCCAACTCATACCCCATGTGCTGGAGGTCGCATTCTCCGCTTTTTTCACAGGCGGGGCATACATGGTTTCCCTCAGCAAACATCATTTCCACCAGGGCTTTTCTTGTATCCCTGAGCATCTCAGTATTAACTTCTACTTCCAGTCCATCTTCCACCTTTTCGGTGCACGCCGGGCCAAACTTACCATTGATTTTGCAGGTACATACTCTGCAACTACCCAGCGGAGGGTCTATGTGTTCGTAGTAGCACAGCGAAGGGATGAAGATTCCGTTCTCCTTTGCCACAAGCATCAGGTTTCGTCCTTTTTCGGTGGTGATCTCTTTTCCGTCGATATGGATTTTAACTTTTTCAGACATGACGGTCAGGATTTATAAGATTCGTAATCTCGGGTTGCAGTTTCCATGTCAAATTTTCGACTCAGTCCGTTGTAGGTCTTGTCCAGTTTTTCTTCAAATACCTCCGGAAATTTTTCCAGGGCTGTAATAAGGCTGTTAGGTGCTGTTTTTCCGAGTCCGCACCGGCTCGTCATTTTCATCAGGTTTGCCCATGCCTTTAATTCTATGATGTCCGAAGGTATGGCAAGGCCGTGTTCGAGTTTTTCAAGTTTCCTTTGCAGGATAAAATTGCCTGCTCTGCAAGGAGTACAAATACCGCATGATTCCTGTTTGAAAAAATTGGCAAAGTTCATGAGGATTCTTACAATATCCCTGTCCCGATTAAATATCATAAATGATCCTCCGCACCGTATGTCTTTTGTTGAGAGCAGGTCCAGCATGGATATTCGCCTGTATTTTTCGCGGATGGAAATGCATTCGCCCGACGGACCGCTTACCTGGATGTAATGCGGATTTTCGGCTTCGCACAGTTCGAGCAACTCAGCCACTGTCATGCCCCATTCGATCTCAAAAATACCCGGAAGTCTGCAGTCTCCCGACACACTTATCAGTTTTGTACCGGGTGACCCCGGAATGCCGAGACTGTTGTATGTGTCGGTGCCGATGTCGATGATATGTGTTATTGCACAGAAGGTTTCTACGTTGTTGACGACGGTAGGCTGCTGAAGATAGCCTTTTTCGACGGGGAAAAACCATTTGGTACGTGGCTCTCCGCGATTTCCTTCCAGAGATTCGAGAAGGGCTGTTTCCTCTCCGCATACGTAGGAGCCCGCACCTGTCTGAATCCTGATGTCAAAATTAAAGTCCTTGATTCCGCAGCAATTTTTGCCGAGAAGTCCCTTGGTCCTGTAACCATCAATGGCTTGTTCCAGTTTGGGTCTGAGCCAGCGATACTCACCACGCAGGTAAATGATTCCGTATTCTGCTCCTATCGTAAATCCGCAAATCATCATGCCTTCGATCAATGATTCCGGCCTGCTATGCATTAAGACTCTGTCCTTAAAAGTTCCGGGTTCGCCCTCATCAGCGTTGCAGACCACAAATTTCGATAAGGCGGGTTGTAATCTTGCTGACTGCCATTTTTTCCAGGTGGGAAAGAAGGCACCTCCGCGTCCTGAGAGTTCAGATTTTTTGAGTGATTCAAGCACTTTATCGCTTCCGAGGTCTTTGGCTTTTATTAAAGGTGTGCCGGGTGTAAAGTCTCTGAAAAATACTGTCTTTCCGTTGGCGGGGGTATACCTTATATTGTCAGCAGGATCATCGCAGAAGGTGGCCGGGTCATCGCCTTTTTTGAGCCTTTGAATAATTTCCTTGACTTTCATAGAATTGAGGTGGGTGAAAGGATGGAAATTGATCAGGGCTGCCGGTTCCTGGTCACTGAGGCCTATACAGGGTGTGGTAAACAAACCAAACGTACCTGATCGGTCCACAGAATCAAATGATGTATAGGTTTCCCTTTCAAAGGTTTCTCTGATCCTGTCAAAACCTTTAAATTCAGAGACTATGGAGTCATTCAGGTAAATGGTGTTTTTACCGGTAGGCTTCTGATGGAAAAAATGATAAAATGTTACCACACCTTCCACTTCTATTTCCGAAACATTATACAATTTTGCCAGGTCAGCAATGTCTTTTTCTGAAATATAACCCTGACTTAACTGGAGTTCCCATAGATTATTGAGCAGGCGGGTTTTGGGAGGTTCTGTAAAATGGTGCTTCATTTTCTCCTTTATTACTGTAAAGCAAATTTTCAGATTTTATAAAATAAATTAATATGACTCAACTCAATATATCATATGATTTGGGGCAGTCTTAAGTATGGGGTTCAGAATTTTTTAAAAGATATCTAAACAATAACGATAATATATTTTGAGATTTTATGGTCATTGACAAGCACTTCCAATTAGTGCATAAAGCTGATTCCTTGCTGGATGGCCATTTCGACTTTGGGCCAACGGACAAGTATTTTAACAGGTATTCGAAATGACTTTTTGTAAATTATCTCCCTGATGTGAATTTTTTTGATATAAAACTTGCATATTCGGACAAATGACATTATATTTGTGACAAAATACTGATAGTATGAAAGCTTATAAATCTTCAAAAAAGCCGCCTCTTATCGCGTCTGAGGCTGCTGTGGCATATGCCCTTTCTCCACTAAAGCTGGTTTCTGGCAGTGTAGGTTTAGGTGTGATAAGGACGGCACGGGCTGGCATTAAGACGGGTTATTTCCTCGAGTTGGGAGCGAGGATGGGGTTTTCCATGCAGGAGCTGGCTACGGTCCTTAATGTTTCGCTCCGTACGCTGCAGAGGTATGATGCCGATCAGGTCCTGGATGCCGATCAGTCTGCAAAGGTCATCAGCCTTGAGCTTCTTAACGGCCACGGCATTGAGGTGTTTGGCGATCAGCACAGTTTTAATGAATGGCTCAGGATCCCTGTTGCAGAGCTGGATGACAAGTCTCCACTCAGTTATCTGGATACTCCATTTGGGTTTATGGTTCTGGAGCAGATCCTTGGCCGGATAGAGCACGGTATTTTTGCCTGATGCTTTTATACAGGGTATCGAGAGCTGAGTATATTAAAGATCTCAGCGGTACACGTGCTAAGCAGTACGGAGGCAGATGGAACAGGGTGGGAGTGGCTGCCCTGTATACCAGTGAATCAAGAGCCCTTGCTATGCTTGAGCTATTGGTACACTTTAACAGCAGGGCGGCTATCCGCAATGTGTACAGATTTGCCGTCATCGAGATTGATGAAAATCGGATTACCGGAATCCCTGCC
>JAGVTV010000014.1 GCA_019136675.1 Bacteroidota bacterium
AAAAATGAAGTGGCTCCACAACCAAAGCCAGCAACTACAATCCCAACATCAGAACTAAAGAAGGAGACAACGGCCACTGCCAAATCAGCTCCTGCAACTCAATCATCCGAAACAAAGAAGGACCAGGTAGTCT
Source organism: Bacteroidota bacterium (assembly GCA_019136675.1). Lineage (GTDB taxonomy): Bacteria > Bacteroidota > Bacteroidia > Chitinophagales > Saprospiraceae > OLB9. The sequence goes on from JAGVTV010000014.1 coordinate 134, forward strand.
ACAGGGTCCAGATCATAGCCAATACAAAGCCGGTCGGCAGCCAGAACATCACCGTTGCCGGTAAGGGCTACAAGTCATTCGAGTACCTGTACAAAGGCGGATACAGAACCACCATCGGTGAGTTTGCCAACCTCCAGGAAGCAATGCGGTTACAGAATACATGCCGCCAGAATGGATACAGCCAGGCATTCGTAGTAGCCTTCAAAAACAACGTCCGTTCAACTGATCCGGAGTTGTTCAAATAGGCCGGCAAAACCGATTAAGAAAACATATATCAGTGCAGCAGGCGTTTTTTAGTCCCGCTTATTATATGTTTCGTCAAATCCGGTCTAAAGTAAATTTGAAGAATAATCTGGCAATTCAAGCCTGTTATTCTCTGTTTATCATTTACTTACATACATCCTCCTGATCATCCCGCCAGTGATGGTTCCAATCTTAATAAAAAAGTCATCGTTTTGACCAAAATGACCTGTCTGAATGCCAAATGGTCCACAAAAATGACCAACGGCATTATCCGGGCTTTTTTCAATCTGAAATCAGTCACTGCTCCACTCTATCTGAGCTTGCTCCCCTGCTGATTAAATGTACCTTTACCGTGAATTTCTGAAGCCTGTGAAACCGGCAAAACAATGTTTTTGCAGACAGAAGAACATTCCTGCTGTCATACAGACTAAAAGCCGATACAACGCCGTTTAACAGTAAACCAGGTTTCAGAGGCTGACTAAAATTGAAGAACTGCTGATGGATATTTTCAGTACATTATATCGTTTGCACATTATTCCGTTTCTCAAGAAATGGAAACTCCTCAATTTAATACTTGGGGCACTCGATATTCTGGCCATTTTCGTGGCGTTCGAATGCGCATACCTGATTGTGTACTCCGGAGCCGACAGAGGTTACTTCTTTTTCCTTGACCAACGGTTTCTGCTTCTCTTCGCGGGCATTACACCACTCTGGCTGCTGGCCATGTACCTGCTCAAAGCGACGGAAATACCCCGAACCAAGCAATACACAGCCATATTCTGGGAATACTTCCTTTCTGCCGGAGCCATTTTCATGCTGCTCATATTGCTTTACTTCATCTTCAAGCTCTATACAGTCTCCAGAACATTCATCATTCTGATTCCGGTTTTCGGATTCCTTTTCCTGTTTACACTCCGAATGATGGAGTACACGGTGTTCAAGCGATACCGGTCAAAAGGGTTCAACTACCTGAATGTGGTACTTATTGCCGACACCTCTTCTCTTCCTTTTATAGAGAGCATGCTTGAACATAAGGAGTGGGGCTACAAGATTGTTGCACTCTTCACCAGCTCCGAGGCAATCCGAAAGAAGTATGAAGAGACAATCATCATCCTCCCCGAGGACTTCATCGAGGTTCTGAATGACCTTATGGAAGTGGATATGATAGACGAGGTACTATATACAAAAAGCAAAGTCCTTCCCTCTGAAATCAGGAAGATCGTCCGCTCCTGCGAGGAACTTGGCGTTGTCTTCAGCGTAATGTACCGGGATGAGAAACTCACCCTTTCAAATGCTGTAAAAAGGGAAATTGCCAACTACAAGTTTCTCACCTTTATTAACGTCCCGCATAACACATACGCCCTGGGAGTCAAGAAGATCATGGATATCTTTGGCTCATTGCTTGGTATAATTGTTTTGTCCCCACTGATGATCATGATGGCAATCCTGATCAAGCTCAGTTCTGCCGGTCCGGTGGTTTACAAACAGCCAAGGGTGGGACTCAGGGGAAGACAGTTTGAACTGTTCAAATTCCGTACAATGGTGGCTAACGCCGATGAGATGAGAAAAGAGCTTGAGGAACTGAACGAAGCAGACGGTCCGGCGTTTAAGATTGCAGATGATCCAAGGGTAACGAAAATTGGAAAATTTCTCAGGAAGACCGGACTGGATGAGCTCCCGCAGCTTTTCAACGTACTTAAAGGCGAGATGTCATTGATAGGTCCCCGTCCACCTCTGCCGGAGGAGACCACCCAGTACGAGCGCTGGCAGCTAAGGCGCCTTTCGGTCAAGCCGGGATTATCATGCTTCTGGCAGGTCAAACCTGACAGAAATAGTATTAAATTCGAAAAATGGATGGAACTTGACCTGGCCTATATTGACAATTGGTCACTGCGACTTGATTTCGTAATTTTGCTGAAAACAGTTAAAACCATATTCCATAAAACAGGACTTTAACAAATCAACCAGAATAAAATGGGAATAAATAAAAGTGCATTTCTGAGATCCTCGCTGATAACACTGGCCATCGCAATAATGGCAGTATCATGTGTTCCAACCACTCAACTGAGCTATTTCAATGATATGGAGGACCTTGATCAGCCCACAGTCAACCCCAGAACACAGAAACTGATCAAACCATTTGACAAACTATATGTCAGGGTACTTAGCATTGATCTTCAGACAAACCAGATCTTCAATGCATCCGACGAGCTCAGGATGGGCTCATATGGTAATATGGCCGGTCTTATCGGGTACCTGGTTGACGAGGAAGGAAATATCAATTTCCCCTTTGTCGGGAAAATCAACGTTGTTGACCTGACTACAGCCGAAGCCGCAGACAGGATCCAAAAAGCCCTCAGCGACTACGTGCCCCAGACATCAATCATAGTAAAATACGTAGATAACCAGGTGACTGTAATGGGCGAAGTTCAGAGGCAGGGAGTTTATTCATTCTCTCAGGATAAACTCAATATATATGAGGCTTTGGGTCTCGGAGGTGGCATAACACGCTACGGTGACCGTAAAAAGGTGATCCTCGTACGGAACGAGGACGGTAAGGTAATGCACTACAAGCTTAACCTTTCCGATTCAAAGATCTCCAACAAGAGCTATTATTATGTGATGCCAAACGATGTGCTAATTGTGGAGCCTCTGAATGCCATCTCAACCAGCTATTCCAATATAACTTATACGACAATCTTGTCAACTATATCCACTGCAATTGCAGTGCTTCTTTTCGCAGGTTTAAGATTCTAAACTATACCCTTCGGATGACAAATAATCAAAATGACTCCCAGAGCGAAGCCTTCAACATCAAGGAATTTATAACAGAGGCTTTATCATACAAGTATTTCTACATCGCCAGTTTCTTCATCTGCCTCCTGATTGCATTCCTGGTGAACAAGTTCTCTCCCACTGTCTACCAGGTAAATTCTGTGATAGGCCCGGTGGAAGATAAGCGCTCATCCATGCTTGGTTCAAATGACCTTTTCAGTGGTCTCGGAGCCCTGGCTGAATCGCGAAACCTGGAAAATGACATCAACAGCCTGAACTCATTCAGCCTTGCTGCCACCACGATCAGGAACCTCAACCTTGAAATAGGATATTTCGCAGGGAAAAACAGTCTGTTCCGCAAACCGACACAGGTCTATCTGGGCAATCCCTATACAGTCAGCATCGACAAATCTCATATCCAGCCGATCAATGCCAGATTCGAAATAGACATCCTGGATGATCAGACTTACAGGCTGACTGCCTCGGAGGATGAAGTGGCCTATTACAATTATATTGACAATGCCGTTGTAAGTGACAAGAATATTTTCCACCTTGATACCATCTGCCGCTTCAACGAGACGATTTCTTCGTTCAATTTCAAGTTTTCAATCGCTCTTAACAAGGAAATTTATAACCAGCAACTGGCAAAGGAGACAGAGTTCTCTTTCGTGTTTTATCACCTCGACCAGCTTACCAAATCATACCTGAAGAGACTTAAGGTTGAGCCCGTAAGCATCAGGTCATCTCTCATCAACCTGCTTTTCACCGGAGAAAACAGGAGGCTGACCATCGACTTCCTTAACAACTTCATCCAGGCCTACCTTGATGATAA
>JAGVTV010000163.1 GCA_019136675.1 Bacteroidota bacterium
AAGCCTTTAAAAAATGATTGTCATCAAGACTAATCAATTATTTACCAATAAATTGTCTTTCCATTTTTTTAGAAAGCAATACATTACCGATTACAAGAAATCCAACCATTGGATCTAAGTGATTAAATGATAAGGGTATTTCCCAATCGTATGTATAAGTATCATCAACTATGGTTAGAAGGATTGAAAAGAGTATCTGGAGTGGCATAGTGATTTCAAACCCCATGGCAAAGCATCAGGCAGTTCATGCTCGTCATCCTATGAATCAAATGCACTTTGATAGGTGGGTAGAGCTCTTCAATAAGACTATTGATTCAAGATATAATGGTGAGAATGCCGACCTTCTCAAAGAAAGAGCTAAGAATATAGCTACTATAATGGTTACAAAGATATTGGGAACTTAATTTGTAGTCAATAAAAAAAGCCTTGAAAAAATTATCTCAAGGCTTTACACTAGTATTTTATATAGAAGCGTAGAAAGAAATTATTTTGGTAATAAAACATCACCTATTACATGAATCCAACCATTTGATGTCTGAATGGATGCAACGATTTCTGATCCGTTGACATACTTTTTGCCGTCTTTGACAGTGATGTTTACCTTTTTACCATTGACCTGTTCATAAGATTGTCCATCCTGAAAATACTCGGGTTTAAGTGCACCAACATAGGTGTGATACTCCAGGATATTGACCAGGTCTGCCTTTTTTTCAGGCTTTAACAAACCTTCAACAGTGCCCGCAGGCAATTTTTCAAAAGCGGCATTTGTCGGGGCAAAGACCGTAAATGGCCCGGCATTAGACAAAGCGTCTACAAGCCCTCCGGCCTTTACTGCTGTGACTAATGTAGTATGATCCTTGCTTCCTACCGCTACCTGAACAATGTTTGGATTGGAAGTATCATCTTTCACATTAGACTGTCCTACACCATCTGCTGCCGCTGAGACATTAGATGCGGGTGTTGCAGGTGTTTCATTTGCCGGAGATTTACATGATGAAAGTGCAAAGGCAAATACCAAAAAAGTTAAGATTATTCGTGTCATGATTTGTTGAATTTTATGCCACAAAGTAATCCTGAAGTTTAAAACTATTTTATGCGTACAATCATAAAAGTCCTTTTCTATGTTTTTTTAAAGGCCGACAACAGTAAAACCAGACTTAACAGGATCAGAAGGCTGATGCCAAAAAGTGTTTCATTTAAATAGGGGATCAAAATATAACCAAAGGATGCAACACCCTGAACCATCAGGACAAATTCATTGGCAAAAACTCCCGCACTGATGGCCACCAAGGCAAATACTGATCTTTTACCGTAGGGCAAGTGACCACACAATAGAAGGTAGCCCAATAAAAATAAGGTTGTAAATGCCAGAAGAACAAGGTGCAGATATGCGATTACTATCGACCTGAACCCGAAAGCAAGTTTGCTGATCTCCGGAAATACACTGCCCGCCTGAAGCATCAGTTTAATCACCAATGCAAGGAAAGCAAGGCCCAAAAGCCATTTCACAGCAAAGGGCCACTCTGACCTTATTTGGAAAAGGTGTCTCAAAACCATTTTTACCAGCATCAGCAGTCCCAGGAGTTGCAGGATTACGGCAAATACTGGCAGGATATACAGGTACCAGGGTAACTTAGCCCAAAGGATGGATAGAAAGTAAGCCGGAATGCAAGCGGCAGCAAAATATTTAAACATCGCCGGCTGATAGTGAAAATTTTTGAAACCGGAGAATCTGTCAATGACGAGGCCCACTATGGCAAAGAAAAACCATCCGCTGTACTGGAAATGCAGAAAAAAGTACACACTGCCCAGATAGGCATGTTGCTGCAGATTTTTTGTTACCATCATATAGGCGAGATAAAATGTGCCAAGCGATGAGAGGACATTAAAAAACAATGCAGCCTTAAACCAGGGTTTGGAAGGGTGATTCGGCTTGGTTTTAAGGTCATTTACATAAAAGTAGGCAAAACAATACCCTGTCAAAATGGATAGGGTCGAAAAAAAGATGGACACTGCCCCGTACCCCTGTATGGTAAATGACACCAGCATGCCGGCGGCACAGATCAAATTGGCAGTTAAAAGACGGTAATAGAGGGAAACACTTCTGATGTGGTCGCCCAGGTAAATGACCATCAAAGTAAACAGAATGTGTGTAACCCATCCCGAAAATGCATAATGGGAGTGAGCATGAAGAAGGTTTTTCTGGTTGAAAAATGGGAATTCGAAGCCGATTTTATATCTCATCAGGGTGCCAATGAGTGCCACTATGGTGAGATTGACAATGCCTGCCTTGATAAAAAAGTCTTTTTTATTCAGTTCCATTTGCTAATAATACAGTTTGTGCTTTATAATCTCTACCTTGCCTTCTTCTTCCATTTTTATGAGTGTCCTGATCACGGTTTCCACCCTAAGTCCCAGAAAATCAGCTATTTGTTGTCTTGTGTATGGGATCAGGATCCTTTCGTTTGTTTGTCGGTTTTCTTTCTTAAATTTCTTCAAAAGACCATTAATTCGCTCTTCGGGGTGAGGGTTTATGATATTTTTATTGGTTGCTGTCTTATCATATATTCTCCTGGCAAATACTGACAAAAATTTCAGTGCTATTTCAGGATATTCGCTGAGTATCTTTATAAGCGTGTCTTTTGAAAGTTTAAAAACTATGCAGTCGGATTCTGCCTGAGCACATGCCGGATAAGGCACATTTAAAAACAGGGGAGGCTCCCCAAAACTTTGGCCCGGACCAAAAATGCCCTGAATAAAAATTCTACCCTCGTCCTTGTAATTGCACATTTTTACTTTACCTTCATGGATCTGATGGTAAAACCTGCAGGGGTCTTCTTCATAAAATATAAAATCTCCTTTTTTATATTTTTTGGCTACAGCCCCATATGTTATCAAAAAGTCCGTATCAATAAACATGCCTGTATCAGTTTCGATACAAATATAGGCATTAGAACATTCTTGTTCAAACACAGATTTTCCAAACTTAGGGCAAAGTTACAGGACAATCGGACTATACATTATGAGTGGAATCATACTGGCATAATCCAAAACTCGTCCATGCAGATTATTCGTGATGTTTTGTGACCATACCATGAGCCAAGGCAGAGGTTAAAACGGCATATTTAATTACTTGATGTCTCCGTACCTTTCCCTTAGCATCGGATCTGACTCATTTTTAACTATGTCAGCGATCATCCGGCTGACAGATCCTGCCAGTTCGCCGGCATTGCCATCACCGGTGGATTCCTGTCTGCTCCTGAGGTCTTCGGCTATTTTGATGAGGGTGCTGACAGCCAGGTATTTTCTGTACACATTGCCGTTGGCTGAGCCACCTATGGATTTGAGAAATTCTGCACTTCGCTGTAAGGTAGGGAGGCTCTTACTGTTGAGGTATGTGCCGTAGTTGGTAAAAAAGTCAAACATATAATTGATGTTAACTTTTCTGGCCTTGGATTCCAGGTAATCAAGTGTCTCAGGGGATTCATCCTCAATGAGGCCTGCAAAGGTACCTGCCAGATAATCCGAGTCATCGGCTGCATATTTTTTCATCAGGCTCCTGACGGCAATGGGGTCTGCACTGCCTACCGCTTCCAGTGCCAGCTGCAGGACGGGATAGGCTTTTTCTGTGTCGAGGATTTGTTTGCACAGCGGCAGCGGGTCGAAACCTTCCTGTCTCAGCAAGACTGACAAGGCTGTGCCACGCACGGAAGAATGCGGGTCTTTAATGGCCATCTCCTTCAACGTACCTATATAACCTGTAGCCAGACTGTCTGTGATTGCACTGATACCCATGACACGGATTGCATAAAATTTGTCGGCCAATGCCAGGTCTATCAGGTCCGCATTGCTTTCGCCGGTACTGGTAAATGCTGTTATCTTGTCAGCCACATTGGGCGAAAGCCTGAACTGAGCCTTGTACTGCTCAGGGGTCTTGTTTTCGTTTATAAGGGCCAGGATGTCATTCCTGCCATCGAGGATAAAGCTCACGGGGTCCGCCTTCAGATCTTCGATCAGGATTCTCTCCTTTTCTTCGTCGATAGTGGCCGGATGGTAAGTGACACTGCCGTCGCCATAAAACACTGCGACCTCTACCGGCAGGATAAACGGCCTGTGAAAACCCGTGGGTGTCTTGGACTGGTCCACCTCAATCAGCAATACCTTTCCGTCCGGATTGTATGTATAGGTCACTTCCAGTAGCGGATGCCCCACACTATGAAACCATTGGTCAAAAAACCAGTTGAGGTCTTCGCCTGTCGTATCTTCAAATGCCATCCTGAGCTCGTCGGTTTCCACGGATGTGCCTTCATTGTCCTTCAGGTATTTGCTCAGGGCTGCAAAAAAGGCTTCGTCGCCAAGATAAGCCCTCAGCATATGAAGCACAAGTCCACCTTTGTTGTAGCTGTGGGCATCAAACATTTGTTCCTTGTCCTCGTAATGATAGTCTATCAGGGAGCGGGCACCTCCTGTGTACACCTGGGTCATATACCCGTTCAGCTCTTCCAGCCGATGGTAATCTGCCATGTCACGACCGTACTTGTGTTCGTTCCAAAGGTATTCGGCATAGTTGGCAAAGCCCTCGTTTAGAGTAAGATTTGACCAGGACTCACAGGTAACCAGGTCACCAAACCAATGGTGCATCATCTCGTGGGCCACGATATTGTCGTTGTGGTCGTCAATAAGTTCTCTTTCTGTTTTCTGGACAAAATCACCAAAGACAACTGCACCTGTATTTTCCATAGCTCCTGATACGAAGTCTCTGACTATGATCTGTCCGTATTTATCCCAGGGATAGGGGTAGTTTAGCTTATTGCTAAAAAACTCGAGCATTTCAGGGGTGTGGTCAAATATTTTTTCCGCATAGGGTGCATAGGGCTTTTCGACATAATAGCTCAGGGGCAGCCCTTTCCAGTTGCCTTGCTGCACATGATAATCTCCGACTGCTATCATAGCCAGGTAAGGGGCGTGCGGTCTGTCCTGCTTCCAGTGGTCGGTCCTTGACCCGTCACCATTGACCGTAGAGGATATCAGACGGCCATTCGAGAGGGTGGCGTACTTCTTGTCTACTGTCAGAATAATCTCCTGTGAAAACCTTTCATTGGGTTTGTCAAAGGTGGGAAACCACCTGCTGTTGTTTTCGGTCTCCCCTTGTGTCCATATCTGGGAAGGCACATCGGGGTCCTGGTCCAGCGGATCAATAAAAAATAAGCCTTTGTCAGATGTTATGGCTTCACTGCCTCCGGTTACGTTTTCATTGGGCCTGGCAGTATAATTAATATCAAGGACCGCAGTTTCTTTACCTTTCAAGGTAGAAGAAAGCTCTATTTTCAGCTTTTGGTTGTCGTAAGTGTATGTTAGAATTTTGCCGCTTGACGCATCTTTTACTTCATGGATGATAAACCCTATAGCGTCCAGGCTTACTTCCTTTACCGGCTTGAAATAGGGGGCCACGGTAAGAGATGCCTTGCCGATCACGTGCTGTTTCTGCCAGTCAAACTTAAGGTCAAGCCTGGTATGTATGATATCATAGGCTAGTGTCGCGGAGGCCCTGTATTCTTTTGGCAAAGAGTCCATGGCAGCAGCTACATCCGAGATCACAAGCGTATCCAGGAGCTCCTCTTCCATATTGTCATCGGGAGCTGTGTACACCACAGGTTGTTTTGATTTGCAGGAGAAAAACCCTGTTACCAGGATAAAAACAATATAAAACCTTGTCAATGTGGCCATTATATAGATTTGCGGTAAAAAAGAGTGCAAATGTAGAAAAAAGATCGGTAGGTGCAAAACCGGGCCTGACTGATTATTCCATCTATAGTGAGCGGGGTAATGACTCTGCAGGTGGTCAGGTCAGGATTCTAAATTGTATTAAAAACGTAAACTGAAATAATTTTCGTATAGTCTAAAAACTGATTACTTTTATCCTCAGCAGTAAAGAGTGGTCCATTTGACAACATAATATTAAAAATCCACACGTATGGCAGAAATCAAGACAAAACAGCATGACGCAGATGTAGGCGAATTCATAAAAACATTCGCCAATACACCCCAAAAAGTAAACGACAGTTTTGATTTGGTAAAACTGATGCAGGAGTTTACCGACTTTGAGCCAAAAATGTGGGGACCTTCGATCATTGGGTTTGGAAAATATCATTATAAGTCTGATAAGAGCCGGCAGGAAGGGGACTGGCCACTGATAGGATTTTCGCCGCGTAAGGCAGCTATTAGCCTCTATGTCTATGCAGGTACGCCACAGGAAACAGACCTGCTCCGGGATCTTGGTAGGTTTACGATGGGCAAGTCATGTATTTACATCAAGAAGCTGGCAGACATCGATCAGGAGGTCCTCAAAAAAATTATGGGTCTTTCCATCAGTCACACCCGCCAAAAATACGGGTAGGCCAGCACATTAATACAAAATAATACAGCCAGAACCGGAATCAGATCATGCCGCGTGACTTTACTTCGAGGTATTTGTTGATGGTATCGATGGTGAGGTTTTCAGGGCGTGTGAGTATGCTCTGGATTCCGTATTTTTTCAGTTCGCTGACGATAAGTTTTTTTTCGAAGGCAAATTTTTCGGCTACCACTTTGTCATATACATCCCTGACATCCTGTGCGGTAGAGTTTATCAACTGGTCCAGTTCTGTATTGACAAAAAATACCACAATAAGCAGATGGCTCCTTGATATAGCCTTAAGGTAGGGCAACTGTCGGTTGAGGCCGTCCATTGTTTCAAAATTGGTAAACAAAAGCAGGAGGCTACGCTGAGGTATGTTTTGCCTGATGTCGGCATACAGTCTTCCGTAATGAGATTCAAAAAAATCTGTTTTAACATTATACAGGGCTTCGATTATCTTTTGCATCTGGGTCCCCCTTCGGTCAGCAAAGACACGGTTTTCGACCTTACGAGAAAAGGAAAAAAATCCTGCATAATCCTGCTTCCTCAGTACCATGTCACAAATGACCAGGCTGGCATTGATGGCATAATCCAGGAGGCTGAGGCCATTGAAGGGCATTTTCATCACCCGACCCCGGTCCACGATGCAGTATACCGGTTGAGACCGCTCATCCTGGTACTGGTTGACCATCAGCTTACCCGTCTTGGCAGTGGCCTTCCAGTTGACGGTCCTGAAATCGTCTCCGGGCACATAATCCTTGATCTTTTCAAATTCCATGGTGTGGCCTATCCTGCGTATCTTTTTAATGCCATGTTTGAAAAGTTTGTGCGAAAAGGCCATCAGTTCATACTTTCTTAGCTGGACAAAGGACGGATAGACGGCAGAGACTGCCTCCAGGCCAAAAGCGTATTTCCTCTGGACCAGGCACAAAGGTGAGGAGGCCAGCACATGCAGAGTACCCCACCTGATGGCTCCGCGAAAAGCTGGCCGAAGAAAATAACTGACCATCGTCGTTTCGCCGGGTTTGAGCGTTCTTGACACGCCAAAGTCCCGTATCTGGAATTCCTCGGGGATTTCGTCGGTGATGTCAGCCCGGACGTTAAAGTTATAACTGTTTTTAAGCTGGATGACGATCTCATTTTCATCACCGTTGGAGAGTTTTTCAGGGATATCCCTTTTTCCCGTCAGGCCTTGATGCAGCCGGTATAACAAAATAAGGTCTATGGCCGTGAGCGTCAGCAATGCAAGGCACAATAGCCTGGCCACATCAAAAAGCAGTGGCAGAAAAAATGAAGCCGCAAAGGTAAATACTACTGCCATCCCGGCGTAGTAAAACCGTGGGTGGAGGTAGATGGATGATATCAGCGTTCGAAGGCCTTTCATAAAAATTACCTGGGTACCTCTACTGACTCGACGATCTGCCGTATGATTAGATGTGTGGTGATGCCTTCCATCTCCTTTTCAGGAGAAACGACCACTCTGTGGCCCAGCACGGGGTACGACACTTCCTTGATGTCTTCAGGTGTGACAAAGTCTCGGCCCCTGAGGGCTGCCAGGGCTTTGGAGGTATTGAGCAGGGCTATCGATGCCCTCGGTGATGCACCGAGGTAAAGCATGGCGTTTTCCCTTGTGTTGGTAACGATCCTGGCTATGTACTGTATGATGCCAGGTTCTACCCTGACCTTACGCACGAGAGACTGAAACTCCAGGATTTCCTCCTTCGAGACAAGGGGTCGGATGTCAGCCAGCTTGTCGGGTTTATTCAGGATGTTTTCCCTGTTTATGATCTCGATCTCATCTTCAAGCTCCGGATAGTGTATTTCGATCTTCATCAGGAAGCGGTCCAGTTGTGCTTCAGGAAGCCTGTACGTTCCCTCCTGCTCTATGGGGTTTTGGGTAGCCAGGACCAAAAACGGGGTAGCCATAGGGTAGGTAGCTCCATCGATGGTGACCTGCCTTTCTTCCATCACTTCAAAGAGTGCGGCCTGGGTTTTGGCAGGGGCCCGGTTTACTTCGTCTATGAGTATGATATTGGAATAGATCGGTCCTTTTTTGTACTCAAAGCCTGATTTTTTAGGGTCAAAGACCATCAGCATCTTCCTCTGGCCAACGATTACTTTGCCTATCTCTTCCCTGACCATAGCCAGTTTATCGTGCAGCGGAGCCATATTGAGCCTGCTGTCAAAGTGGAGACTTTCGTTTTCTGTTTGGTTTTCGTTTTGGTTCAATTCTTCCATTTCTGAATTTTGAATTTATTTGTAAAAATTTTCGATGGCTTCGTTAATCCTGACCAGGTCGCCTACCTTACAGTCATAATCAAACTGCTGGTGTTTTTGAATAAGAAATACAACCTGTTTTATAGCTTTCAGGTTTTTGCCGCTTCGTATCTGCAACTGGTGGATAAATTGCTCGTCCAGGCTGGCAGTATTAACATGATATTCTGACCTTACCCTTTCGAGAAAATACATGATCTTGTTGTCTATGACCTTCCTGATATTTCCGTCAAGGTGGTACAGGTTTCCGATGGTACGTACAAATTCGACAGAGGTATTGGCGGGTTTCGGCAGGTTTCTGATGATCCTTTGGCTGCGGCGGGCGTTGACCAGCATAAAGAGCAATGTACCTGCCAGGGCAAGATACCAGGCCCATTTCAGACCGGGTTGCGACAGGATAAATCTCAATGCCGACCTTGAATCACTGACTGATTGTCCTTCCTGAAACCAGATAACATTTTCTTCTCCAGCCAGGTATGACAGAACATTTTCCGCATATCGGTAACTGCTGTCCCTGAGCAGGAAATAATTTGTAAAAGCCATAGGCTCCAGATGGAGGTACAGTTTTCCGGCTCCGTGGGAAAGCATCAGGAAATTGGGGTAATTTTTTCCTTTTGCCTCAAAGTGACCCAGAATCACCGTGTTAACCGGTGAAACGGTGTCGAAATAACTGCCTGAGAGCCATTTTTTTGATGACAGAGTGACGCGTTGGAGAGTTGGCTCTGTAAAACTCAGGGTGATGGAGTCGTGTTCTGTGCCATCAATTTGCGGAAGGACATATAAACTGTTTACTCGTGCCCCGGCATAGGACAAAAGGGTTTCTGGCATTTCGCTGGCTGACAACATCACATTGTGGCCCGCATTTACATGTGCCATCAGAACGTTTATTTCCTGAACGTTCCACATGACCCTTTGATCAATAAAAAGCTTAGGACCGTCTTCTCCGGAAGTCAGGCTGTCACCCGATGGATAGTTGTAGTCTTCCTCGACCACGACATCTTCATCTGCCGTCACCATTTCCTCCTCCGGCAATGTGTCATCCACTTTTTCTGCTATATTTTCTTCAGGGTCATAAGTGGAATCATTCTCCGCTAACTTAAAAGTGTCCTGAAATTCGGACCAATCAAGGTTGATACCCTTTTCAAAATATTTTTTCAGCGGCGACCTGTATTTTGTGACTTTAGTGCCGAACAGGCTGTCGATCTCATGATCCAGCACATAAAGCCCAAAAGGTATCTTATCCCTGGCATTAAAGGTCTTTCGCCAGTCCACAGGCTTGGGGCTGAGCCATGAAACTACCATTAACAAAGCCAGGATGGTACCCAACAACAGCAGGTAAGGCCAAATCTTCCTATCCATGACCGGCCAGTTTTGAGGTAGTTATAAAAGCATTTTCTGCCCTGCTGTATTCCCTGGCATTCAGGTCAAACTCCCCGTACCAGGCGTGGTCATAAATGTACGATACATATTGAAACGACCTGGCCAGTGACTGGTCCCTTATTTCATACTGGTAGTCAGCATTGGTCTTGTCAGCGTGATATTCTATTTTGCCTTTGGCATGGAGTTTATGTAAAAGGTTAAGGTATTGGTATCTTATCGCTGTACGGTAGTCTCCATTGGCTACAGCCATGCTGATCATAGTGCAGAAATCGGAAGTTCCTGTCACCTCATCGTCCGTCCCGTATCTTACCAGTGATTCTCCCTTGTCGGCAAATAACCAGTTGCCCTTTTTTCCCAGGGCAATGCTTACCAGTAAATATAATAGCCAGATCCCCAGGGCATATAACCCAAGCCTGATGAGATTAATAATGATCTCGAGGGCATCTGTACCTAAAAGATTCTGCAGTAGCCTGGTGAAAAATCCCGGTTTTGTGTCTGTGGGTTTCTTTTGTTTTTCACTGTAGTCAAAATTCTTGTCCTTATACCTGCTAGTAAATCCCTCTCTGAAATGACGGACAGCGGGGGGAGCCGTATGCAAAGTTCGGTTTTTCTGCAACGTATCCAAAATATGGGTGCCACTGTTTACCTGCTGTAGGGTATCAGACTTTCCAGTCACACTGAGTGAAAGGACTATGGCAACAATACAAAGGCAGCCAGGTATGAATCTATACATGCTCCTGTCCGGATTTAAATGGATAGACAAGGTAATACCAGGCAATAAACCCCAGGGTGACCAGGATAATCAGTACGCTGACAATTGTGGGCATCACATTGGAATACCTGGTGACAAAACCTTCGAGAAAGCCTGCCGCAATGGTAAAAGGCATGGTGCTCAGCCAGATCTTAAGGCTTGTTTTCATCCCTGCTTTAAAAGATTCTATCCGGCTATAAGTTCCCGGAAAGAGGATGCTTGCTCCCAGGATAAGTCCGCACATGCTCTCTATGACAATGGCAAATATTTCCATAGAGCCGTGGATCCAGATGCCTCTGACACTCTCCCACAATACTCCCTGTTGGGCAAAAAAAGTCTGGAATGAGCCCAGCATAATGCAGTTCTGCAGGAGGATGTACACGGTACCCAGGCCGCCGGATATACCGTACACAAAACAACGCAGGCCTACATAAAGGTTATTCATAGTGATACCGATAAATGACCCCCAGTTGGACCCCGACTTGTACACGGCTACAGGATCGCCTTTTCTGATATTTTCGAGGGTTTGGTCCACATATTCGTCACTGAGGATCAGCCTGACAAAGGTGTCATCATAGAGGGCCGAAAGCACTCCCAGACTTACAAAAATAAAAAACAGGGTAAATGCCAGTACCATATATTTTTTATTTTGCCTGACCAGCTGGGGAACCTCTGTCTTAAAAAATGCCGACAGCTGGTTTTTATCTGATTTTTTGGTCTTATAAATCTGCTGAAAAGCCGTAACAGCCAGGTGGTTGAGGTAAACTACTGTTTTGCTTTTTGGATAATAGGTCTGGGCAAAGGAAAGGTCATTGACAAGCTGGATATACAATCCTGCGAGTTCATCCGGATTTTTTTTAATTTTACCCGAAATAGCCTGCTCAAAGGCAAGCCATTTATCTTTGTTCCGCTTTATAAACGCAACCTCCCTCATGGGGGTAAAAATAATTATTATGCCTGAAATTAGTATAACTACCACCCAAAATGTCAACATTAATTTTACTGTGGCCGGTCCGGGTCAACGTCTGGGAGCTTATCTGGCTGATCTGGCAATAAAAGTAGGGTATTACCTCATCGCATATAACACTGTAATTGCTCCCATGGGCATTGGTGTTTTAGGTTTGGACGACTGGTCTATGATTGCCATTATGATAATGATTATGTCTCCCGTTATTTTTTACAGCCTGCTCTTTGAGTATTTTATGGATGGACAAACGCCTGGCAAAAAACTGCTTAAGATCAAGGTAGCCAAGATCGACGGCTACCAGGCATCGTTTATGGATTACCTGACCAGGTGGGTGCTCAGACTTGTGGATATAAGCGGCACTATGTATCTGGTAGGGTTTATTTCCATCCTGGTGTCCCGGGTTCATCAGAGGGTGGGGGATATGGCTGCCGGGACTGCGGTGATTTCTTTAAAAAATGACATCAGTATCAGCCATACAATCCTGACAAATCTGGCTGTTGATTATCAGCCGGTTTATCCGCAGGTGGTCAGATTTTCAGACAATGACATGAGGATTATAAAGGAGACCTTCCAGATGGTAAATCAAAATCCCAATACTGAAGTCCTGGGCAAACTGGTAAAAAAGATTGAAGAAGTTAGCGGCATCAAATGTGAGTCAAAACCTGCAGCTTTTATCACTACCATCATCAAAGATTATAATTATTACACCGGACAATGATCTTTCAAATAAAATCCGGGTGTGATCTGAACCATTTGGCGCCTGAAGGTGTTTTCACAACAAATTGGTAAACGACAATGTCAGTCATCGAAAACAACGTCAAACCCATTGTTGAGAAATACAGTTTTGGTGTGTGTAACTATCTGGCTGAAAAATGGGGCCTTAACGAATCGCGGGTAAGGATGTATTTTGTATACAGCAGTTTTGTGGCTTTTGGCTCGCCCGTCATTTTTTATCTTGCCGTCGCCTTCTGGCTCAATATCAAAAAATACATCCGCAAGGGCAGAGCTCTTTTCTGACTCATTTCAGGTGGACCGTTTTATTTCCATCTATCAAGTTTGGGTAAAATAGACTCTGCCATTTGTTGTGCTTTTTCTTTTGACATACCCATATTCACAGCTATTTGAATATTCTTTGCAATCTTTTGTTCAAGCGTTATTCCATCATCAACAAATTTACCGTCTTGAAAACAAAAACTACAATACTTATCACTTCTGCTTTTATCCAAATTTGTTCCTCCCTTTTGAGGGTCTTTGTCAAGTGGCATGCCACAGCTTTGGCAAATTAATGTTATACTTTCCATTATTATTATTTGTTTAAATTAAAGTAGTCCGTCTACAAGTTCTACCAATTTTATTTTTTCCCTGTCCCAGCAAAATATCTCTGAAGCCTTCCGGCAATTCTTCTTCATTTGGTTCAGTGTACCGGGATTTGCAAATAAACTGTTGACTTTATCAGCAATCAGGGTAGGGTCTGTGCTTTTTATGAGAATGCCGGTTTGGTATTCATCATTTATCCGTCTGTACTCAGGAAAATCCATGCTCAGGCAAGGAACGCCGGCATGCATATAGTCAAAATATTTATTGGCCAGGGAATAATAATAACTTTTTGAATGGCTTTCCAGCAGGTTAAGGCCCAGGCTGGCATCCCGCGTCAGGGCTTTAAGTTGGTCCGGTGTTTGCCACCCTGCCAGGATGACCCTGTTTGAGACAGGACCCGAGGCTGCCAGTTGTCGTATTGTGTCCATAATATCCCCGTCACCGGCAATAACCAGGTCTGTATCCGGTATGGACGGTAACGCCCGGATCATGTTTTCCAGGCCTCTCCCTTCATTGACCATGCCCTGATACAGGATATATGGTTTGCCTGATTGTTTGTGATCGTCGTATCCGGATGTGTCTTTTGTTGGCACATTCAGAATAGTATGGAATTTTTTTCCTGCCAATTGCCCCAGGATGTCGGCCAGGCTTTGGCTCACGGTAATGCAAAGGGCAGCGTATGGCAGGCTTATTCTTTCTATCATAGCCCATATTGCCTTGACCACGGGTCTGCGGATCAGCTCAGGAGTCTCCGTAAAGTACTCATGGGCATCATATATAAGGGGTTTGCCGGTAATCCGTGCAGCCATTGAACAAGCCAGCACCGTATCTGTGTCCACAGAATAGACCACCTTTGTGCCCTTGGCAATACGCAGGAGATAAATCCACAGCCGGAGGTTATATTCCAGGTAAAACGCAGGCCCTTTTTCAAACAAACAGTTCATCCTTTTTTGTGTGAATGGCATAGCAAGCAGGGGAGTGGATTTTTTTTTCATCCTTCCTACCAACGTCACATTCCACCCCGCGTCTGCCAGGCTGCTGCAAATACGATGCATCCTCTGGTCCTGATTAAGGTCATTGGTCACACAACAGACGATGCTTTTATTTTCAGAATTCAAGGCTTTTTGTTTATAATGCCGGCATTGTCAATAGAAATTTGACCTTCTGCTTCAAACTGCCGCAATGCACGGATAATCCTTCTCCTTTTGTTAAACGGGTAAAGGTTAGCATATGCTTTTATATTGGTCCTGCCCGCTTCTATGGTTCCGAGCAGGTGGTCCAGTACTTTCCTGAGTTGCTCCGGTGACAGCGTGGTCTCTGAGCGGCCCTGGCAAATATCACATTTTTCGCAGGGTTTTGACCCGTTTTCACCAAAATACTCAATAACCACAGACTGGCGGCATTTTTCTTCCTGGGTGACATAGGTGACCATAGCCTTCAGTCTGTCAGAGGCCAGTTTTTTACGCAGCTGATAAGCTTTTCTGTCAATCGAAAACGATTCAGGTTGTGGCCGTTCCTGGATAAAGGTGACCTGTGGCTTTGAAGACCTGGGCTGGTAGTCGATGATGTTTTCCGACCGCAGTATATGGAGGTAATGGATCAGTTGCGGTTCGTCAATTTTCATTTCCTGTGCCACTCTGGTCTCATCGATTTTGGTGTAATCCATAAATAGGCCTTCATATTTTCTGAGCAGATGTACCAGAACATTTTTCTTGAGGGAGTCCCCGGATCCTATAAACTCCAGCATCTCCGCATCGGCCAGCACAAGTACTTTTGAAGGCTCTCTGAACGCCTCTGAAAAGGCAATCCACCCTTCTTTTTCCAGAATACTCAGGGTATGAAATACCGTTTTTACGGGTTTGCCGAGGTATTCTGAAAACTCTATGATATTAAAATCGTAACTTTCCATCGGACCAGAGCCGTATGCCACCCGGAAATAACGGCATAACCTGTCATATACACCTGCGATAGACTCAATGGACGGAAACTGCTCCTCCAGGTTGCTTTGTGCTGCCGATATGTCGCCCTCATCCAGGACCATGACGGCCCACGAATCTTTTCCGTCTCTGCCTGCCCTGCCGGCTTCCTGGTAGTACTCCTCAAGACTGGGAGGAACATCCATATGCACAACTAGCCTGACATCCGCCTTGTCTATTCCCATGCCAAAGGCGTTGGTGCAAACGATAATCCTTGCTTTATTGTTCATCCATGCCTGTTGGTTTCTGTCCCTCAGGCCGCGTTCCATCCCTCCGTGATAGGATACGACCGAGTGACCGTGCTGGGTCAGCCACTGGGCAGTCTCAATGGTTTCCCTCCTGTTTCTGACATAAATAATGGTACAGCCCCGCACCCTGGAAAGGATCCGCAGCAACTCTCCGGCTTTGTCGTCCGTATTGACCACGGTGAGGCTCAGGTTGTCCCTGGCAAAACTCTTTTTAAATATGACAGGTGATTTCAGAAGCAGCTTCTCCCGAATGTCATCAAGGACCTTGGGAGTAGCTGTGGCGGTGAGTGCCATGACCGGCACGTCGGGATGTATCTCCCTGAGCCTGGGAATATTAAAATAGGCAGGTCTGAAATCATAACCCCATTGACTGATGCAATGGGCTTCGTCCACGGCTATCAGGCTTAGCTTGGCGTTTTGTATTCTTTTTGAAAACAGTTCCGTCGCTATTCTTTCAGGTGAAATATATAACAACCTGAGGTCGCCATAGACAAACCGGTCCAGAATACTGTCTATCTGCCTGTAATCCAGATTGGAATTCAGGGATTTAGCAATGATGCCTCTTTGCATGAGATTATCCACCTGGTCCTGCATCAGGGCGATAAGCGGCGAAATAATGATTGTTTTGCCCGGGAGCATGAGAGCAGGTATCTGGTAGCATATCGATTTGCCTCCTCCGGTAGGCAGCAGAGCTATGGTGTCCCTGCCCTGCAAAACGGATTGGATTATCTCCTTTTGGGGAGATCTGAAATCATCATAACCCCAATATTGACGGAGTATGGACCTGCTTTCTTCCACCTGTCAGAAACACTGGTCCATCAGAAGGTGGGACACACGACCTTACTCTTGCCAAACCGTTTTTTACCCTTGCGGTCGGTCAGGATAAAATTGAGTGAAACCATCGAAAACATATAATAATCCTTCACTTTGGCACTTCCCCTGACACTTCCCGTGGCCAACTGGACGGGCTCTTCCTGCCCCAGGTATTCATTCATACGATTAGACAGGTTTGCAGCCAGAGTTCCGTTGCCTGCACTAAGGTCATCATAGTTTACATATATGGTGCTGATGTCATCCATGTAATCGGTAAATGTCCTCCGCATCAACACCTCAAGGCCTATGTTGAGGGTTTCGGTCAAAATGATCTTGGTCCCTCCACCGAAGGCAAGTCCAAAGTTGGTAAGACTGTATTTGGCCGGAAATCCCGGAAGTCCCTGACCCTCTGTACCCAGCGGCTGCAGACGGATCGAATTTCCCTGGTACTCTGTTGAAGGATCAAACCTGAATGCTGAAAGTCCGGCAGAGATATAGGGTGCGATTATACTGTATCCCGGCTCCGGATTGAATCCGAAGGGGTAATATTCTCCTGTAAGAGAAAGGTCAATGACAGGTGATTTAAAGCTTAGATTTCTTATTTTTTGCCATTCCTGGTCTGAGTTGGAGTCTTTTGCCCTGATGCGGCCGTATCCCAGTGACACCCTAAAACCCAGGTTATCACCCATCATCCTGCGGTAGTGGCCCTGGATCGCAAGTCCCGAACAATTGAGAAGGTTATTTGTCACTGAAGGGGCATTCAGGTCACCCCAATAGGTAGAGAATCCCAGTCCGAGTCCAAATTCACTGTATTGTGCATGGGTACGTCCCGAAAAAAGGCATATGGCAAAAATGGCCGTCAGGATGGCATATATCCGTGCTCTGAAAAACGTAACTCTTGATGTTGTCATCTTCTTTTTTTGATGCTGAATTGTGTCAAATCGGTATTCAGGCATTGGAATTGTTAATTATTAAAATTTTTGGCCTTGTTTTTGGTCATTAATGATTATAGACGCAGTAAAGCTTAAAAATGCACAAAAATTCAGGTCAGTTGATAAAATTTTATAAAAAAATCTAATTTTACTCAACAATTTGATACTCAAATAACTTTAAACGTGTACCATTTATTTTAAATCAATGGGTTGTTTTTCTATTTTGTCTCAAATATCTGATATTAAATTTGTTTACAGATAGTGCAAAATTATATATGTTTTATTAAAATTCCTATCATATGAAGACTTTTTTTAATGTATTGACATTTATTTTATTTTCCCTTGCTATGGGTTATGGCCAGATGCAGGTGCCCAATGACTGGTATTACGGCAGTCCGGGAGAAGGATATAATGGGATTTCCATGCGTAAGGCATACAGTGATTTTCTCAAAGATAAAAAAACCAAAACAGTAGTGGTGGCTGTAATCGACTCGGGAATAGACATCGAGCACGAGGACCTTTCCGATAATATATGGACAAATCCGGGCGAAATACCTGGAAATGGTGTAGATGACGATAAAAACGGTTATGTGGATGACATTCACGGCTGGAATTTTATCGGGGGGCCTGATGGCCAAAATGTAGGACCGGACACCTATGAGGCCACGAGGGTGTACGGCTCATTAAAATACAAGTATGAAAATGCCAATCCTGCCACACTCAGTAAGGCTCAGAAAATGGAATATGACACCTATCTCAAGGCTAAGGAGACAGTTGACAAAGAGATAGAAAAAGCCAAAACAGGACTCAAGCAACTTGATAATGTGGAGACAAGAGTAATGAATTCCATGGATGTGCTCGACAAGGCCCTCAACGGCCGGGCACTCACACTCGCAAACCTTGATTCTCTAGATGCTGCCTCCAGTATGGAGATGGCCATGGGCAAAA
The DNA here is from genome assembly GCA_019136675.1 of Bacteroidota bacterium. Lineage (GTDB taxonomy): Bacteria > Bacteroidota > Bacteroidia > Chitinophagales > Saprospiraceae > OLB9. The sequence continues at coordinate 18,004 of JAGVTV010000163.1, forward strand.
ATATAGCCTCGCAGTATCTGGCCAATCCGGAAGTTAAAACCGTGGATGACCTGCGAAAACTTATTGTTGAAGAACTGACAGAAGACAGAAAGTCCTACCAGAATAAGCTTGACTTTGCCTACAACCCTGATTTTGACCCCAGAAAGACCATTGTAAAAGATAATTACAATGATCCTACCGAGAGATATTACGGAAACAATGACGTAGAAGGTCCGGACCCTCTGCATGGCACCCACGTGGGAGGTATCATCGGTGCCGTCAGAAACAATGATATAGGAATGGACGGCGTGGCGCCCAATGTTAAGCTCATGTCAGTGAGGGCCGTGCCCGACGGGGATGAGCGGGATAAGGATGTGGCCAATGCTATCCGATATGCAGTGGACAATGGTGCCCAGGTCATTAACATGAGTTTTGGCAAGGGATTTGGTACCCATAAGCACCTGGTTGACGAAGCCGTCAAATATGCAGCTAAAAAGGATGTCCTCCTGGTGCACGCTGCCGGTAACTCTGGCCAGAACAACGACCTCATCACCAACTATCCAAATGCCAATTTTGAAAAGAAATCCGGATTTCTCTGTAAGAAGAGCAAAAGAGCCCAAAACTGGATCGAGGTAGGTGCCCTCAATTACAAAAGCGGTGAGGATGCTCCCGCTCCTTTTTCCAACTATGGGATAAAGGAGGTAGACCTTTTTGCACCGGGTATGAAAATATACAGCACGATGCCAAACAACGAATATGCACCACTTCAGGGCACATCTATGGCATCTCCGGTGGTGGCAGGAGTTGCCGCGACCATCAGGTCAGTATACCCTTCACTCACTGCCGGACAAGTAAAGGAAGCCATCCTCAAGTCAGTAACCCCTATCAGCGACACAGTGAAAGTGCCTGGCAGCAAAACAGACAAGGTCAGTTTTTCCAAACTTTCTGTGACAGGGGGAGTTGTAAACCTGGATAAGGCATTGATGTATGCGTCTACTCTTAAAGGCAAGAAAAAGCTTAAAAAAGCAACTGCCTGATGGCTCTGTCAGATAATTTACAATAATATAAGTCAACGAGGGCCTTGTTTCAGGGCCCTTTTTTTTTAACTCGAACAATAAATAAAATCATGGATGATCTGAAATATCCTATTGGAAAATTTATACCTCCTACCGATTTTTCAAAAGAAGCCTTACAACTGGATATGGATACACTCAGCACATTTCCGGATCAACTGGCCGGTGTTATTGATTTGCTCGGAGCCGATCGGCTGGAGCAAAGATACAGACCCGAAGGTTGGACAGCACGTCAGGTCATTCACCATGTTTGCGACAGCCATACGCATGCACTCATCCGCTTTAAGTGGGCCTTATCAGAGGATGAGCCCGTCATCAAGCCTTATCGGGAGGCCGAGTATGCACGACTGTATGATTACAACATGCCGCCTGAAATATCACTGAGTATGATTCGGGCCGTGCATCAAAAACTGCTTTACATCATGAGCCACATGACAGGCGAAGAATGGCTGAAAGGATATCACCATCCTGAATCGAAGCGGCATTTCAGGTTGTATGAGGTGGCAGCCCTGTATGCCTGGCATTGCAGGCACCATCTGGCACATTTGCACCTGTGTACAGAAAATGGCTAATTATCAGACGGTTATCTGCTGATGCCTATGATGCCTTTACTTTTGGAAAAATTTCTGAAAAGATTCTGTTCCGCAATATTGTGGTCCCGGAATAAACTTTTTCCATCACAATCAATCGGGTCAAAAATCATATCAGCACAGTGATTGCCCAAAGCAAAAAATTGTTTGTCAAACAAGGTATATAACTCAAGAAAATTGCGGCATTCAGGGTCTTCGCCCTGGTATTTTACCATATCGAATTTGTCCAGCATGTTTTCAATACAGTCACGAGACGATTCAGGACCCCATGAACATCCTGTTGTGACAAGGGAAATACTGATCAATAAAATGAGGACCGCAGATTTCATATACCAGACACTTCCACATCGCCGTCAGGCAATTCAAATCTCAGTGCATTGTTGGTAATGGCAAGCTCATCTATGGGGACCGGCCTGGGACCTATAAGCTTTTCGAGGTCTGACTTCAGCAGCACTTCTTTTTCCAGCAGGGTATTGGCCAGGAGATTGAGTTCGTGCCTTTTTTCCGTAAGGAGGTCCTGGGCACGTTTATACTGATCTTCTATGAGGAGCCTCACCTCCTCGTCTATCAGCCTGGCTGTTTCATTGGAATACGGCTTGTTAAACTGGTCCTGTGACATGGCATAGAAGGATACATTACCCACTTTTTTATTCATACCGTAGATGGTCACCATGCCGTAACCCATTTTGGTAACCTGATCGAGGTCATTCTGGGCTCCGGTAGATATTTTGTCAAAGACAATTTTTTCGGCCGCACGTCCGCCAAGAGTCATGCACATACGGTCGAGCAGCTGTTCTGTCCGGATAATGTATTCTTCCTTGGGCAGATACTGGGCATAGCCCAGGGTACCCATACCTCTGGGGACAATTGTCACCTTGACCAGGGGGCTGGCATGCTCCAGAAACCAACCGCAGATGGCGTGACCTGCCTCGTGGTATGCAATGATCTCCTTCTCTTTGGGAGATATGAGCTTGTTTTTTTTCTCGAGCCCTCCTATGACCCTGTCCAAGGCATAGTTGAAGTCATCGAGGTCCACCTCCGTCTTGTTTCTCCTTGCTGCAATAAGGGCAGCTTCGTTGCAGATATTGGCAATATCCGCTCCTGCAAATCCGGGTGTCATTTCAGAAAGCACTGCGGGATTAACGTCAGGCCCTACCTTGATGGACTTCAGGTGTACCTTAAAGATCTCTTCGCGGCCGATGATGTCAGGCGGGTCGATGCTAATCTGCCTGTCAAACCTTCCGGGTCTGAGCAGGGCCGAGTCAAGGATGTCAGGCCTGTTGGTGGCTGCCATCATGATCACTCCTTTGTCCGTGCTGAAGCCATCCATTTCCACAAGCAACTGGTTGAGGGTGTTTTCACGCTCGTCATTACCCCCTTGAATGGCATTTCTGCCTCTTGCACGGCCTATGGCGTCAATCTCATCTATAAATACGATGCAGGGGGCTTTCTCTCTTGCCTGCTTAAAAAGGTCACGTACCCTTGAGGCTCCCACACCTACAAACATTTCTACAAAATCAGATCCCGATATACTGAAAAACGGCACACCGGCCTCGCCGGCAACTGCCTTGGCGAGCAGGGTCTTACCGGTACCGGGAGGGCCTACCAATAGTACCCCCTTAGGAATTTTACCTCCCAGAGAAGTGTATTTTTTAGGGTTTTTTAGAAAGTCCACCACTTCCATTACCTCTACCTTGGCTTCGTTAAGCCCGGCTACATCTGCAAAGGTCACGCTGACCTTGGTGTTCTGGTCAAAAAGGGTCGCCTTGGACTTGCCTATATTGAATATCTGGCCTCCCGGACCACCTGCCCCTCCGCTGACTCTACGCATGATAAACAGCCACAATGCGAGCAACAGGGCAAAAGGCAGTACCCAGTTAAGAATCTGGCCTATGTAGTTGCTTTCTGTACGCATGGTGTATCGTACAGGAAATCCTGACGCTTTGAGTTCGTCAAGCTTCTTTTCAAAATTGCCTACGTCGCCAATGGTAAACCTGAAATGCGGATTGTATCCGTACATCTTGCTTTCCTTAATCTTAGGGTATTTGGCATCAATCACTTCTTTTTTAATATAAACGTTGACCAGCTCCTTGTTGAGAATCTCGATTTTTTCAACTTCTCCTGCCTTGACCTTGTCTTCAAATGCCAGCAGGTCTATAGTGTCTATCTGCGAATTGTAATTGACATAAATATTTATAGCCAAAATACCCAGCAGGATAAGTCCGTAAATCCAGTAGGAATTGATGTTGAACTTATTTGGGTTTATTTTTGGCTCTCTGTTGTTTGTATCCTGGTTGTTTTCCATTTATACTTTATGAGGTAAACTTGAATTTAGTAAACACTTTTTTTATGTGTCGGGTTGCAATATGCTATATATTTTCAAACTGCGTGACGTTTGCATCGCCCCAAAGTTCTTCGATGTCATAGAATGCCCTGGTTTCCGGATAAAAGACATGGACCACGGTATCAAAATAATCAACCAGGATCCATCTGGATCCTTCCATACCTTCTATGTGATTTGGTGATACCCCCATTTTATCCTTAAGTTTCTTTCCTATGTTTTCGGATATGGCTTTGACCTGGGTGGATGATTCGCCTTCACAGATGATAAAATACCTGGCCGGTGCTTCTTCGAGGGAGGTCAGGTCCAATTTTACGATGTTTTTGCCTTTGATATCCTGGATGGCGTCTACGATAAGGAGGTTCATTTCCTCGCTGGTGGGTAAAGCAGTAACGGCTGTTCTGTTTTTCAATATGCTATTTTTGTTTAATATTACACCGCAAAGATACAAATCAATTCCTTATGAGCAGACCGGATTCAATGTTTACCGGAAAAAACAGGATACATTTCACGGAGCTGGAATCAACCAATACTTATGCACTTAATTTAATATCAAAAATCAATCCACCCGAAGGAACCTGCATCACGGCTGACTATCAGACAGGGGGGATAGGACAATTTGGCAGGTCATGGCACAGTCAGGCCTCTGAAAACCTTCTTGTGTCATATATACTTTACCCTCATTTTTTAAATGTAAGGGACCAGTTTTTACTGAATGTGGTCGCCAGCCTTGCCGTACTGCATACTGTCAGACCCATGTTGCAAAAGGTGGCAGTCAAATGGCCCAATGACATCTACGCCGGCAGCCAAAAACTTGCAGGCATCCTTATCCAAAACCTGCTGAGAGGCGAGAAGATCAGTGCTACTGTCATCGGCATAGGACTTAATATCAATCAAACGGTCTTTGATCCCTTACTGCCCAATCCTACCTCACTTAGCCTGGCGACAGGGCAAACTTGGGACAGGGACGATGTGCTGAGCCGGCTATCGTGGCATCTCGAAAATCATTGGCTTGCCCTGCGTGGAGATAAACATCGATCCCTGATGAGGGAATACCATGATGCCTTATACCTGATCGGGGAATGGGCTGTGTTTTTTATCTCCGGTGCAGGAGAAACCACCGCACGAATAGTGGGTGTAAACCGGGAGGGCAGGCTTCAACTGGAAGACCAGAACGGCAGGATGCTGTCCTGTAACTTCGGCGAAGTCAGGTTTCCGGTCTGACCCGGTCTTTTCAGGGCTGCAGGAGATGGTCGTACCACATTCTGTCCACTACATTATGGAGCATTTCATCGGCCGGATTTCTTTCCTTCAGATAAAATCCGTATAGTACGGCATAGTTTATCAGATCCGCTTCCTCAAGCTGACTGAGGATGTAGATGTTTTTGGCTGTCTCTGATAAATCATTGCCCTCAAAGTCCGCTTCATTTTTAAATTTTGAGATCTTTTCTTCAAAATCGGCATTTTTGCTCATTTCAAAATATACCTTTCTGGAGGGCTGCCCGATTCCCTCAGCCTCTACGGTCCAGTAGTATCGTTTGCCGGGTTTGAGTTTATTGTCGCTGTTTTCAAGATCCAGGCTGTGTTTAGTGGTAGTTGCGGAGAATACTTCCCTTTGGGTTTCAAGATCATACACCCGGACCACATAGCTGCACTCCAAACAATCATTGGTCCAAATGAAAGGAACTGTTCCAAGTCTGCCGTACGGTAAAATACCACTGAGGGGAAAGTCCGGTGACAGGTTGCCTTCCTGGCCACGTGAAATGGCAAATATGGTGTTTTTATAGTTTGACTTGGATTCCGGATTATCATGCTGACCAAAAAAAGACTTGAATTGCTTCAGGAAATTGCTGAACATTGTCGTATTGACAGGACTGGTAAATCCCAGCTCAATTGTCTTGTAGTCACCAGGCTTATCAAGTGAACAAATCATGTTTTTTTCGTTGACGAGCTTCACTTTACTGTTGTTTTTTACAATGATCTTTTCGGCATTGACCACCGGCCCAAAAACCATTCTGTTGTATGTTTCCTTTCCGTTTTTGGTAAACTTGACGTACACCTCACCATCAATTGACACAGCTGTAAGTACCTGGGACGTCAAATCCGTCACAGTCGAAAAATAAATAAAGCCCGGGAGAAAGACTTGCAATATGATTTTATGTAAGCGAACAAACTTCATGGCCTGGGTTATGGATGGTATCATGATAATTTTACTTAAGTGTTTTTGAAAGAAGGAAGTTCTGGCGTAGGCACAGAAATTTTTTATTTTAATAAAAGCTGATGCCGCCATATTTACTCTGTAATTGTAAAAACTACTGTTTTTGTGCCCACTTCCTCATTGGAATTCCTTTTCATTTTCATGCCTCGGGTCTGTACTTCAAATGACGAAACAAGCAGGTTTTCAAAAGATCCCATTTTTTCTACGCCTCTCCGGGCATTTCCTCTGGTTGCAATTATGCTTTGCAACTGCAGGGGGTTTCTGGATAGAATAAGCTTAAGAACTTCACGGCCTGTGGGTGCGGAAATCCCGATGGCGGGAGAAGTGTACGATTGGCCCGGCTCAAGATAATACTCATCAGATGTCTTGCCGCTGCTGACATCCGGAATGATAAGATTGATGAGGTCATTGGGCTGTATGTCGAGAAGTGAATAATAGGCTCCGGTGATTCCTGCATTGGTGATAACAAATTGTACGCATTCGCCCAGTCTTACAGAGTCGGGACTGTTCCTGATGAGTTTTTCCGGCTTGGTGCAGTCTACCTGGTTGAGTCTGATTGAAAAATCAAAATTTGTCCCTTCATTTTCATAAACCCTGAGGAACTGGCATTGGGCATATGCCCTCACGCTTTCTCTCACACCTAAGGCTGTCTGTTCTTTTGTAAGCCCTGCAGTTTTTAATGTAAATATCTCAGCTCCTTCTTTGGTTTCTATTTTCAGGGTCTTGTCTTTGTGGTACACATAAAGGTCGGCGGCCTCGGTCACCCCTCTGGTCAGGGGGATTTCAATGGCAGCATTCACTGCTGAGTAGAGGCTGTCTGCATTTTCGATAAGATTTTTTACAGTTGTCTCTACGGGAGGTTCGCTTTTTTCCAGGATTATGGCTTTGAGAAGGCTTTCTTTACCTGTTGTCATGGGTTTGTCCAGCCTGATGATGCAGTTTGTAAGGTTGCTTTTTGTGACTTCTCCGGTGTTGACAGGCTCCTTTTGGTCATTTTCATAAATGGCCACGGTTGTCCCGGCAAATACATCTGAAATGGTCCCAAAATCACCGGTCAGTGTATTTTCATCCTGTACCCCGCTGATCTTGAAGTCAAATACTTGTGCCACACTGGTCCCGCCTAAAAACGACAAGTCCGCCGGACCTTCAAACTGTGGGTTTTGCCGCGGTGCGATGGCTGCCATTTTCTGTTTTACACGGTCGAATATTTCTCCAAAAGTGACGGCATGCTGCATCTGACTCACCACGGTTGTAAAGGCATAGGTAAGACTGCCCACTGTACGGGACTGCTCGTCTTTAGCTTCGTAATTGAGCTCCCTGGGGCTTGCCCCGAAGAAGCTGGCCATAGGTGCCATATCGGGTTGTGTCAAACCTTCTGATCCCTGGATTTTTTCTGACTGCTTTTGGCCGGGAGTAAAGTTTGCAGGTGCCATAAGCCTGTCGGTACCTCTTACATAACCCATACCACGTGTGCCTGTGCCACTGTGGCATGAGTCCAGGATCAGGATTACCTGCCCTGTGGGCCCGCACCGCAATCTGAGATTGGCCGTTACTTCGCCCATCTCATCGTCCCTGATGAGGTTAATGCCTTCATAGATGCCTGCTTTAAATTCAAGCGGGGAGTCATACGGCACCAGAGCTTCATCCAGCCCGTCAATTTCATCCGTGCCCTGATCCACCACCTGCTGTCCGTGTCCGGAATAATGGATGTACACGATGTCGCCTTTGGTCACTCTGGATGCCAGCCCGTTTAGTGCATCAAGAATGCCCTGCTTTGTGGCCTGGCCGTCTGTGATTTTTCTGATGTGGTCAGCCGGAAAACCCAGTTTTAGCAGGGCGGCTTCTACATGCATTACATCGTTTTGACTTGAGATGTCGGGCCACTTGCCTTCTTCCGGATAATCGCCGATGGCAATGATCAGTGCATATTTTTCGGCATGGACCGATAAGGCTGCCGCCACCATGAAGATCAGAATGAGGGTGTTTTTCATGAGGGTTGATTGGTTACTCTGGGGCGTATATTGCGGATCAATTGATAATATCATAGGAGATGCCTACAAAATATCCAAGTTCGTACAAGGATCTTACAGGCAGGATATTGACAGAACCGTCAAATGTGTCTCCCGGCCTGAAGCCTGCCGATAGTCGTTGTACCTTTGCCCCCATGAGACCTGCCGAAATCAGAAATTTCTGTTTTTTACCCAGGAAAAGGGTAGGCCCTCCAAAAAAAGCCAGGGATTCGAGGCCTCCGCCTTTTTGTAAGGGAAATCCAATGCCAAAGGACCCTCCCAGTTGTATGTTCTTAAGTGATTTCCGCGAAATATGGGCAAATGACACTATGGAAGGAAAAAAATCATCGAGCTCATCCTGGACAATAGCGTTCTTGACAATAATGTATTCAAATGTTTTTTTGGCCATTTTGCCAAAAGATAATCCCAGACTGCCGGAAACTTTCCAGCCGCTGACCACAGGTATGGTCTGTTCGTATGTTTTACTGAGTTTCATCTTGCCGGAGTCGTCCTTAGCATACACACTGGTCGTGAGGAGGACGGCATCGTTTCCGGCCTGTACCGGCGGAAAGCTGTGCTTAAATACATCGCCCTGTATCTCCTCGTAGATACGTCGGAGGTACGCCATCGTTTGGGCAGACTCACTGAAATATTGCTCCAGAAATTTGGTTTCTAAAGGAGGTGCAGACAGTTTGGATCCTTCAGATTTCAGTGCCAGATTGAGGCTGTCGGTCTTTGTGCGTATAAAGTCAATCTGGTCATCTTCCCGATTAAAGGTGATGTTTCCGAGTTTTGCTCCAAACCGGTCCCACTTTTTTGCCAGTTCGCTGTATTCCTGCAAAGCGGCATTATATGCATTTATACTTTCCTTTATCTCGCCCTTTTTTACCACCTGGCTCAGCAGGTCTTCTGTGGTTATCTTTTCGCCTTCCGCTTTCGCGAAAGCGTGCATAATCTCCTCCATGGCCAGTTCCTTGATCCTGGATGGCTTTATAAGTTTGTTTTGTTTAAGTTTCTCCAGGTCCTCCATGGCCAGTTTTCTGCTCAGGACAGTATTATTAAACATCTCGAGCTTCCTGGTACTGCCTGCCAGTTTTGCTTCTATTTTTTCCATTTCAGCGGTGAGCTCCAAAAACTCACTTTTGGCTTCGGCTACTCCGGCGTCTGCAGCAAAGCCGCCGCGTGAACCGGGAATATTCATCAGGGCTTCCTTGATGCCGCTGCCGGCATTCAGCCCTCCGAATAGCTGTCCAATGCCGCTGAAGCTACTGCCTTCACCCATGACCCCACCAAGCAGGGCGTCTGATTTCTGCGAGTAGTTGACAGCCTTTACATCCAGGGAGGCTTCCATCTGGTAAGGGTTAAATTCACTGATGACCACATAAATGTTATCTCCTTCCTTTACTGACGGGGTTTGAGTCAGCACGCCGTCTTGGTAATACTGGACCTCATTTGTATAGGCATTGATCTGCAGCAGCAGCCCTTTCTGAGCCTGACTGTATGAATTGACAGAAATTGCAAAAATAATGGCTAATACGGAAAAATATTTCATTGGTATCGGGGTTGGTTAATGCAAATATAACGAAAGCTGCGATAGAAAAAAAATTAAAATTATGTTACCGATCTCCTAAGGAAAATGTAAATCCTGCACATACTTGCAGGAGCATCCAGGGTTGCATTTTTGCCAGCCCAGGCTATAATATGGTACGGGGAATTTTTACTCTGTCAGAACATTCTTGACCTGTACTTTGTATAAGTGGTCAAAATAGTGGTTTTTAATATGAGATCTCATCTGATCACCTGTTTAATCGTGATTATTACAATCTTGTCTGCAGCCTCACAAACCGGGGTCATCAAAGGCAAAGTCACCGACAAGCTCACAAACGAATCGGTCATCGGGGCCAACATCATCCTTACGGGTACGGACATGGGCACTGTGACCGACCTGGACGGAAATTATGACATCGAAGAGATTAAACCCGGCATCTACACCATCCAGGTGAGTTACATAGGATACGAAACGGTC
>JAGVTV010000102.1 GCA_019136675.1 Bacteroidota bacterium
AGATAATGGTACCTGTTCTGAATGGCCTCCAGCTTTTCTGTCATCTTCTTTAAAAAAATTGTGCAAAATTAATCAAAATCAGCATGGTGTAAAGTCACCTTTGCTAATTGTTACTGTCAGGTTCAGGATATCCTACCCAAAAGTTATTGACCCCTTCTCCCTGCATGATCGCCAACTGCTGCAGATTCAGGAGTTCCAGCAGGGCAATGAAGGTGACAATGGCGTGGATGCGGTTTTCAAGCTGTAAAAACAAGTCATCAAATCTTATCTTGCCTTTGGCAGGAATTTTACCGAAGATATAGGTTTGCTGTTCTTCAATATTGTATTCAAATCGGTTTATCTGGTGTTTGGGTTTGTTTTTATCCGTTTCGTACCTGAGCATCAGCTGATGAAAGGTCTGCATCAGCTTGTACAGACTGAGTGATTCCAGTTCGATATCCACCAGTGCCTTGTCACCTATGGAGCGGAGTTCAGACAGGACGTTGCCGCGGGTAAATCTGAAATGGCGGTTTTCCTCCAGGGCACTGAGATCATCAATGACCGATTTGAATTTTTTATATTCAATCAGCTTCTGAGCAAGTTCCACTCTTGGGTCTATCTCATTTCCCTCTTCGTCCACCTCCTTTCTGGGTATCAGCATTTTGGCCTTGATCCTCATTAGTGTGGCTGCCACCAGTATAAATTCGCTGGCTACGTCAATATCCAGAAGTTCCAGTTGACGGATGTAATCCAGGAAATCATTGGTGATTCTGGCTATGGGTATATCGTTGATGTCGAGTTCGTCCCGTTCTATAAAGAAAAGGAGAAGGTCAAAAGGCCCCTCAAACTGATCGATCCTGATGCTGTACGTTTCCACACGGCAAAGATAAGCTATTGGACACAAAAAAAGAGCAGAGCCTTACTACAGATATCCCTCCCGGATCATGTCTCTAATACAGCATCCTTTGAACTTCTGTACTTTTCATAAAAATATGATAAGATACAAATGACAAGTAGGGAAGGAAGCATATTTTCCAGATTGATCTGAGCCACCTTTAGCAGGTTTAATGAAATGCCTATGATGAGTACACCACCTGTGGCGCTGAGGCTGTTGAGTACTTTTTCGCTGAAAATATTTCTGAGTCCGGGTGCCAGCAAGGTTATTCCTCCCTGAAAAAAAAACATGGGCAGGATAGAAAACAATACTCCGATCCCATAGGTAGATGCCAGGGCAATGGAAGAAAAGCCATCCAGGGCCGACTTAACGTACAACAGTTCCCGTTTGTCATGAAGCCCTTCCTCCAGGCTGTCAAGTCCTGTCAGCTGGCCAGTCACTGCCCCTAAAATCAGGCTGAACATAAAAATCAGGAGGTACCCATCCGGTATTCTCAGGGACATTTTAATGCCAACTACGATGGTACCAAGGCCCACGGCCTGAAAAACCATTTCCTGTACCTCAGCTGAGAAATATTGCCTGAACCATAACCCTATGAGACTTCCGGTTGTTACTGTAAGCATATTGACAATGGTTGCTTTGGGCCACCTCATTCTCTTGATTCCATTTTATGGTGACAATGATAGCCATAATTTTGGTTTATACCTAAAAATATGTTTCGCAACATACTGATAAAAATCTTGCTGTCCCCGTTTGCATTGTTGTACGGTCTGGCGATTTCTGTTATCTATTTTTCCTATGATATAGGGCTGCTGAAGTCATCAAGATTTAGTATTCCGGTTATCGGCATTGGTAATCTGAGTATGGGAGGTGCCGGAAAAACCCCTCATGTGGAGTATCTTATCGAACTGCTAAAGGACTATATCAACGTGGCAACACTTAGCAGGGGCTACAAAAGACGAACCTCGGGATTTCGGTTTGTAACCCATGAGGATACGGCTCTTACTGCGGGTGACGAGCCTGTCCAGTACCGCCGGAAATACAAGGATATCCTGGTGGCCGTTGCGGAAAGCAGGGCGTATGCCATACCGGCGATGATACGGCAGTATCCCGATATTCAGGTAATCCTGCTTGACGATGCTTTCCAGCACCGGAGTGTTCAGCCCGGATTAAATATCATGCTTACTCCCTATGACTCGATGTTTTACGATGACTACCTGCTACCTGCCGGCAGACTCAGGGAATGGAGATCAGGATACAGAAGGGCCGACATTATAATTGTCTCTAAATGTCCCGAAACCATCTCTTCTTCCGACAGGGAAGAAATAATCAGTAAAATAAAGCCCCTGAACCACCAGCAGGTTTACTTCACCAGGTACAGATATGCTGACCCATATGATTTTTATGACAATTTCTCCCGGATCAGTCTGGATGGTACACAGGATGTAATCCTGCTAAGTGCCATAGCCAATACGGATTACCTGCTCAGTTACCTGGACCATAAGGTAAAATCGATCATTGAAATCGAATACGAAGACCACCATGTTTTTGACACCTACGACATAGACAGGATACTGAGGACACACCGGGAGCACAGCGGAAGACCTGTCATACTCACCACCGAAAAAGATGCCGTCAGGCTGGAAATGCATAAGGAAACCCTAAAGAAACACAATATCCCAGTGTACGTGCTTCCTGTACAGGTAAAGTTTCATTTTGACGAAAGTAAGAAATTTGATGCTGCCATCAAGGACTTCCTGCTCAGTTTTGAAGTTTAGTTTTGCATCATCACATCCACGATCTCTTTCCGGAAATCAAAAAATGCCGGCCTTAAATCGCTTTTGGCATCAGTGCCGTAGTTGATCAGGTAGGTCATGGTATAATCCTGATTGGGAAACCAGTACATATCTGCCGTATAACCGAGGTCACGGCCACGGTGTCCGAGTCCGTACTGATTGGGATCCCGTTCCAGAAAATCCTTGAAAATACCCAGCCCATTTGCCCGGTTATAGGATTCGTCCTCTTTGGTAAATGTAAGCATCTGGGCCAGTGAGCCACTGCTGAGGATGGTCTTGTTTTTTACCAGTGCTTCTATAAATACCTGAAGGTCATAGACGGTAGAATATATGCCTCCGTACCCATTGCCACTTCCGGTATTATAGTTGGTGATATTGAGGATGGTGCCGTTGTTGTAGAAATCGAAGTACCCCTGGGCTACCTCAGCCGGCAGTGCCTCGTGCCAGTAATAATAGGTATCCTGCAGGCCCAGCGGGTTTAGCACTTTTGTCCTCAACATACGGCTGTGGTCTCCGCCTGTCACTTTGTCAAGGATCATGGCCAGAAGCAGATAGTTTGTATTGGAATACTCCACATCTGTGCCGGTGGCAAACACAGGTGCATCGTTATACACATACTTCACCAGCTCTTCTGAGGACCATGTATGTGACGGATCATTGAGGACTGCCAGATAAAATCCGTTGTCATCGATCACATCATAAATGCCCGAAGTATGGTTGAGAAGCATTCTGAGGGTGCATTCTCCGGCATTTCTGACCTTGGAGGTCACTTCTTCGGGCAGGTATTTAGAAGCCTTATCGTCAAGACCCAATTTACCTTCCTCCGCCATCAGTAGGGTCAGAACAGCAATAAAAGTCTTGGTAGTGCTGGCACCCTTGGATACGGTGCATGGCTTCATACTGATTCCGGCTGCTATATCAGCCATCCCCGCCCCTCCTGTCCAGGTCCCTTTGCTGTCACGTATAAGGATAGATATGCCTGGCAATCCCCGGGCTACATATTTGTCAATCACCGCCTGGTAGGACGCAGCTTTCGGGTGTGCCATGCCACCGGTGGCTGTACAGTCTGAGGTCTTGCCTATCGGGTCTTTTGAACAACCGGCCAAGGCCGCTCCCACTACCATCAAAAACCATATTTTAAGCCTCTTCATAACTTAGGATGTTGATTTTTTAAACATTGGAAAAGAGGTGCCGACATGCAGGGCTGTATTGGGCAGTACCGGTACATAACTTTTTATAAAAGGCATCTGGAAAAAGCATTGCATAGCCACAAATACCTTCGGGCTGTCACTCCCCTCCCTGAGCCTCCAACCCAGACCTGTTGCAAATGAGGCCATCAGCTGTGGTCTGCCCAGACCGGAACTCTTTTTATAAACACCGTCATTCTGCGAAAACACCTGAAGGTCCGGTATGGCATGCAGATAGCCTGCCCCGAGCCTTAACTCGGCGTACAGCCTACTTGAAATCCCGGGCCGGAAGCCGGATTCTGAATAAAGCATCACAGCAGTCTGTGACAATCTATGGTGGAAAACACCCAGCTTGGCGGACTGAAACCAGCGGCTCTTTTCGTTCCGACCGAGTCTGAATTCTGTACCCAATTCGAGACCCGGATGGATGGGTAAAACCTTACCTCCAGGCAGCTGCGTAGCCACTGTAAAAAGTGAGACCGTAAGAGGCCGTGAGGCCGTGGATTGGCCCGGTAATATATGCTGCAGCCATATCAGGAGGCCAAACATCTGCGTAAGCAACTTTATCTTCATGGCGGTAAGATTTGTTTAGTTCTGAAAAACCAGAATAGCATTGAGCAAATATACAAAAAGGCAGGCACTTATACCCAAAATATATTGCAAACCAGCCTCAAAAGCAATGAAATTAAGTCATATTCCTAAGGAACAATAAGATTACTACAGAAGGGGGTATACATTGATAAAATATTTTTTGATATTTGCAGAGATTTTGCCCAAATGCTGAACATAATAGCCAGGCTCATATCGTGGATAATGCACCCGTTATTTATCATAGGATATGTCCTGGCATTTCTTATTTTAGCCAATCCATATTCCTTCGGGTTTGCCGGAGCTAAGACGCTGGGCCTGGTGGTGATATCCGTACTGTCCATAGCCATTATGTTTCCGATGATCTCCATCGCCATGATGAAGGCACTCGGCTTCGTAAAAAGTTTTGAGATGCATGACCGCAAGGAGCGTATCGGCCCGCTAATTACTACCGGTTTGTTTTATATGTGGCTTTATGTAAATATCCGAAACAATGACCACATCCCCGGGGTACTATCTTCTTTTGTTCTCGGATGCACCATAGCCATTTTTATGGCACTAGTGATCAATAGTTTTACCAAGGTGAGCCTCCATACAATCGCAGCAGGAGGACTTGTCGCAGGAATGCTCGTGTTTGTTTTTAATTATACTTACGGATACACAGATATCCCTGTCAGTCTGCTGGATACCCAATTAAGGGTCAGTGACAGAATGGCCGTCATGGCCACCTTTTTTCTGGCCGGCTGTGTGGGATTTGCCCGGTTGTACCTCAGGGCACACAGGGAAGACGAGATTTATGGCGGATATATAATAGGTATACTCTCCCAAATGGTCGCTTTCCGGCTCTTTTTTCATTGACATCATTTAATTTTTAAAGTAGTATGGATGATCTCAGGATACTGATCAATAAACTCTGGGAAGACAGGTCGCACCTGAGCTCTCCCGGCTCACAGGAAGCCATACGTGAAGTAGTCGATATGGTGGACAAGGGCAAACTAAGAGTGGCAGAACCCTCCGGTGATGGTTGGGTGGTCCATGACTGGGTCAAAAAAGCCATAGTGTTGTTTTTTCCGATTTCGGGTATGGAGACCATAGAAGTAGGGCCGTTTGAGTTTTATGACAAGATACCACTGAAAAAAAATTATGCCGCTCAGGGAGTAAGGGTAGTACCACATGCCCTGGCAAGATACGGATCGTTTATAGAAGCCGGAGCCATCCTTATGCCTTCTTATGTAAACATCGGGGCCTGGATAGGCAGCGGGACTATGGTGGATACCTGGGCTACTGTGGGGTCCTGTGCCCAGATAGGCAGAAACGTGCACCTGTCAGGCGGTGTAGGCATCGGTGGTGTACTTGAGCCACCACAGGCCAGTCCTACCATCATCGAAGACAACTGTTTTATCGGAAGTCGCTGCATCGTGGTAGAAGGCGTACGGGTAAAAAAGGAGGCTGTCCTGGGAGCCAACGTCGTGCTGACACAGTCTACCCATATTATAGATGTCACAGGCCCGCAACCTGTAACGTATAAGGGAGAGGTGCCTGAAAGATCGGTGGTCATACCCGGCAGCTATACCAAAAAGTTTCCCGCAGGCGAGTATAATGTAAACTGTGCCCTGATTATTGGCCAGCGTAAGGAGTCTACCGATACCAAGGTCTCCCTTAATGACGCCCTCCGGGACTACAACGTAGCTGTATGATGTCCCTTCAGGACTTCTTAAAGGCTTCTTCGGTACTGCTGACGATATGTGCCATGGGTATCCTGGCTTCGTGCAGCACCTCATCAAAACTTAACCGTAACCTCAAAACTATTAATCAGGCTATAGAAGCTTCGCCAGCCCTGAGGTCAGGATTTACAGGCCTGTATGTAGCCGATGTCAGCACCGGCGAAGTCCTGATATCGGTTAATGCTGACAAATACTTTACCCCTGCCTCCAATGTCAAGATACTAACACTATACGGATGCCTGCAAACACTTAAAGACTCACTGACAGCCTTCAGATATGTGGAAACCGACACTTCTCTTATCCTATGGGGAGCCGCAGATCCCAGCTTTCTTCATCCGTGGTTTGATTCGGAAAATACACTGAATTTCCTTAAGGACAGAGCCGATCAAAAAGCTGTTGTCCTTTCTTACGGGCACTCTGGTCAGTTGCCTTACGGCGAAGGCTGGATGTGGGACGATTACAATGACTATTACCAAGCCGAACTCACGTCTTTTCCTGCTTTTGGCAATATCCTCCTCCTTAAAAAAGAGGGAACTGACCAAATCACTTCACCGGCTGGTTTTACAGAGTTTTTCAAAAAAGACAATTCGGTAAAAAGAATCAGGAGGTCATCGGAAAAAAATGAATTTCTGATCCCTGCAAAGCTGGATACCGTCAAGGCGTTTTATCAGGAAGTACCCTATCGAAACGCTGAGTCGGTCAATGCTTCTCTGCTGGCAAAACTGACATCTGCAGATGTGCAGACAGCCCTGCTCACAGTACCCGAAAAGGCAATAACACTGCATTCGGTTGCCCTGGACACCGTTTTGCGGCGGATGATGGTCGTCAGTGACAATATGCTTGCCGAACACCTGCTGCTTCAATGTGGTTTTGTCTCAGGAGATACCATCTCAACACACTGGACCATAAACCACCTGATGAAGGATCCCTTGTTAAAAGATGTGAAGCCATATTGGGTAGACGGATCGGGCTTGTCGAGATACAACCGGCTTACACCTGTATCGCTGTGTAAGGTCCTCTCCTCCCTGTACAAAATAATACCCGAAAAAAGGCTTTTTTCGATGTTTCCTGCCGGAGGATCAAATGGCACTATAAAATCGATGTTTACTGACACAAACGACTCACCCTATGTATATGCCAAAACCGGCTCTATGACAGGTGTGTACAACCTGAGCGGATTTTTGACGGCAAAATCAGGAAGGAAGCTTGTATTCAGCATCATGAATAACCAGTTTGATGCCACCGTGGCCGAAGCCAGAAACGCCACTGAAAAGATTGTAAGCACGGTCAGACAATTGTATTGATTTAGATTGACCTAAATTTTATTTTAGGCATGTATAATTTTTTTACCGATTTTTTAATCATAAACCTTGAACCTGGCCTTCTGCGTCCTTATCTTTGGCCAAAATTTTAAAAGATATGAGCCTGGTAGAAATGAAAGTGCCAACCATCGGGGAATCCATTACGGAAGTGACCCTTTCACAATGGTTAAAAAAAGATGGGGATTTTGTTAAAGTAGACGAGCCCATCTGTGAGTTTGAATCTGACAAGGCAACACTTGAATTTCCGGCCGAAGCCACTGGCAGGCTCATCCATGTAGCCAGTGAGGGAGACGACCTTCCGATAGGAGCTCTTGTGGCCAGGATAGATACTTCAGCTACAGATACGGGGACTCCTTCAGCCCCAGTCCAGCCATTGGCAACAGAAACAAAGCCAGAGCCGGCAAAAGCTGCTGAAACACCTTCCTCGGGTTATGCCGCAGGTCATCCGTCACCCGCAGCGGGAAAAATCCTCAGGGAAGGAAGTATCGACCCGACAAATGTCACAGGTACAGGCAAAGAGGGACGAATCACAAAGGAAGATGCGATAAAAGCAGTGGAAAACAAACAACAGGCTCCCGTACAGCCAATGCCTGCCGTCTCACAGGAAGTAACCGCTGTAAACCCCGCCCCTGAAAAAGGATCAAGAAATACCCGGGTCGAAAAAATGTCCCGGATGAGAAGGACCATTGCCGCAAGGCTGGTATCCGCAAAAAACCAGACTGCTATGCTTACCACCTTCAATGAGGTGGACCTTACAGCTGTCAACGAGCTCCGTAAGCAATATCAGGACCGTTTTGTAGCCAAATACGGCATCAAGCTGGGATATATGTCCATTTTTGCCAAGGCATGTGCCAAGGTACTGATGGAAATGCCGGATGTCAACGCCATGATTGACGGCACTGATATCATCTACAATGATTTTGTAGACATCTCTATAGCCATATCCACACCAAACGGTCTGGTAGTGCCCCCCGTCAAAAATGTGGAATCGAAAAATTTTGCAGAAATAGAACTGGAGATCAAGGACTTGGCCGACAAAGCCAGAAACGGCAAGCTCTCCCTTGAAGAAATGAAAGGAGGCACATTTACGATCACCAACGGAGGTATCTTCGGGTCGCTGGTCAGTACACCCATCATAAACGAACCCCAGTCGGCCATTCTGGGTATGCACGCCATAAAGGAAAGACCTGTGGCCATCAACGGACAAGTAGTCATCAGGCCCATGATGTATCTTGCCCTATCATACGACCACAGGATCATAGACGGCAGCACATCAGTAACTTTCCTTGTCAAGGTCAAGGAACTGCTGGAAGACCCTATGGCTATGATGCTGGATATCTGATCTGGCGGATATCCTGGATTGGAATAAATGTACTTTCTTGAGTTTTTAATCACCGGACTGCAGTAATGCATTTCGGCGTCGTGTATTTACCGTAGGAATTTTGGATTTTCAGACCATATCCTTGAGCCCTCCTATTTCGTCTATCTCGGAATTATCCCTATTCAAACCAGTAATGTCCGCATAGGCGGCGTAGTCAGCAGCAAAAACAACAGGAAAAGCTACCACTATACCCACCAGCAATGCTATAAAACCAAGCATCATGACCAAAGTCATCAACAGTATAAAACCAAAATGGACAAACCAGTTTTTGCCAACAAGTTTCCAGCTGGTCCTGATGGCATCCATTGCATCATATTTGTGAAAAACAACCAGGAAAAATGCCCACCTCATGGATATTCCGACATATGCTGCCAACAGAAAAACAATCAGAAAAACAGGCCACATTGCTAACAGCTGACGTCCGAATTCTTCTGTTGCCTCCGTATTGGTGGGATCTGACATCAAAGCAAAAAACCCAAAGCCGATGGAAATGACAACAGGTATGGCCAATACCATATATATTACCAGCTGGATAAGATATGTAATCACCAACTGCCCTATATGGTCAAATCCTTTAAAGAAATTGCCAAACTCCATGTTGTTTTCATTGGTTTGCCTGTGGGCTGCCAAAGGTATACCCACATTAAGAGGAGGGTTGATAAACAAAGAGATCAAAAACCCAATGATCGGTATAAATCCGACAAACATTGAAATGGTAAAATACAGAACTGAAAAGCCAATGTACCCTCCCGGATTCTCTGTAAAAGTCTTCCACCCGCGGCTCAGGTACTCGCTTGTTTTGAATCGATAGCCATTTTGAAGAGCGTTTTCTATGTAAACTCTGGTTTCCATAAGCTTTTGTTTTGATTTTACAGGGTAAATATACACTATTTTTGGAATATAGGGCCTCCTGCCATCAATTGTAGCTTCTGGATATAAATTTTAGTTTGCCGTAAAAAGCCTGTAAAAACCAGGAGGGTTAGGATTCAAAAAATTTCTTTTCCCTGATCATTTTGACAAGTTCCCGGGGTACGTGTGCCTCCCAGGAAGGATTGTTTTCACGGATCTCTCTGAGAACGGTCTGCGGAAATATGGACAGGTTTTCGCTGTTAAAGGTATGTACCGCTACTATCTGCTTGCTGTCGAGCAGGTATTTGTACAGAAAGCGTATGCCTTCAGGTACAGGCAGATTGTCGGCTGTAAGGACTTGTCCGCTTTCTTCGTCTATGGCGGGATACACATAAACCCTGATGTTCTGGCTGAATAGTTCGCCAAAAGCGACCAACAAGCGGCCGTCCTGGTTTTGTTCAAATTTATCCCTGATGATTACCTGCAGTTCGCGGGCACCGATCACCAGGCCCAGGCTGGAGATTTTAAAATCCTGGAGATAGTTGATGAGCATCTCATGATTCTGGCAGTCGGAAAGCAGCACTTTATGACCCAGGGCACACAACAACTCGGCCCTTTCCAGAAAATCCTTTTCATCTATTGAATCATTTTCTCCCTTGAGCTTGTCCATAGTAATCTCCATCAGCAGATTTAGTTTGTCATCCGGGAGATTGGTCTCAGCCCTGAATTGTTCAAAACTGTTGTTTATGGCATCTACTGTCACAATAGTAGGAGGCCTGAAATTACCCCTTACCACCATCAATCCCTCCTTGTACAGAAACTCCGAGGCGTGGATGCCGGTCCTGTTTATGTCAAACATGGCCACTGAGGTAAGCTTATGTTTTACCAGATAGAGTGACAACAGTCTTTTATCAAAATAACTGAAGTCTCCGCCGTTTATCCTTAGCAGATCGATGGATACTCTGTCCTTGATATTGTCGACGAGAGACCTCACCATTTTTTCGGGATCGTCGTTGTGGTAAAAACTGGCATAGATCATATTGACTCCCAGCACCCCGATGGCTTCCTGCTGCAGACGGTTGTTGGTATCGAGCATCTTAACGTGAAGCACCATATCGTTGATGGGCCCGTTTGGCGTAAGCCTGAACCTCATTCCCATCCATCCGTTGCCTTTGATGGTCCGTGTGTAGTTGATGGCCTGCACCGTATCGGCAAATACAAAAAATGTGGCATCCGGTCTGCTTTGGCTCAACCTTTCTTCCATGAGGCTCCATTCGTGGTCAAGCATCTTGTAAAGCCTGGACTCAGACACATACCTGCCGGTAGGCTCAGTCCCATAAATCGCATCGGAATATGTCTTGTCATATGCAGACATGGTTTTGGCAATGGTGCCGGCTGCCGCTCCAGCCTGAAAGAAGTTCCTTGCTACTTCCTGCCCTGCCCCGATCTCGGCAAAAGTGCCGTAAATGGGATCATTAAGGTTGATGTCCAGGGCTTTCTGCTCCGTCTTTATCATTTGATATTCCATGAGGATACAATGTGTTTTAGGCCCTGCAAAAATACGTTTAATTTGCTTTAGGTACCATGGAAAGGCAACCTTCATTTCTTATTTACAAAACGACAAGCCTTTGCACTTAAAGCACGGTCACGGCACCTTTAATGACTTTTTCTCCAAGTTCTGACCTAATCCTTGCCAGATAGACAAAAACACCGTTCTGGCCTTTTGCCGGCTGCCAGGCAGCGGCTTCGTCATTTGCCTGCAGGCTGTTGCCGTCAAACACCTTATTGCCCCATCGGTCATACACGTAAAGGTCATAGGAATTAATATTACGGCCCTGTACAAAAAAGCGGTTATTGGGCGATGAGGGACTGGCAGACATTACATTGGGCAGATAATAGAACGGCTTTGCATATTTTATGACAAATGAGGCTGTATCCACACATCCGTTGCTGTCGGTCACAGTGACATCGTAAGGCCCAGAACCAAGCTGGAAAAAGCTCAGCTGTGTGCTCGACAGATTATTAAATTGCTCTGATTTGGGTCCGGTAAGGTCCACCCTGTAATGGTCTGCATTGAGGTCAAGGGTTAGGACAGCAGATCCGTCTGAATCGTCATCATTGGCTGAAAACTGTGTTTCTACCGAAGCTATGGAAAGATTGCTAACAAACAACTCCTTTTTGGCCTGGCCCAGACATCTACCGGTATCTGCCGGAGTAAAGACCAGATCCTGCACACCAGAAAGATTGTCCGGTGAAAACATCTGCTCTCCCGCCAATCCGGAAACCCCCGGCCCTGACCAGATACCTGTCACATCTCCTGACAAATCCGGCAGAGGTATGGCAGCACTGTAGCCGCACAGGGGGCCAAGGTCATCAAACAACGGTATAAGCCTCGGGCTGACAGTTACTTCTGCTTTGAGTGTAAACACACAACCTGAAGCATCCTTAACTTCAACAGTGTAATCTCCGGCAGATGCCTGCCTGGTAATCGGGACAACAGCCTTCCTGGCTGAGGATGCAAACTGCTCAGGCCCGGACCACATAAAACTCAGGCCCGATGACACTTCCATAAGCAGCGTATCACCTTCGCATACCGGTGAATTGGTCATTAACGAAGCGGACTTATTGAAATTTACCTCCACTGCCCTGGTTATGGTGCAGTCGTCAGTGATTATATCCACGGTATATGTGCCTTCCCTTTCGGGGCCGGCATCCGGGATGACCGGATTCGGCAATGTCGAACTAAATCCACCGGGACCCTTCCACAGATAGCTATTGCCTCCTGCCGCAGTAAGCCTTATGGTGTCTCCCTGGCACACAGGAGAGTTGCTGGCTGACGAGACATTGCCCACGGGACTGACATCCACAAAACTGGTGTCCAGGCATCTGTTTTCATTCCTGACTATCAGGAAATATCTCCCAAACTGAGATGCCGATATATCATTGACCACGGGATCCTTTTGAGTCGAATAAAACTGCATGGGGCCCGTCCATTCATAAGAGACGCCACCCGCACCCATCAGCATGAGGTCTGATCCCTCGCATAGTTTGGCAGGAGCCGTAATCACAGCATCTGCACGGCCCTCACCGGCACACCACCTGGTAAAATCCCCGCCAAAGATAAGGTCAGGGTTCTGCAGAAAATTATATCCACTGGCATTTACATTGGAACTCTGGCCCAAAGGGCAAAATTTCTGCATCGACACGGGAAAACATCCTTCGAGACTATTGTTGTGCAGGTAGATACGCCTGAGGCTCGCCATGTTGCCAAAAGTCGCCGGAATCTCTCCGGATAGCTGATTGTTGTGTGCATCGAAGCTTATTAGGCTGCCAAGCATGCCCAGCGAGGAGGGAAGACCGCCTGTGAGTTGGTTGTCACTTATCAGGAGGCTGATCAGGTTGGGCAGGTTGCCCAGAGACACAGGAATGCTGCCTGTTAGCTGGTTATTGGATATGTGGAAACTGATAAGCCTCGTGAGATTACCAATAAACGAGGGTATCTCACCGCTGATCTGGTTGTCATTGAGCAGGAGTTTTTGCAGGTTTGTGAGATTGGATATCTCGGCTGGCAAAGTGCCGCTGATCATGTTTTTATGAAGCCACAGTTCCTGCAAGCCGTCCACATTGCCGATTTCAGGTGGAATGGCCCCTGACAGCCGGTTTTCGTCGGCATAAAAAAACTTCAAGGCTTTTAGGTTGCCCAAAGCTTTGGGAATACTGCCAGTAAGTTTGTTTTGCGATAGAGCCAGCAACCGGAGTTTGGCAAGATTGCCGATCTGAGAGGGTATCTGACCCGCAATGTTATTCTGCGAAAGCAGCATTTCCTCCAGATTATCGAGCCCTCCAAATGACGGAGACAGGAAGCCTCCGAGGCTGTTTTGATTAAGGTGAAGGATGACCAGGTTCTTGAGGTTGCCAAGGGCTGATGGCAGGTTGCCGCTGAAGTTATTGAGGCTCAGCTGCAGTTTTCTGAGATTTGACAGGTTGCCCAGCTGGCTGTGGACGGGTCCGTTGAATTGGTTGGACGAAAGGTTGAGTTCCTCCAGGGCAGAGAGGGTGCCCATAGAAACGGGCAAGTTGCCTGCCAGATTATTGTTGCTGAGATTGAGGACTTTAAGGCCGGTTAGCAGACCTACGGAATCCGGCAATAATCCGTTCATTTTGTTTGAGCTTAGGACAATCGACTCCACACATCCGGAGGGATTGAGCCTGACACCGTACCAGGTAGAAATGCTTTTTCCCGGTACCAGCCAATTGGTCTTGTTGGTCCACCCAGTCCCCAGAGTCTGGTTAAATATGCTGACAAGAACCAGCGAATCTGTATTCCTGCTGCACTGAGCACCTATCTGTAACGGGACGGCCATCAGCAAAATAAGGGGTAAAAACCATACGTATTTCATCACAGATCCGATTGATGTCACAAATAAACGAATAATCGACTGTTTTGATCAATAATTTAGAGTAAGTAAATGTCGCCCCGTATACTATCAGTGATATTTACAATCTGTAAACTGAAAAAGCCTGCACATCAAAAGATATGCAAGCTTAATGATTAATCTTTGCTGTTGTAAGTATTATCTACGTAGCCAAAATCCCAGCCATGCCCCGCACAAGGTCCAGGAAACAACGGCATCCAGCAGGTCTGGGAGAGTATTTTTCTCAAACCATATGGAATTGGTGTATTCTGTGGTCAGATAACCTATCACCCCTACCACGATGCAGGACAAAACAGCAGTCTGCATATTAAGGGTAGGAATCTTCATCAGCAGCCATATGAGCAGCAGAACAGCAACCACATCCGTCAGATATCCTCTGAACATGTTTATACCCATGTCTGTGCTCATGCTTTTGTGATACGAGATCTGGGCCCAGGGCTTGCCCATTTGGGATTCCATGGCCTTCTGCTGGTCTTCAGATGATGTGCCAGGAGGCGTATTGGGCAGGAAGTAGGTACCCTCTTCGCCCAGCTGAGTACTTAATACCTGCAGGATGGTATCCTGATTTGGCGTGTATTTCTGTTCTCCCTTGTGAAAATTGATTAATGCCCAGGACAGAAATTGCCAGATAAATACGATGAGACCGCCCACTACGGCTCCGATAAGCATTTTAGAATTCATAATCCGTTTTGTTTTGAATTGAAGTAATAATTATTGGTTAAATCTTAAATGAGTATGCTCAAATAATGTCATTGGTTAAAAAAGTAAAGTAAAAGTAACAAAAGTTTTGATTCCTAAAATTAAATTATACAAAACGGAATATGGATTGACCATTTAGATTGCCGCTTTTTACCTGATCCTTATACTCAGGCTCTAACCATGCTTTTCGCAATTTGTGGCATTTTGTGTACCTTTGCAAATTATAAAAATAATAAGTAAAATGAAAATCGGCATAACCATAGGAGATATCAACGGGATAGGACCTGAAGTGATTATCAAGGCACTCAACGACCAAAGACTGTTAAAATCACTGGTACCGGTCATATATGGCTCCTACAAGGTGCTTTCATACCACAAAAACATTGTCAAAGACAGCAATGTGGTTTTCCACTCCGTAGCCAATGGGGCACAGGCTGTGGCCGGTAAGGTAAATGTAGTCAATTGCTGGGAAGACAATATCAACATCTCTCTTGGCAAAGCAACAGAGGAAGGCGGTAAATACGCCTACCTTGCCCTGGACCGTGCCATGAATGACCTTAAGAGCGGTAACATTGACGCAGTCGTTACGGGGCCGCTCAATAAAAATGCCATGCAGCAGGCAAAATTCCCTTACCCGGGACATACGGAATATTTTACAGCCAATGATAAAGCCGGCCAGAGTGTAATGATGCTGGTAAGCGACTCCCTCAAGGTAGCCCTTGTGACCAATCACCTTCCATTGTCTCTTGTACCCGGCACATTGACCAAAGAACTCATCATAGAAAAGCTCAAAATCCTGAACCGCACACTCATCCAGGATTTCGGTTACGAAAGGCCTTCCATCAGCGTACTCGGACTCAATCCCCATGCGTCAGATGATGGCACCATAGGCGATGAAGAAGAAAAGGTGATCAGGCCGGCCATCATCGAGGCAAAAAAACAAGGCATTCTCGCAGCCGGTCCATATCCTGCAGACGGATTTTTCGGAAGCGGACTGTGGAAAAAAACCGATGCAGTCCTGGCCATGTATCACGACCAGGGACTCATACCATTCAAAGCATTGTCTTTTGGAGCCGGGACCAATGTGACCGCCGGACTTTCATTTGTCAGAACATCTCCTGACCATGGTACTGCATACGACATAGCAGGGAATAACGAAGCCGATGAATCCTCCATGATCCGTGCCATCTATATGGCAGCGGACATCGTTAATCACAGGAAAGAATACCATAGCTCTCGGGAAAACGCCCTGGTACGCCGTGAAAAACAGTCAGCCGGCCTCAACGACTGACCATGTCATTTATTGCGGAAGGTGTCCTGCTCGGCCTGACCCTCACCATTATGATAGGGCCAATCTTTATTGCCCTGACACAAACCGGCATAGAGCACGGCCTGCGTGCCGGATTATCGGTGGGCTCGGGCATATGGTTCAGCGACATTCTGGTGATAAGTTTGGCTTATTACTTTATACACAACATCTCCGGCAGGATCAGTGAGCCGGGATTTGCACAGTGGTCTGGATTGGCAGGCGGGCTTATTCTGATGGGATTCGGTATTGCAGCATTTTTTAAAGACCACAGGGGAGAAGAAAAGACTCCGGGCTTCGATGCCAGGTCTTACCGTGAATATTTTCTTAAGGGATTTCTTGTCAATTTTGTCAATCCATTTACCTTTTTTTTCTGGACCAGTGTCATGACCACCTATGTGGTCACCAGGAAGTCGGGAGGGCTGGAAGTTTTGCTGGTCTTTGGCAGTATTCTGGTTACCATCATATGCACAGACTCGCTGAAAGTTGCTCTGGCCAAAAGCATCCGCTCAAAACTGGAGAAGCACCACATCAAATATTTGGGAAAAATAGCCGGCCTGCTGCTTATAGGGTTTGGTATATCGCTGATCGTCAGAACCAGTTTCCTTTAATTCTGCTGTTCCATTTTAATCTCAATGACCTCACTTTTTTGGGTATCTGAGTTGAGGATGACAATCTCTTTTTTACCCTTATATATGTAGGAAAGAGCGATGGTGGCAGGTGGCTGACGCCCCATATCATCTGCGTGCAACAGCAGGAAGTTTTTGCCTGCCTCGTTGAGTTTTAACGTAAAGTCAAAGGGCTTGTTTGATATCTCCAGTCTTTCGGCTATCCAGTCACCATTGAAGCTGAGAGAGACCACATCCTTGTCAATGATCTTATGGTCGTATACCTGAAAATCAATGATAGGTTTGTCGACAAGCAAGGTCCGGGTGGCCTCCACCACGGTCCTTCCCTTTACCACCTTGGGAAGTGATTTGATCAAAGGGTCTGAAGCTGCGAGATATTCTGTCTTTTCAAGTAGCTTGGGATATATTACCTTAAAATAGTGAGGCATCTCAAAATACCTCAGGACCGGAACATCAAGATAATCAATGATCCTGTTCATCTCAAATACCATACCATTGCCGTAGCGGTTAAACTTGTTGATTACATCAATATTATAATAGTAGTAGTACTTGTCGTAAAGCTTATATTCTTCAGGAAGATTTTCGGCTTCGAGGAAAGCTTTTTGCTTTTTAAGGGATTCTCCTGATTGCCTCTTGATATTTGCCCAGTACATCTGCACCCTGCTGTTGATCAGTCGGGTGCTGTTGTAGTCAGCAAGATTGATGCTCCCCAGCTCGACCAGTGCATTTTCCTCTGACCTGATGAGGTCTGAAAAATTATCGTCCTCCTTATGGTACAGGGCATTGAGTGCTGCCCTGGTGGCAGTATACTGGTCCCTTATGGATTTGAGTACGACAGGAAACTGGTAGTCGGCTTCACTGAATTTTAGAGTCGACGCATAATTCTGTATCTCAGCTTCCAGATCCAGCTGCTTGGAGTAGAAATTGCGGTAGAGGGATACACCGCTCTCCAGCTTTTCGTACACCAGCCCCAGGTTTTCACGCTTAGTCAGGTCCAGGTTCTTTATCTGGTCCTCGAGCTCAAACCTGAGTTTATTGACAGAAACGGTGATGGCTTTCATGTCTTTTACCAGGGTCTTGAGCTTGGCTTCCGTTGCTACCGGCAGGGTACTTTCTGACAGCATGATCTTTTCGTACCACTCATTGGGCGATGTGTCGTAAAACCAGTTTTCAGGATCGTCAAAAATATCCGTCGGAAGATCCTTGTTGGAATAGAAATTGATTTGCTGGTCCGGCAGGTCTACGTATTTGTTGATGTTTTTATTGAAGTTTTCCAGTAGTCTGTGTACGATCAGGAGCCCGTGAATGCTTTCATTGGTAAAACTGACATACTGGTCGAGTGCTTTGACTCTCTTTGTATCTGTGGCTACCTGACCTGAGACAGGAATTGCAAAGGCCAGACACAACAAAATGACAGAAAATAATAATCTTATGGGCATTTCATTCGATTGTTTTGATCCTGGATCAGGACTCACAAACTGCAAATATCACGATTAAGTTTCATATTAGCAGGTGCATCAGCCTTATTAACCAAATATTATGAGTGATTTCAGGCATTACCATCCCTATAACCGCTTAAAAATGCATGCCATATTTTGGGTAGATGATGTATCTTGGCCCTGATAATACCATGACATATGAATGACATTTACCTGCACCATGCCCCGATGTACGAAGCCATGTACAAGACCTTTATCGACTATGAGGAGGAATACAGGATGTACCGCGATTTGTTGGCTATGCCTGATGAAGGTCATGTGGCTGAGCTGGGCTGCGGAACATGCCATATGTACCCGTTTTTCCGCTCGGCTGGATACAAATACACGGGCATAGACCTCAACCCTACCATGCTGGATATAGGTCGGAAAAAGTATCGTGCAGCAGACCTCATGGAGGGAGACATGCGTCACTTCGTCCTCAAAAAACCTGTAGACGGGGCCTTCCTAATGTCCCGCACCCTTAGCTATATGATTACCAATGAAGACCTGCTGGCCGTATTTTCTGCTCTGTTTAAAAACCTGAAGCCGGGTGGCCGCCTCGCCTTTGATGTGATAGATGCCTCCGTTTTTTTACCGGACATAGAGTCTGTTTTGGAGGTTGTACATACCGCCTATGACAAGGGTATTCGTTACCAGAGGGTAAGCCGGTATTCACTCGACAACTCCCAATGCTGGGCATTCAGGTGGGTTTCTGACTATTTTGTATCCGCTCCCGACGGGTCAGATAAGCTTGTCACCACCGACGACTCTGTGGTCAGGGCTTTCACGGCCCAGGACGTGGACCTGGCTCTCCGCCTGTGTGGGTTTGAGGAGATCACATGGTTTGCCAGAGAAACCTATGCCTTCCCCACTCTGGTATTTTGTGCAGTCAAGCCCTGACACGCCATCATGCATTTTCTACCTCTTAGTATGGCACTGTCCCGGAGGAACTTTTCTTTAGCCGGTTTTTTTTTGCAAATCTGCACTTTCCTCTTGCATCCCGTTAAAAGATGATATATATTTGCCGGATTTATCGACATTATTTTGACGTATAAATCGACATAATAAATTAAAGCCGGTCTTGGGAGTAAAAATGTCTCCACCGGTCTTAAGCTTACCTTGCCTTTTAACCTTTGTCGATGTATCTCAACTGCCACACCTACTACAGCCTGCGTTACGGCACCATCCCGCCCGAAGGCCTGCCGGCCCTGGCCAAGGTCGCTGGTGCCAAGGCCCTTGTGCTTACAGATATCAATAATACCTCGTGTGCCTTTCAGTTTGTGACGGCCTGTCGCCAGGAGGATATTAAGCCCATCCTGGGCATAGAGTTCAGAGAGGGACGGGAGCTGCTGTATGTCGGCATAGCCCGCAATGATGAGGGATGGCGGGAGTTGTGTAGTCTCCTGACGGAATCTTCGCTCAGCGGCGAGCCCCTGCCCCGGGAGGCCCCGGAGTTGCAGCACTGCTATATCATATACCGCAAGTTGCCCAAGGGCGTAGAACTCCTGCGTCCCTACGAGTACGCCGGTGTCCGTCCTGAAGAGGTAAATCACCTGTACTCATCCTACCTACGCAACTATCCGGACAAGCTGGTAGCCTTCTGTCCGGTGACCTTTGCGGATGAGGACGGATTCAAGACCCACAAATTGCTCCGCTGCATCGATCTCAATATCGTTATCAGCAAGCTCGACCCGCGGGACTGTGCCAAGTCGGGCGAGGTCTTCCACTCCTTAAGCCAGCTGGAAGATGCCTTTAGCCGATACCCCTCTATCCAACGCAATACGCAGGCCATCCTAGATGACTGCCACACGGAGATGGAGGCTTCTTTCCTGCACAACCGCCGCACCTTCACTGGCGATGAGGAAGACGACTTCAAACTGCTCACCAAGCTGGCCGTCAGCGGTTGCGGGCGACGGTACGGTCCACGCCATAAAAAAGCCCTCGACCGTACCCACCGTGAACTTAAGGTCATCAGGCAGATGGGCTTCTGTGCCTATTTCCTCATCACCTGGGACATCGTGAGGTATGCCCACTCGGTGGGCTACTTCCACGTGGGCCGGGGTAGCGGAGCCAACTCCATCGTGGCCTACAATCTCGACATCACCGATGTGGATCCGCTCGAACTCGACCTCTACTTCGAGCGGTTTATCAATCCGCACCGATCGTCGCCGCCCGACTTTGACATCGACTTTTCATGGAATGAGCGGGACGATGTCACGGACTACATCTTCAAGCGGTACGGCAAGGAGCACACGGCCCTGCTGGCCACCTACAATACCTTTAAGGGCAAGTCCATCATCCGGGAGCTGGGTAAGGTCCTCGGTCTGCCCAAGGCGGACATAGATACAATCGTAGATGAGCCCCTTGCCACAGACAAGCATCATCCCTTTGCCCGCCACATCTTCCGCTACGGTAAGATGATAGAAAAGTTTCCCAATTACCTTTCCATCCACGCCGGCGGCATCCTCATCAGTGAGCGACCCCTCAGCTACCACACGGCCCTCCAGTTGATGCCCAAGGGATTTCCGATCGTCCACTTCGATATGTACGGAGCCGAGGACCTTCCGGGATGCTGTAGATCTTGTAAAACAAAACCAGGGTAAGGCCATTGATGTACACAATGTAGCGGCCATCAAGGAAGATCCAAATGTCAGGGCACAGCTGCGATCTGGTCATTGCATAGGTTGCTTTTATATAGAGTCACCGGCTATGAGAGGTTTGTTGCATAAGCTTAGGTGTGACAACTATGTACACCTCGTTGCCGCCAGCTCGATAATACGTCCGGGGGTAGCACAGTCCGGCATGATGCGTGAGTATATACACCGATTTCACCATCCCGACAGTTATACCTACCTGCACCCTGTTTTTGAAGAGCATCTGGGAGAGACCTTTGGCGTGATGGTCTACCAGGAAGATGTGATGAAGATCGTACACCACTTCTCCGGCCTCGACCTCGATGAATCGGATGTGCTGCGGCGTATCATGACAGGCAAAAAGAAAAGTTCGGACACCTTCAGGAAGCTGCAGGAAAAGTACTTTCGCAACTGCAAAGAGCGTGGTTATCCCGACGAACTCAGCAAGGAGGTGTGGCGGCAGATCGAGAGTTTCAGCGGTTACTCCTTCTGCAAGGCCCACTCTGCGAGCTTTGCAGCAGAGTCATTCCAGAGCCTGTACCTCAAGACCTACTTTCCGCTGGAATTTATGACGGCGGTGATCAACAATTTCGGTGGCTTCTACAGCACAGAGCAGTACATCCACGAGGCACGCATGTGCGGAGCCTCGATAGAGCCACCGTGCGTAAACAACAGCACCTACCTCACCAACATATACGGCACGACCATATACCTGGGCTTCATCCACATCGCCAACCTCGAGCGTAAGGTAGCTCTGGCCATCGTCGAGGAAAGATTGCGGGACGGCGATTACCGCAGCCTGCGTGACTTTGTAAACCGCATAGACATCAGCAAGGAGCAGCTCGAGATTCTCATACGGATAGGAGCCTTCCGGTTTACTGGTATGAACAAATATGAACTCATGTGGGAAAAAAATGCCGTACACAATCCCCTCATTAAGCACGTGCATTGTGCCACCTTTTTTGACACGGAGACGGAGGAGTACAACCTCCCTGTCCTGTCAGAGACGGAACACGAGCAGGCATTTGACGAGATCGAATTGCTGGGATTTCCGCTTTGCAGCCCCTTTGACCTGCTGCAGACAAAGTTTCGCGGGGACATCACCTCTGTCCAAATGAAGGACAAAATCGGTAAAACCGTACGTATGCTGGGCTATTATGTATGTCGCAAGTGGGTCACCACGGTCAGGGGTGATATCATGAACTTTGGCACGATGACCGACGCTGAAGGCCGCTTTTTTGATACGGTGCACTTTCCGCCGAGCCTGGCCAGATACCCGTTTAAGGGCAAGGGGTGTTATCTGGTGCTGGGCAAGGTGGTCGAAGACTTCGGCTTCCCCAGCCTTGAGGTGGAGAAGATGGAGAAGCTGCCGTGGGTGAAAGATGGGAGGTATTGAGTTTATTTGCGTTTTACTCCTTATTGGTTTCAAAAGACGAGTTAAAAAACTATGTTTTCACTCCTTTGCGACACTTTACTCGATTTATTTTGAAATGATATATTACCTCCAGCGTATAATACATAGATTTGTAAAAAATCTAGTATGAGATTATTATTGGTAATGCTTACATGTATGCTTATTGGGTTGATATCGTATGGGCAAACAACACGTGAACTATTTTCTTTGCCTGGTCTTCGATATGGTATCGTCTATCGCGATTCTTATGAAAACTATAAGCAATCAAATCATTCTTACTTTTATAACGGTGATACAGTAATAAATAATACAACCTTACTGAAATATTCTTTATACAGATATACGCCGCGTGAAAGATACTTAGAAATCGATGATAAAAAGGTATTTCTATATGAACATACTATTGCTGGCGAGGTGCCAAAATCTAAAGAGTTGATATACAACTTTGATTTAAAGTATCCATACGAGCAACTACATATTGGAGAAACCGGGAATTAATGTATGAAGCTCAGAGAGTTTGGTGGAGTTGATTTTGTCGAGAGTGGTTTGTAGCCAGTCTCTGGGG
>JAGVTV010000157.1 GCA_019136675.1 Bacteroidota bacterium
TATCAGCAGGATGATAACTATACCCTTGCTTGAGATATACTGTGACAAAAAGTCAAAGAAATGCCGTATAAACCACCTGTTTATGGTGCCAAAAATACTGGAGCCAAAGGGTATGACTTCTTCGAGGTCATTACCCAAAGCACGCAGTCTCTTGAATTCATTGGGGCCAATGTACATTTTCATATCGTGGCTTCCACTGTTCAGGTTGCTGAGTGGCACCTTGAATTCTGATGTAACCACCTTGACATCTTCTGATTTGGTGAGGTCGACCAGTCTGGTCGTCATCTTGCCCTGTTCAAAAGACTGATCTCCCGCCATCAAAGCACTTGAAAAAAACTGGTTGGCGTGTGCGACCCACTGTATACCTTTTTCAGTGACCTCTTTTGTATCATCTGATGTACAGCTGCAATAATCCCTTCTTTCGTCCTTTTCCTTAAAATACACTGTGGATTGATTCTGCTCGTAGTTGGAGGCTATCTCGTATTTGTTGAGGTGGTTTTCCCAATAGAAATCCAGGGATTTCTGTCCCTGGCCCAGGATGTCACCGAGGTCTTTGGCAGCGATTGAATAATCAACGATATAGTTGTCAGGAGCCAGGGTGTATTTTTGCTCAAAATAACCTCCATTGGTGGTTGGAGCCCTGAATGTGACCGTGTTGCCTTGTTTTGAAGCGGTAAAGAAAAGCTCAGATGTGCTTACTGTGCCAGTGGCAGAGCCCTTGACCGGCAGCCTGTATTCAAACCTGTTGTTCGGGCTGTTGAGCATTTTAACAAGTTCTTTGGTGTCCTTGCCGTTTGTATCCCTTACCGTTTTATAATGCTTTTTCAGGAGGACTTCCCTGATGGTCCCACCCTTTGAAGAAAAAGTGATTCTCACGAGGTCGTTTTCCAGTATCTCTTCATTATTTGTACCTTTTGCAGCTGAAGCAAATGCTCCGAATCTTACACTTTTAGCCAGGGTTGCCAGGCTGTCATTTGCGGGAGACAAAGTATCCTGATTGGCTGCGGAAGGTGAGGTGGTCAGGCTGTCCTTTAGCAGGGATTCTGCCAGAGCTATCGAATCCTTTCTCATTTTTGCCTTTTCAAGCTCCTCCTTTGAAGGGGAGGAGGTGATCACCCAAAGCATAAAAGTAGACATGATCAGGACGATACCTATTATCTGATTGCGTTCCATAATCCTTTTAAAAAAATTTGGGCAAAGGTACAATTTCAGATTGAATAAACCCTTTAAATAAGATTAATTAGGCAATACAGCAGACAGGGAGTGCAGATTGTGGCCATCAAAGATTGTTTGTAGCCCGGTATATTTGCTACCTTTACGGTAAATAAAAATTTAATCATGGCATTACCTGATGTTTTCAGCCAGGAGGTCACGAAGGACCTTATTGACAGAATCAGCAAACTGAAACCGGATACGCAACCACAATGGGGCAAGATGAATGTGGCACAGATGCTTGCCCACTGCTGTGTAACCTATGAATATGTGTATGAACCCGCCAAGTACAGTAAGCCAGGGGTCATATTAGGGTGGGTGCTCAGAAAATTTGTCAAAAAAGGTGTGACCGATGAGTCTCCTTACAAAAAGAACCTGAAGACGGCACCTGACTTTATCATTAAAGACTCAAGGGATTTTGAAAAGGAAAAAGAGCGGCTTATTGGGTTTGTTCTTCGGGCCTGTAAGGATGGTACTCAGTTTTTTGATGGCAAAGAATCCCATTCATTCGGCAAGTTAAATATCACCGAGTGGAACAACATGTTTTATAAGCACCTGGATCACCACCTCACCCAGTTTGGCGTATAGCTAAAAAAAAGCCGGCTTTTAGACCGGCTTTTTTTTGTTGTTTTATCAGAGAAACTTCTGTACCTGCTGCTCGAGGTCGTTTCGCGGGTTGATAGCTACGATCTTGCCGTCCCTTCCTACCAGGAAAGTCTGGGGTATGCTTCTTACTCCATACAATCCTGCGGGAGCACTTTCCCACTTTTTAAGGTCAGAAACATGGCCGTCCCACTCCAGGCGATCCTGGGCTATGGCATCCAGCCATCTTTGCTTCTGGGCTGCTTGCTGCTCCTTCAGTTGGGCAGGGTCGGTAAATCTCTGTGCCGTTCGGCTGTCTATGCCGTCCAAAGACACGCTGAATACATCAAATCCTTTGCCTTTATATTTTTGATAGACCTCCACCACATGAGGATTTGCCTTGCGGCAAGGACCACACCAGGATGCCCAGAAATCCACAAGTACAAGTTTGCCTTTGTAGTCAGACAACTTCCTGGTCTTTCCGTCAGGACCCGGCAGTGCAATGTCAGGAGCTGCTTCGCCTACCTTTATCTTAGCGGATGCAGCTTCCATCTGTGCCTGCTGCTCTACCTGGGTTATTACCATGGCGTATTGCTTGGTGAGCTCCAGGTCCGGATATTTTTGGTTCATTCTCTGGGATACTTCCTTGTGCAGGCCTGTAAATTCCGGCCTGAAAGTAAACAGTCTTGCAGCCAGCTGGAATCCTACAAGAGGATCTGCCGTTTTTCCTGTAAAGGTAGTCAGGGCTGGTACATCCATTTTCCTGTCCACATAATCCTTCACTGCTTTGAGATACTGCTCTGAAAGCGGCGAACCTGTCACCGTATAATTGAATTCGTTGAGGTCAGTAAGCTTACCATTGACCACCACATTTTTTTCGGATCCGTCCATGATGAGGTCAGCCGCCTGCTCGCCGACACGGAGCCTGTAAATTCCCTTTTTGACACCGTCCGGAAATGTAAGTTTAAAACTTCCGTCACTCCCGATTTTTTCGGTCAGCAGGGTGCTGCTCTGCTGGGTCAATTTAAAATCGTCCAGATAAACAGTCATGTTTTCAGCCCCGGAAATCTTGCCGGAAATCCTGGTCCCTTTGGCCATGCCACATGAACTTAATACCATGACAGGGATCAAAAGAGCTAACAATAATTTTAATATTTTCATATTTTTGTTTGAATTAGATAAAAGGTACTAAACTAAAAACTTACATATTCACCTATGTAGTATATGTAAAATTAAGAGCAAAATTATGCAAATAACTAATTTGTGACCACTCTTGTTGCCGTCATTAGGCCAGATTTCTTTCCGTTTAGGAAATAATTAACAAAAAACCTTCGGTTATCTCACTATAAGTCTGATAATTTTTATGGAGGTATTTGTCTTGGTTTTCACGAAATAAAGGCCTGATTGACCCTGAATATTGACTGTATTCTGCAGCCTCTGATATGGTACGGACCTTCCAGACAGGTCGGTAATACCAAGTATCTCTGTCCCAGGGTTTTGAAGTGTAAAACTTCCTTCTCCGGGATTTGGGTACAATAGAGTATCATCCTGGGTTCCGTTTGACTTTTTTTCTCTGAGAA
The DNA here is from genome assembly GCA_019136675.1 of Bacteroidota bacterium. GTDB lineage: Bacteria > Bacteroidota > Bacteroidia > Chitinophagales > Saprospiraceae > OLB9. The sequence continues at coordinate 3,375 of JAGVTV010000157.1, forward strand.
GTGCAACGGTATTGTCCGCCAATAGCAATCTGGAGAAAGGTGTTATTTGTGCTTCTCCTCTGAGGTCATTGCAATTTACCAATGAAAAAAGCGGCTTGTGAGCTTCGGCAGTGATGTCATTGGCGGCAAGCACCCTGAATGACTTCCTGCTTTCGTCAAACCACACATCGGTCTTGTCAAAATAGTCTGAAATGAGTTCAGGTCTGCAATCCCCAGCGTTGACCAGTACTTCAAGCTGGAGGCCTCTTAACTGCTGGGCTTCCGGCAGATAATAATCAGTTTGCGTATCAGAAGTTTTGGCTTCCAGATCGGCATAGGACCGGTTTTCTGTTTTGATATCATTGGCATCGGTAATGTCTCCGATGCAGGTGGCGGTGATGTCTATCTTGCCGTCATACTTCATAATATCCGTTGTACCTTTGATCAGAGCAAGGTCGGCTTCCTTTTGTATGGTGTCCGTATCAATGGCCAGTTTCCATCCGGGGAGTTGTGATTCCGGATTGAGAATCAGTTCTTTCAACAGCACCAGGTCAGTGGCACGCACCCTATGGTCACCATTGAGATCTGCAGCC
>JAGVTV010000183.1 GCA_019136675.1 Bacteroidota bacterium
TGAACAACTCCGGCCATGAGGGCCAGGAAACATGGTTCATCAATTCATCGTAACTCTCCTTAAGATAAAGCCTGATATTCTCCATCTCCAAATATTTTTTATTCTGCTAGGCAGATTGGTTTCTTAATTTAACATGGCAGGGGAGACAGGGCTCGAACCCGCAACCTACGGTTTTGGAGACCGCCACTCTACCTATTGAGCTACTCCCCTGTTTCTGCAGAAAATCAAATTTTCTACAAAATGAAAAATTAAGTACTCCTAAGAGCACTTAATTTTTCGTTTATAATCTAAAAATCGGGTGGTTTATTACGCAATAATTTCTGTAACCTGGCCTGCACCTACAGTCCTTCCACCTTCCCTGATCGCAAAACGAAGACCTTTCTCCATAGCGATTGGGCTGATCAATTTAACTTCAAGAGAAACGTTGTCACCAGGCATAACCATTTCTACACCGGCAGGAAGAGTCACATCACCTGTAACGTCAGTAGTTCTGAAGTAGAACTGAGGCCTGTAACCGTTGAAGAAAGGAGTGTGGCGTCCTCCCTCATCCTTACCAAGTACGTAGATCTCGCACTTGAAGTGGTGGTGAGGCTTAACAGATCCCGGCTTGATGATTACCATACCTCTTCTGATTGCATCTTTTTCGATACCTCTCAGAAGGATACCAGCGTTGTCACCAGCTTCTCCCCTTTCAAGGATCTTACGGAACATTTCAACTCCTGTTACTGTAGATGTCAATGGCTTGTCACCAGGCTTCATCATACCGATGATTTCAACCGGATCACCAGTGTTGATAACACCTCTTTCGATTCTACCTGTTGCAACGGTACCTCTACCTGTGATAGAAAATACGTCTTCGATTGGCATAAGGAACGGCTTATCAACATCCCTTACAGGCTCAGGAATCTCAGCATCTACTGCTGCCATGAGGTCCATGATTTTTTGCTTAGCTCCTGCATCACCTTCGAGTGCCTTAAGGGCCGATCCCTGGATGATAGCAGCATTGTCACCGTCAAACTGGTAAGCACTGAGAAGTTCTCTCAATTCCATTTCAACCAGTTCCAGCATTTCAGGGTCATCAACAAGGTCAACCTTGTTCATGAAAACCACGATCTTAGGAACACCAACCTGTCTTGCAAGAAGGATGTGTTCTCTGGTTTGAGGCATTGGACCGTCAGTCGCTGCACAAACAAGGATAGCACCGTCCATCTGGGCAGCACCTGTAACCATGTTCTTCACGTAGTCGGCGTGACCCGGACAGTCTACGTGTGCGTAGTGCCTGTTTTGTGTTTCGTACTCAACGTGAGCCGTATTGATTGTGATACCTCTTTCCTTTTCTTCAGGAGCCGCGTCGATAGAATCATAATCCTTCTTTTCGGCCAGTCCCTGCTCAGAAAGCACGTAAGTGATCGCGGCAGTAAGAGTGGTCTTACCGTGGTCTACGTGACCAATCGTACCAATATTTACGTGAGGTTTGGTTCTTACAAATGTTGATTTAGCCATCAGTTAAAATTTTGCTGAACTTAAAATATTATTTAAACACGAATAAACTATAAAATGAGCCAATGAAGGGATTTGAACCCTTGACCCCTTCCTTACCATGGAAGTGCTCTACCCCTGAGCTACATCGGCCAATTATTCTCAATTATCTTAGCTCCGGGCGTTTGAAAATTTGAGCGGAAGACGAGACTCGAACTCGCGACCCTCAGCTTGGAAGGCTGATGCTCTACCAACTGAGCTACTTCCGCATTACTAGTCCTTTGTCTGAAGAAGATATTGTGGGGATGATAGGATTCGAACCTATTCAGCCATAAGCAACAGATTTACAGTCTGCCCCGTCTCTCCAACTTCGGCGCATCCCCTTTTTTCTCCTTTGAGCCAGTGGAGGGATTCGAACCCCCGACCCGCTGATTACAAATCAGCTGCTCTGGCCAACTGAGCTACACTGGCATGCTAATTTGGTCAAAATTTCAAACCTCTGATGGATCTTTTTCCAAAAGCGATGCAAAGGTATATCTTTCTCACATAATTAAAAACATTATTTTAAAAATATTTTTAAAAAACCTATACTTGCACAAATTACTGCCTGTCTCTATGCAATTATCCCTATTTTAAGACATTCCGTAGAGTAGGTTATTGTCATAAGTTAGTAAAAATACCACCTTTTATATGTCATACATAAAATCAAACGCCTATAAAATTACAAAAATCACCTAATTTGTGGCAAAATACAACTGAACCCTCAATGAACAGATTTTTTTTACCTTTTCTTATAATATGTTTTGTCTCAGTTAACTCAAATGGGCAGGACTATATGTCAAAACTGTGTGGGAAACTCCAAACAGCCTTATCCGGGCCGACCAGCGGTCAGGTCAGCATTCATATAATCCTGGAGGAGCAGATTGACTTTGACAGGTGGGAGTCAGAAGCAAACCAAAAGCGATATGACCTTTCTTCCCGGCAAAGTTCCCTGATTCGCGAGCTTAAGGATATATCCCAAAATACAGGGAATGACCTTTTCCGGTTTTTGCTGGACAGTAAAATGGTTGATTCTGAGTCAATCACAAGGCGATGGGTTGTTAATGCCATTTCGTGCAAGGCTGATATTAAAGTAGTACCTCTCCTGGCTGCAAGAAAGGATGTAAAGTGGATAGGACTCAATAGCCAACTCAAGCCAACATTTAACATAACTGAAACGGTCACTGCAATGCCGGTACCGGATAAGGCAGAAAAAGGGCTGAAAGCCATCGGTGCTGACTTAATGTGGAAACTGGGATACACCGGATATGGAAGACTTGTATTTGTACCTGATACCGGCACGGACCCAACCCACCCAGCTATAGCCCGACAGTACAACGGATTGTATAACGGTGACAAATCATCCTGGTACACTCAGCAAAACAACTCGCCTATACCCAAAGACTGCGACAGACACGGTACTCATGTGACCGGCACCATACTAGGCCTTGATAAAAGCACCAATGACACGCTCGGTGTTGCCTTCAATGCAAGATGGATGGCAGGCGGAATATTGTGCGGCATCGGTTCTGAAGACAATCTGGGAGCGTTTGAATGGGCCCTTGATCCTGACGGCAATCCCGAAACAACAAATGATATTCCCGATGTCATCAATAATTCGTGGTATGACCCGGAAGTAGGTGCCAATGAGTGTTACAGTGCTTATGAACCTTTGCTGCGTGCCCTTGAACTGGCAGGTGTTGCGGTGGTGTTTTCGGCAGGAAATGAAGGTCCTGAAGCAGGCACCATTACCCCACCTCATAACATCAATATAAATATTGTCAATTCATTTACAGTAGGAGCTCTTAATGGGAACGTACCTACTTACCCAATAGCTTCCTTTTCAAGTATCGGGCCCTCAAAATGTCCGGGAGAAGGTTCGATCAAAATTAAGCCAGAAGTATCGGCACCGGGTGTTCAGGTCAGGTCCTGTGTTCCCGGCAATGAATATGCCTTTCTCAGCGGAACTTCCATGGCGGCACCTCATGTGTCCGGTGCCATTTTACTCCTTAAGGAGGCATTCCCTTATCTGGGCGGCCGGGAGCTGAAACTGGCACTGTATGAAACCGCAGTAGACCTGGGAGAGCCGGGAGAAGACAACAAGTTTGGTACAGGAATCATCAATGTATACCAGGCTTACCTGAAACTCGTCGGGGAAGGTCATGTCCCTGTGCCGGGTCAGGTCAGAAGGGATGCTTTGCTCCTTGACATTAAAAGCAATGCACTGGCATGCAATAGAACATTTGCACCGGAATTGCTGGTGGAGAATGCAGGCACCGATACGATAATGAATTTACAGTTTCAGATAGTGGGAACATCCATCAACCGGACACTTGAATGGACCGGAAGCATACCTCCAGCCGGACAAGAAGTTATCAACCTTGAAACATCCGGCCTGCCTGAGGAGGACGAAACAGTAAGGTTGGC
>JAGVTV010000231.1 GCA_019136675.1 Bacteroidota bacterium
TTCAATTCCCAGGCAAAATTATTACTTTTGCCTGTAGCCATCGTAAATTATGTTTTATTGTTCTATAAATCAAACATTTACGCATGGCTTTTTGTTTTTTTGTCATGTACTTAGTGAATAATTATAGGAATATCGAAATTTTCACCATTTGGCATTTCTAATGACAACTTCCACACCCCCTCCCCCAGCCTCCAGGATAAAAGCCCTGAATATACCAGGTGATGTGTCTCGAGAAGCTTACCGGACTGCTCAGAGATCTTTAAAATCAGTGGGCCGGCGTAGCCTTGGATATCAATATAGAAGAGACCTTTGGAGGGATTCGGGTAGATATTGACTTTGTATTGAGTGGAAGGGGTCGGGGTACTTCAGGCAATAACATCTGTCAGCCAGTGATGGGTCGATGACATAGGGATTGACATTGCCCTGGATGCGGCCGATGTCCGGAGGTAAACAAACTTTGCGAATTTAATTTAAGGTGAACAAAACATCCCATGAGGTGTTTGGCGGCCATGAATGTACTTATCAGAGAACAGTTTTTGCCGGTGAGCATTGAGGAGGCGTGGGACTTTTTTTCATCACCAAAAAACCTCAACGAAATCACTCCTCCGGAGCTGGATTTTACGATCACTTCCAGCCTCCCCGCCAAAGTTTATCCCGGTCTCATAATCACATACAGGCTCAAACCCATGCTCAATATTCCTGTGGAATGGGTCACGGAGATCACCCAGGTCAGAGAACCGGAATATTTTGTTGACAACCAGGTCAAGGGCCCTTACCGTACCTGGCACCATGAGCACCATTTTCGCAAAGTGGATGGCGGCGTCATGATGACTGATATCCTCCACTACGACATAGGTTTGTCATTTTTAGGCTGGTTGGCGGGTAAGATTTTTGTCCATAAAAAAGTCAGGCAAATATTTGACCACAGAGAACAGGTACTGGCACAACTCTTTGGCAGCAAGCCAAAATCCAGCGATAAATAAGCCATAAAGTGGCTTCACGGTCTATCACCCCGGGGTTGACAGCAGGCAGAGACTTGGTTTTAGACAGGCCAAATGAATACGTCATCATGCTTGCACGATGCGGCTATTTGTTTTCGTTGCTCTGACGATCCCACAGACCTTTTCTCTTAGCATTTTCCACCATTTCTATTCCGGCAGGAGTCATCTTGCCTTCACGCATCAGTCTCTCTACCCTATCCCGGTTTGACTGGCTCCAGGTACTGCCGGGTTTCCTCCTGGTAAAATACTGATAACCACTTTCCTTGTCCCTGCTTCTGGCAGTACTGTCTATCCACCCAAAGCACAGTGCCTCCTCCACTGCTTCCTCGTACCGTATGCCGGGCATCCTGCTGTGCTTATGCACGATAATCAGCCATATCCGCGGCGTCGTGAGATGGTTTTCGGCGAGCCACTGTCTCCACTGCTGGCGGTCCCTGGCCCATATCGCCGGTGTGCCGTTTATTAATTCCATGACAGGTTTATGGTTTATGTGCGGCCAAAGATAACTGCTTTTTTAAGGATTATTTTCGGTCACTCGCAGGAGCCCAGACTTCTATCTGGTTATTTGGGAGTGCCCCTGACGCTCCGGTCAGGGTCGGGTCATCCGCTTTATCCTGACGCAGTGGTCAGGATGCCCGCTACTACCCCTCACTCATTTGTAACCGCCAAAAGGGCTTACAGGCTTATCACGAGACCCAGGGTTGGCAATACCGTCCCTGTGGCATCGTTGATGGTTTTTACCTTATACCTTTGCTCCAGGGCTGGTGCATCGGGATTGACGATCACAGGTCCGCCTACGGGTACTCCGTTGCTGTCGAGGGGCCTGTCCAGGATGAGCTGGTCCCTGCCGATGGCATTGCCGGTGACATTTTGCACGTCAAAGAAGACGTTGAGGTCCCAGCCCCTGAAAAACCACTTTTTGTCTATCCTCATATCCAGAGCCGAAAAGGCTCCCGACCGCAAGGTATTGATCCTGCCATAGTCGGGTATGCCGCCAAAATTCCGGTCCCAGTTGATGACCAGGTCGGAGGCAGGGCTAAAAGGTGTCGCCGGCAACCCCGATTGAAACCGGTATTTGACACCGAGTTCCCAGTTGCGTCCCAGTCTTTTGCCCATGGTGAGATTGACGATATGCCTGGAATCCCAGCTGCTGGAGGTGTATCTGCCGTCAGCATTGGTAAACTGCGACCACCCCAGTGTATAGGCCAGAATGCCGTAGAATCCCTTGTACAACCTCTGTTGCAGGAGCATTTCCATCCCAAAGGTCCTTCCGGAGGAGCCGGGCGTGACAGGTTCGTTGCCGATGACACCGAAATCCCCGCCGAGGTTGGCCAGGGAGATATTTTCACGCTGCAGCAAGGGATAGTTTGAATATTTTTTGTAAAAGCCTTCCAGCGTCGCCCTTCCGTAATCGTTGTAATTGTACTCCAGTCCGCTGACCAGGTGGGTGACCCCGATGTACCTGACCCGGTTTGCTTTATTGACGAGCTCACCTCCGGCGGTGTAGCCCAGGACAGTGTACGGCGGCATCTGGTAATACTGCCCGGTGTTAAAGTTCCAGGCCATTTTATCACTGAGTTGCCACGATAGCGATAACCGCGGCGAAAACTGCCTCAGCGGGTTGCTCATCTGAGAGGAATAGCTGTTGCCATCCACCCTGGCTCCGATACTGAGTTCTACCTTGTCAGACGCAAATTTGCGGCTGGCATTGCCGAAAGCCGCATATTTGTGCAGGGAAATGTCACTCGTAAAAAGGATGTCCTCAGGGCCCGCAGCCGTAAATATCTTATTGTCGGTAAGATTGTTGTACTTGACAAACTCATAACCCCCACCGGCCATAAGTTGCCATTTGCCTGCGGGACGGTTATGCTCTATCCTCAGCTTGTTTTCGATCTCCTGCGACCTGTAATTCAGGACAAGGTTTTCGGGATTGGAATCGTCATTGTTTAGGTATTTGACAGCCTCATTGTTGAGCATATTGCGGCTCAAGACAAAAGTTGTAAATCCATTGTCACCGTAATGTTTGTATACAATCCCATTGGTATAATTCCATTGGGTATTGACCGGCAATCTGCTGAGCAAAAACTGCTTTCCTTCAGTATCATTGGCTTCCTTGTTAAGGGTAAAGTCGTCGATGGCCCCTAGCCCTATGAAGGTAATCTCATTTTTGTTATCTATTTTATATCTGTATTTGGCATTAAAGTCGGTGTAGGTAGGCAGGAACGGCAGGCCCAGAGCCTTAAACAGAAACTGGAGGTAAGACCTCCTGGCCGATACGAGGAAGGTGCTTTTTTTGCCAGCCGGACCGTCAAGCGTCAACCCAATGTCTGTGGCCCCTACTATGGCATTGGCCCCGATGCGGTCATCCCTTCCATCCCTGAACTTAAAGTTAAAAACTGAGCTGAGGGCATTGCCACGGCTCACGGGAAATGCTCCGCTGAAAAAATCCACTTCACGGATGAAATCCACGTTAATGATACCTGCGGGACCACCTGAGGATCCCTGCGTTGCAAAGTGGTTGATCACCGGCACTTCCACATCGTCTACAAAAAACCTGTTTTCATTGGGAGCACCCCCGCGGATGATGAGGTCGTTGCGGAATGATGCCGTGGAGGTCACGCCGGGCAGAGACTGGATAACCCTTGATATGTCTCTGTTGCCGCCGGGATTTCTTTTGATCTCTGACACGCCGATGGTTCTGAGAGAAAGCGGACTCTCTGCCGTTTTCCTGAATGAGGTAGCTTTGACCACCACCTCTTCGAGCTGACTGGCATTCACGGACAGTGCAAAATCAAGTGTCGTAGGCCGGATGCCCTGTACTTCGATTTCTGACATTGTGACCGTTTCGTATCCTATGTAACTCACCTGGATGGTGTAGATGCCGGGTT
>JAGVTV010000222.1 GCA_019136675.1 Bacteroidota bacterium
TATAACAGCCCGGAGTGGCAGGGGATACATTGGATGTACCCCAGTTCATTCCGTCATCAAAGCTGTACTGGGCCGTAAATCCTGTCACTGCCGCCAGGGCAGGTACCGTGATGGTCGTATTGCAGGTATTGCTCACCACAGGGGCCGCAGGAGCCGCAGGGAAAACAACAAAGTTTTTCGTATCGCTGCAATTACCTGTGGTGGTGGTAAAGGTCGCCGTAAAGCATCCTGCAGTGGTCGGCGTAAACACTCCTGTAGTGGCTCCGATGGTACCCCCACCGCTCACTGTCCATGTGCCGGCTGCCGTCCCTGTCCTGGTAAAGGTGACTGTCGGGCCACCCACACAGGAGTTTTGTAAGGTGATGACCGGCAATGGAACTACTGTCATGCACCTTTCGAGGAGGGAATAACAACTTGTACCGATCACATTAAGTTGATTGCCAGTTCCGGCAGTCAGACTTACAGGTCCCTGGCTGTTAACTGCATAGTAAATACAGGATGTTGCGTTTAACGGGACATTTAAAGGATTAGTGGCAGGATTGGATGTGGACCCAACTATTGAGTTGTCACATACCAGTACATATTGAAGTACGTAAGGTGCTGCGGTGTTTGCAAAACTAACGGTGTTGGTAACGGAGCCTCCCTGACATACCACGATGGGAGGAACTATAGTAACACATCTTTCAATCAAAGAATGACATGTACCGCCCACCACATTTATTCCATTTGTTGTACCAGAGGCAGTTATAGTGGAGCCATCGTGATTAACTGCAAAATACTTGCAGGAGGTCGCTGCTGCCGGCAAAGTAAAGGTGCCAGTAGTATTTTGCCCCACAAGAACATTGTCACAAATCAGCACGTAAGTGACCAGATAAGGTGCTGTAGTATTTGCGTTTAAAACCTTTTGTGTAAATGTACCCCCGGCACATACTTCGATACACTCCAAAACCTGTACTATCCGCTCAATAACAGTAGCACACTGGTTTATCGTCGGGTATGACCAAACGGTGCCATTGGCAGGAGATGTCCATGAATTATCGTGATTAACGGCATAAACATGACAATCCTGTGGTACAGAAGGTGCAGTAAAAGTTCCTGTGGAATTAGAAGACTGAACCGTGTTGTTGCAAACAAAAACGTAAGTTACAGTATATGGGCTTATTGTATTTCCTCCTGATACGGTACTTGAAAATACTTGCCCGGGTAAAACCGTGATGGTTTGAGCTTCAGACCGAGCAACGCATAAAACCACAGCTATAACTGTAATTAATTTTAATAATTGACTTTGTATTCCTTTCATGGGATTTTGTTTAATATTTTGAAACAATTCAATGCCAGACAGATTCCGGCATTGATTAATCCCATGACATTGTATTGCTTGCCCCACAGCAAACTGCCACGTTTACAGTGGCTGTAGATACTCCGGAACACCCAAATGCATTTGTAACTGTATAAGAAATAGTAGCCATTCCTATCGAGACCCCAGTAACCAGACCCGTTGAAGGATTTACCGTTGCAACTGCTGTGTTGCTGCTCGACCAGCTGCCTCCCGGAGTACTGCAAGCCAATGAAGATGTGCCACCAATACATACACTGGTATTTCCGGTGATGGCGGCCACTGTTGGATTTACACAAGGTGCAGGATTGATATTTGCTGTGGCTGAAATGCTCACAACGGTGGCATCTACATTACATTTACACCTTGTATATACTGTACCTGCAGATGAAGGATAAGAAGGGACGGTTGTGCTCCAGGAAGTACCATTGAGGCTGTATTCCAATGTACTTCCTGCAGGGCATGATGCAGTAGGAGAATTTATCGAACCCGGATTTGTTGTACAGGCCGGGCCGCTGCATGAGCTGTTAACAACACTGGCTGCAGGAGCTGTGGATAATGCCAATCCTGCGGGACATGAACATAACGGATTGCCGGCACATGTGCCTGGAGCAGTGTTGACTGGAGTACTGAGCTGACTAACCATAGCAGGATCGGTATTACAGCTGCATCTTGTCTCTATTGTCTGGGCAGGGCCATCCTGATCGTAAACCGGAACACTGGAGGACCATGCACCAGGGACTCCACCTACTGTTATTCTGTATTGAAGGGTACTGCCTGCAGGGCATCCTCCATTTGAAGCAGGGGCACTTATGGCACCTCCTGCCACCGTACAATTTGACGTATTGCAAATACTTTCAGAAGTAATAGTTACATTACCAGGTACAAAGGTAGCCAAACCTGCAGGGCATGAAGAAGGGGGTTCCACGGCTGGCAGGCCAGAGACACCGCTGATGTAAAAAGGTGACTCAGCACCCCCGTTTCCATCCACAACAAGATAATACATCTGTCCCACCACGGCCGTAAAACAATGCTGTTGATTTAATTGGGTTCCCGAAGTTGTCGTGTACAGGTTTGGACGTGGACATGACATTACTGTCCAGTTAGGGTCGTTTGATCCCGCTGCATAAGAAAGCCCCGTGCATGGGTTATTGTCGCCGTCTGCATTACTATCCGTGACGACAATTGACTGCAGATTAAAGTCGAGTCCACTTATGGAAATGCATACATTGGTTGATGTGGGTGTAAATTTAATCCAGACATCATTATTGTTGGCTCCGTTCCAGTCACAGGTAATCCCACCGATCGTACCAAAAGTGGTACCACCCACCACCGGACTTCCCGGCATTTGGGTACTTCCGGTTTTGCCAGATGTAGAAGCACAAATCGGTCCACCGGTCCATACAATCGGGGCCGAACAATTATCTCCGTTTGCAGTCTGATCGGACACAGCCGGGTTACCAAAAGTCAGGCTAGCAGCAACCAGGCAGGGTTCGCTGCTTGTTGTTTCAGAAAATATTATCATCCAGTTACCGTCTGCATTCAAGGCATTAAAGGAGGTGGTCAAATCAGTAGGAGTACCGCTAAACTGTGCATTAAAAAAACCATAGTTACTGGTTGTCCCGGAATTAGCGCCTCCTGTCGGGTCATTGGAAGTCTGTGGGTTATTTAAGCATGTAACCGACGAAACCAGATTTAAAGTATGGCTTCCGGTCGCAACTGTCGATAAACCACCACTGTAAACCCCCACACAAGTACCACCAGGAGCCATCACTCTGAAGGATACGAAATTCATATTTGCAGAACCGCCTGTACATGAATTGTCCAGTGTGACAGACACCCGTACCAGAGCATTAGTAGAAGATAATGTTCCTACCCCAGAAACCGGTATTGTAAACTTGTCCGGGCTTCCGGAACCGGGAGATGCACATGTTCCTACGGCGCCTGTTAAGTCAACCGTAGAGGGAATTGACGCACTGAATGTTTGTATCTGACCAAATATTCTGCCTCCCGACAGCAATGCCATCAAAATCAAGGCTGTACCTATTATTTGGTAGCTTTTTAACGTTTTTTGAATACACATAAAATCAATTTTTTAATTTTAAAAAAAATAATCCATTTTCTCTTTTCAGGAGAAAATCATGTGTAGCCAACTTAACTGAAACCTCTTATTTTTACTAACTTCGGACCAAATAATAGTCCGTATCTATCTCTTTCAGGTCACCTCATAAGCGTAATATCCCCTTTGTAATGAACAGATGTTCCATCAATCATTTTCAAAACCACATAGTAAACATAAACGCCCTGCTCTGCATTTGAGCCATGGTACGTGCCGTCCCACCCTTCCACAGGATCATTAATACTTATATTGCTTTTATCAAAAATCGTATTGCCCCACCTGTCAAAAATGACCATCTTTTCAATTTGGGTCACCGACTCATGGTTTGCTATAATATAGAATATATTGTTTCCGTTTTTGCCATCAGGCGAAAAGATATTGGCAATATCCACTTTGTCATCTCTGCGTATGGAAATCAAAATCGACTTATTGCGGGTGCAACCATTTTTATCCTTCACTGTCAGGGTGTAAAGAGTTGACGCCTCAGGTTTTGCCACCGGATCGAGGCAATCGTCGCAGCTCAGGTATAAGTCTGGCGTCCACACTATGCTACCTATATTGGCCTGGGCCAGGTTTAACTGTGCCACAATATTTACATCCTGCCTCACAAGCACATTGTTCTTATCAGATGTCAACGAAACGATATCCCATTCCTGAGGACTAATTAATGTTACACTCTTTGAAAAAGAACACCCAAAAGCATCAGAAATTAATATATTGTAATTTCCTGCCTGAAGGTTTGTCACCGGAAACTGTGCAACATTATCATTGAGTTTAAATGTTTTTTGTACATCTCCACCGGTCAATCCGGACAATTCAAGGCGTCCGTTAGCTTGCCCCGGGCATAGAGGGTCAGTGGCAAGGACTTCGGCTGTGATGTTATTAATCACTTCGATCTCAAGTTCGCCGGAACATCCTGCTGAAGAATAAACTGCCTTCACCTTACCGCTAAACTGGGCCCCTGATACAAACTTGCCTGAAGCGTTGATCGTTCCTGCCGTAGCAGGATTCAATGACCAAACACCACCTGGCTGACCACCTGCCTGGCTAAAATCCAGTGAACTGCCCTGGCAAATCTTTAGTGCATTACCTGCAACAGTAACAATTACTGGGGCACATCCGCAATTGATATTTACAGTAGTATCAGCCTGACATCCTGAGGGTTGTTCAGTGATGGTTATAATATAAGGCCCATTGACAGCTGCAGTCAGGTCTCCATCGGCGTCAGGATTTCCGTTTATAGTATAGGAAAGAGTGCCTCCGGCGGCAGTTGTACCAGTGGTATTTATTATTCCACTGTCCTTGCCGGCTCCACAGTCTGTAGTCACTGTAAGTACCGGCAATGCGTCCACCTGCACAAGCTGTGACTTCTTATCTGAACACAAGTTAGCGTCTGTTACAGTAACCGTATAAGTCGTGCTTGCTGACAAACCTGAAGCAGTGATGCCAGATGAAGTTTGTCCTGTAGACCATATGTATGAATTGCCTCCTCCTGCTGTCAATGTGGTGGATGCCCCCTTGCATATCCTGAAATCACCAGTAAGGGTGACAGATGGCAGTGGGTCAATGGTAAGTTTAAATGGTTTTCTGACACTTCTGCATCCTTTGGTCACATCAACTGCTTCTGCATAATAGGTTCCGGCTGACGTTGGCAAATAAGTGCTGCTGTTTGTTGAAAGTGGTGTGCCTCCAGTAGGGGCAGCATACCAGTATATCTGCAGTCCTGCCTGTGCAGTGGCGGTAAAAGCAGGTATTGGCTGTCCCTGGCAAATCCTGGTATCAATGCCGGTGGGTGCCGGGATTACAGGACAATCACAATTTGGAGCCGGTACAGTGGCTGAAGCCAAACAAGATGCATTTTGGATATTGGTACAAGTGATGGTTACCTGGGATGTAGATTTTGGAATATCAGTGATAGAATTAACCATTACGGATCCTGCCGTAGCTGACAAGTTACCACCCGTACTTTTTATAAAAATATTATATTTAAGAAGATCGGCAGTGCACCTGACGGAGTCTATCTGAAGGGTTGGCTTCTGGTCCACAGTGATATTAAAGGCCTGGGAAGAACCAGTACATGTTCCAAGTACCGGAGTAACAGACACTGTTGACACTTGTCTTGAAGAAACATTCTGGCCGCTAAAAGAAGCAATATTGCCTGATCCGCTGGCAGACAGGCCTGTTGCTGTATTTGTGTTTGTCCAGTTGTACACTGTTCCTGCTTGTCCACCTGAAAAAGTAATAGCCGGAATTGCATCACCGCCGCAAACTGTTATATCAGATACGACATTGACGGTTGGTACCGGATTTACGGTAAGTACCAAAGCAATTCGGTTACTTTCGCATTTTGTGACAGGATCGTAGGCTGCTGCATAATAGGTAGTTGTCATACCCGGGGCCGGAGACGGCTGGTATGTCCCTGAATTGGCAGACAGTGGTATGCCTCCTGAAAAGGCAGAATACCAGTTGATCTGAAAACCACCGGAAGCCGTGGCCGTAAGTAGCGGCACAGTGCTGCCGGCACACATGCTGGCGGGTTGGCCCGATGGTGGCTGAATATTGGGGCACTGGCAATTAGGTCTGGGTACGTTTTGGGTAACTGTACAGGATGGATTGGCAGGGTTTGTTACTGTGATGGTAACTACCTGGACCGATGTATCTATGCCGGTAATCATGCCTGCTCCCACTATGCCGTGCGAAGAGGTCACATTACCTCCTGTTGAGGCATAGGTTATGCTAAACGTTTTTAAATCAGGAGCACAACCAGTGCTTATCCCGGAGATGACTGGCTGCTCGGAGACTACAGCCGCATGCTGTGTGGAAGCAGAGCATCCATTGGCATCGGTTACTGTGACAGTAAACGTGTAACTGCCTGCCGCTAAAGAACTGAAGGTGGCTGACGATGCTGAGCCACCCCCATTGCTCCACACATAAGATGTACCTCCGGAGGCAGTTAAAGTCAGCGGGTTGCCTGTGCATAAGGTATTAACTCCCGTAATGGCCGGCAATGGCAGAGCATTTACCACAAGAGTGAACGAAGTTCGAGTCAGGCTCGAACATGATGTAACCGGATCAAAGGCCTCAGCATACCAAGTGCCCGGGCCGGCAGGTGTATATGTATTGCTGTTTGATAAAACAGGCGTCCCGCCGGTAGATGTAGTATACCAGTTTACCTGGTAGCCACTCCCTGCCGCTGCATTAAAAGGCTGAATAGCTTGTCCGGCACAAATACTGTAACCTGAACCTGTGGGGGCCGCAATGGTAGGACAGCTACAATTTGGGGCCGTAACCGGCAATGTAGCCGTACAACCGTTATCATTGGCAGTTATCACAATATTGGTGCCAGCAGGTATATTGGTTATAGAAGACCCTGCCACGGTACCGGCTGGTAACACCGAAATATTCCCGCCGGTAGAGGTAAATACAACTGTATACAAGGTCAGTGACATATTGCATGTAGCTGAAACCAAAGACAACTGTGGTGTCGGCGTAATTGTAACTGTCGTCTGGCAGCTGGCGGTATTTCCGCATGTATTGGTGGTGACCCAGGTTATGGCTGACACTCCCGGGTTAAAAATACCGCTGGCATCACTTCCGGTCCCTGTCCTTGTAGTAGCACCAGTGATGTTAAAGCTGACATTTACCGAACCGCCACAGTTGCTGCTTGCACTGGCGGCTGGAATGGTGTAAATATTAGACGGTACCTGGCAGAAACTTTGTGCTGCCGGGCAACTGATACTTATTATCGGGTCGCTGATGTTGTATGTATAAACCCACTGGGCATTTGTACCCGTACAATCCGTATAAGTCCAGGTGTATGTCTTGGCACCCGAACAGGCAGGATCAGATCCTACTACAGGGCCTGTGACAGCAAGTGGTGTACCGCAGGAATTGGAAACCGAAGGATTTGAAGGTACTGTCTGAGCTGCAGCCAGGCAATTTACAGTGCTGCCCCCGTTAGGAGGCATATTGAATGTGGGAGGCGATATGGTATAAACATAGCTCCATGGTGTGGCGTTGCCGCTGCAGTCGGTGTAGGTCCATGTATAGGTTTTGGTACCGGAACATACCGGATTTGGGGAGACCACCGGCCCGCTAACAGCCATCGGGGTGCCGCAGTTGTCATTTACAATTGGGGGAGTCGGGACGGTCATTGCATTTGACACGCATGGCACTGTGGAGCTTCCGTTTGGCGGAATGGTGCCGGCAACAGGCGGATTGATGGTATAGGTATAGACCCAGCTGTAGTTATTACCTGCACAATCCGTATAGGTCCACGTGTAGGTCTTTGAGCCTCCGCATACCGGAGTTGTTCCTACTACAGGCCCAGTTTTAGTTAACGGGTTACCGCAATTGTCTGTTACATTAGGGGAGGTCGGTGTTGTTGCTGCTGATGCACAGTTTACAGTGCTGCCTTCCGGAGGCGGCATGGTAACTGTGGGAACGGCAATGACAAATGTATGAGTCCAGAAGTAGGTATTGCTGCTGCAATCCGTATAGGTGTATTGATATACTTTATTTCCGCTGCAGTCGGGACCGCTTATGGAAGGCCCGGTAACATTGAGTAGTCTGCCACAATTATCAGTGACTGACGGGGGTGTTGGTGCTACTATAGCCGAGAGGCAGGCTACATTTGAACTGGTATTGGCAGGCATACTGACTACCGGAGGGCTGATGGTGTAGGTATAGACCCAGGGAAAGGAGTTACCCGCACAGTCGGTATAAGTCCAGGTGTAGGTCTGGGTGCCGCTGCAATTTACTGTAGCCGGGTTGACGATTGGTCCGGTGACGGACAGAGCCCTTCCGCAGTTATCATTGACTGCCGGTGGTGTGGGTGCCGTAGCTGCTGATGGACAGGCCACTGTACTGCCCTGGCCTGAAGGCATAGTTACAGACGGTGGACTTAGGGTATAGGTATAAATATATTGGTAGGTCGTATTATTGCAGTTATCGTTATAGGTCCAGGTAAATGTTTTTGTGCCGCTGCAAATGGGATTTCCATTTTCTACCGGCCCGGTGATTGGAAGAACCTGACCACAACTGTTGATTAAGTTCGGTGGAATGGGCGTTACCATTTGCGATGGGCATGCCACAGTACTGCTTCCCGGAGCAGGAGGGGTTACCGTTGCACCTACCGTAAATGTAGCTGGCTCCCTGTCACAGCATGGATTAGGAGGATTACAGTTGATGCCCGAAACATTGGCACCTACGACAGGGACAGTAATGCCAGGTCCGCCTGTGAGATAATTGTAACTGTGTACAGTATAAGTGCCGCAGGATGCAGGAGCTGTGAAATTTCCGGTCGAACTGACCTGCAGTATCTGTCCTGCACTGTTGGTCAGGAAGTATGTCTGCGTGTATGGAGCGGTTGCATTAAATCCTGAGGCAGTGGCAGTAAAGTTTTCCCCTGGGCATTTATTCGATACAGAGATGGTTCCTGCTTCTGCTTCGCAGCAATTGCCCACAGTAACAGTAACTGTAGCTGTGGATCCGCCCGGACAAGGTCCTCCTGTGATCGTAACCGTGTAGGTAGTGGTCATCATAGGCATGACCGATATGCTCTGAGAATTCTGGCCGGTGCTCCAGGTATAGGTAAGACCTGCAGGTGTTGCAGTTAATGTAGATGATTGCCCACAGGAAATTGTGGCCGGAGATGCATTGGCCGCAGCCGTGATGGGTGTAGGGCATATAGCAGGGTTATTGCAGGCCAAGGGAGTATGGGCACCTCCGCTTTGCCACGGGCCCGCGTCCGGCATACGCTTGTATATGGTACCGGCTGCTGGATTATTGCCTACATACGTCATCAAACCCAACTGATTTATCTGGTAGGCACTTTGTAATGACCCTCCGCCCACATTACACGGATTGGGGCTAAAATCTGCATCAGATGAGTTATTGATTTTTGATTGGGTATTGGTCCAGAATATGCCTTCCAATGGCGTGCCAGAGGCGTCATACAAAGCGATCCACCCGTCGAGGTTTTGCATTACCCAGTTTCCTGTATTGCAGTAAGGCCCCACAACGCCCTGCCCGTTGCCGAGCACTCTAAATCCAAGGGGAGGTACAATAGTGCCTGCCGGAAAGGCCATGGCCCCTCCGGTGCCAAAATTGGACCGGCAGGCCACTCTCCATCCAGAGATATCCACAGGATTGCAGGTGGGGTTGTACACTTCTATCCATTCAAGGCCGGAAGGTATCATACCCTGGGCTCCGGAAGGATAAGGAAGCACTTCGTTGAGTACTACCTGGCCGATTGCCGTTTTGAAGCAAAATAAGAAGAGTACAAACAGACAAATTTTTCGAACATAAGGTGGTTGGAACATTTTAAGGGTGATTTGTCAGTTTAAAAATGATAATAAAAATCGGACGATGTCTCCTTTGAGACATTCGTCCAATTTCATTTGGTCAGGATTGGACCAGAGTTCGGGTCTTATGTGACTAATGCCCTTTAACCCGGATCCAAAGAAATTGATAAAAAATCCATTTTCAACAAATATCCGGTTTTTGGATATTTGACTTCTTTTGCACTCTCTGAATGCATGTTAATAAGTTCGTCCTGAATTCGTTTGAACAATAATCCTCACGGTTTGTGTCTATAGTGCTCATGCTCATTTCATCCTTAATAATGAACTGATTGTGCATCACTGTTTAACCCATTTTGTAACGGTGACAAAACCATCTACGGAAACAGCTCTCAGGAAGTAAACTCCGGGTGCCAGAGATGAAATATCCAATGTGCCGCTGCTTGCCGCATTATATGTATGTGAAAGCATTGTTCTGCCAAGATTATCAAAGACACCCAAAGCTGCAGGGGGTAAGTCACTACCATAAAGGGAATATGATAATTCGGCTTCGGACTGTGAATCTATTCTTAAACCAGGTTTCCCATCCTTACCATTATTAATTTTCAGAATAGCTGAATATTCGATTTTACCGTCAATGTCCACTTGCTTTAACCTGTAATAGTTTACACCCTCTGATGGTCTTTCATGGATAAACTGATAGTTATTCTCAGAAGTGGCATTGCCGGCTCCATTTACAAATCCAAGGCTGGAAAAATGGATGCCATCCCTGCTGTGCTCCACATCAAAGCCATCGTTGTTTTGTTCTGAGGCAGTGGTCCAGTTCAACATATTGGTTTTACCATTATTACTGCCCTTAAAAAGGAGGTAGGTGACAGGCAGAAGTCCTGATTCCGGCCTGAAGGCATAGTCACAAACGTCTCCGTTATAACCGTCGATTTTAATATAATATTTTGCACCTACCGTAAGGCTCGAAAGTGTAACCCTCTGTACGGTTCCTCCGCCAAATGCCGCACTACTATTTATGCAATTACTACCTGATGCAAAATCTACATTTCCATCATTATCCAATCCTCTCCATCCTACGCTGTTGTGAGCTGTAAGCGAAGAACAAGTTTCTCCCTTAAAAAATTGTATTTCCAACCCACCGGTGCATGTACTTCCAGATATCTTTTCTAATGGACCAATGGTAAATAAATGAAAAATCGCTGTGGTACTGCTGGCGACAAATGAAAGCCATGAAGTATTATTATCAACACCACACCCGGTATCGGCAGGTTCGCCCGTGCCTCCTGTTGTATATCCTCCGGTATTGCCACCAAAATCACTTCCATTCAATGACATGGTAGGTGCACCAGAACATAAATCTGAAGCATTGTTAGGTGGAGCGGAAGTCGGAGCCTGCATGGGGGGACCATAAAGGCAAATGTCAAATGTAGTATTTCGTCCCGTTGTACTTGTCCATGTGTAAACCTGCAAATAATAGGTAGTACCGACGGTAAGGTATGGATTTCCCGTACTTCCATTTAATTCCCATGGCAGTCCACTTAAATTATCACAATCAAAAAGCGTAAGGTTATTGCAACTTCCGGTATATAAAGCAGCCTCTAGATCTGTACTGTTACCTGCAATATTACTGAAGTTAATAGTCATAACAGGGTTTGTCGCTACGAAATAATACCATACGTCATCATCCTCCGTACCTGAACAATTGTCAACACCACTGTTGGTGGCATTTAAAACTGTTTGGTTTGTATTTCCGGTGCAATCAGATGTGGCAGTCACAAGATAGGGGTTCAGAAGTCTTGCACCACTGCAATTATCATTTGAAGGTTGTGCAATGGCCGTTGGGATTATACTCATAAAGACAGACCCCACGTAAAAAATAATTTGTAAAAGATTTCTCATCATTCAGGTGTTTTGTTATAAATGATTTTAAGCTAAAGGTTTTTTCTGGTTTGACGGGGTCGAGTCTAAGCAAAATCTGGCCAGGAATCCTCTTGCCAAAAACATATGGCATACCACAAACTTACCACCTTAGATTATTAAATGTGTAAAATTAAAGTGGGGAATTAGGGTAGGGATTTTTTTTCACCAGGGTAGGTAACCACCCCCTGAATTTCCATTATTATTTGTAAATGTAATTATTACATATACAATAAATATTTCAAGTAATTTTTACGATCTCACCGGATGTCAGGGTGATTTTTTACCGATTAAAGGATTTTGGCGGAATCAACGGTTCTGGCAGTCCTTTTTCCTGCACTTGCCGTAAAGATTGAGGGAGTGGTGCACCACTTCAAAGTCGAGGATATCGCCCATCATGGTTTTGATTTGCTGTATACGGGGGTCGCAAAATTCGAGCACATGGCCACAGTCCAGGCAGATGAGGTGGTCGTGTTGCTTAAAGCCGTAAGCCCTCTCATATTGTGCCAGATTTTTGCCAAACTGGTGCTTGGTGATAAGGTCGCAGCTTACCAGGAGCTCAAGGGTATTGTAGACGGTAGCCCTGGATACACGATAGTTTTGGTTTTTCATGTGTATGTATAAGGCTTCGGCATCGAAGTGATCACTTCGGCGGTAAATCTCCTCGAGGATGGCATATCTTTCAGGTGTCTTGCGGAGTGCAAACTTTTCAAGATGTGATGAGAAGATGGCCCTGACCTCTGATACGATCTGTTCCAGTTTTTCAGGAGTGCTGGTCATGTCTTGCTCATGTTTTGAAGGTGCGGTCTGTGCGGGCTACGGATGAGATACCCGGAAGCCTTTCGAGTGATTGAATAACGAGGTTTAGCTGGTCTTTGTTCAGAACCACAATGCTGAATTTGCCTTCAAAATACCCTTCCCTGCCCTCGATGCTCAGTGATTTTATGTTGATGCCCAGTTTATTGGAGAGTTCATTGGTAAGGGACTGAATGACTCCGGGGCCGGAGTCGACCCCTTTAATGAGTAGCTCCACGACAAAATTTGCGTTGACGTTTTCTTCCCAGTCGGCTTTAAGGACTCTGTATCCGTAGTTGGCCAGGAGGTGGGTGGCATTGCTGCATGAAGTACGGTGTATTTTAAGCCCTTCCTTGGCAGACAGATAGGCAAATATGTCATCGCCCTGGACGGGATTACAGCAGGTAGCCAGCGAAAACTGGTACATATCAGCGGGCTCTCCGTTGACCAGGATGTTGGATCTGTTGGCTTTTGAGGGTCTTTGTATCTTCTTGAGTTCCTCGGCGATGGGTGCGGTGCGTGATTCGTGTTCATCTTCTTCCCGCCTGAAAATGATCCGGCCGTTTTCGATGGTATAGTTTTTAAGGTCAGACAACCGGGCATCGTCCTGGGACAGGGCATAATACAGGTCTACCCTGCTTCTGTACCCCATGTGTTTTGCAATGTTGTCAACATTTTCTTCAAAATCGACCCTGAGGTTTTTAAGTTTCCGCTCGAGGGCTTCCTTTCCATATTCGCCGACCTTGCGTTTTTCGTCTTTCATGGCAGACCTGATCTTTGACCGTGCCTTACCTGTGACCACCATTTTGAGCCAGTCTTCCGTAGGCTTCTGGTTTTTACTGGTCACCACCTGCACCTGGTCGCCGTTATTGAGCTTATAGCCCATGGGTACCAGTTTGTTGTTGACCTTGATGGCAGTGGCATGATAACCTACATCAGAGTGTATCTCAAAGGCAAAATCCAGGGCAGTGGCTCCTTTGGGCACGATACGCATTTCGCCTTTAGGCGTGAAGACATAGACTTCTTCGCTAAATAGATTGGTCTTAAAGTCGTTAATAAACTCCATCGTGCTCGAATGCTTGGTCTCCAGGATCTCCCGGATATTGTCAAGCCAGTGGTCGTAGCCGCTTTGCTGTGATTTTACTCCTTTGTATTTCCAGTGGGCAGCAAAGCCTCTCTCAGCGATCTCATCCATCCTTTCGGTCCTGATCTGCACTTCCACATACCTTCCTTTGGGGCCGATGACCGTGGTGTGTAGTGATTCGTATCCGTTGCCCTTGGGGGTCGTGATCCAGTCCTTGAGCCTTTCGGGAATGGGCTTATACACATCAGTGATGATGGAATAGATCTGCCAGCAAAAGCTTTTTTCCTTTTCTATGGGTACATCAATGATTATCCTTACGGCGAATATGTCAAAGATCTCTTCAAATGATACTTTGTTTTGCCTGATTTTATTGTAGATGGAAGAAATGGCCTTGCTCCTGCCCAGGACACGAAAAGGGGCATTTAACTGCTGAAGTTCCTGCCTGAGAGGTTTAATAAATTGTTCGATGTATTCATTCCTCTGCTGGTCGGATTCTTTAAGTTTATTTTTAATGTCATTATATACCTCAGGATCGGTGATTCTTAAGCAGATATCCTGAAATTCGGTCTTTATATTGTACAGTCCCAGTCTGTGAGCCAGTGGTGTGTAGATATATTCGGTCTCGGCAGCAATCTTGAGTTGTTTATGACGCTGTTGCGAATCAATGGTACGAAGGTTATGCAGTCTGTCGGCCATCTTGATAAGGACAACCCGCACGTCTACGATCAGGGTGCTGAGTACCTTCTTGAAGTTTTCTGCCTGAGGGCTTTCGACATTTTCCAGATTGTAGGTACCGTCGAGTTTGGTAAGTCCGTCAACGATCACAGACACCTTGGGGCCGAATTTTTCCTTTATTTCCACGATGGTGACCGGAGTATCCTCCACTACATCATGCAGCAGGGCACAGATGACAGCGGTCGGGCCCAGTCCTATTTCCTCGAAACAGATCCGGGCCACCTCAATGGGGTGGAAAATGTACGGCTCTCCGGATTTCCTACGCTGAAACTTGTGGGCATCCACAGCCAGGTCATAGGCTTTTTCCAGATCCTCCCGGTCCTCATCCTGCAATGAATGATCCATAGACCTGAGCAATTCGTCAAATCTAACACGTACCTGTTCAAGCTCACTTTGATTTATGGCAACACCTACCGGCATGCAATCTGGTTTAACTATTGATTACTTTAGAAACAAATATATAAAATGAAAGCCGTTTTTCAAAATTATCTGAAGCAGTTTTAAATATCATTAAGAAAAAAACACAAAAAAGGCAGCTATCTGCTACAAAAAGTCAAAAGTTAAAAACTATTTACAAACCAACCCTAACCCGGATTCTCCACCGGATCAGGCTACCTTATAGTCTCTGTCAGCCGTATGCGGACCTACTACAATCCTTCCTTTTCCTCGATGATCTCCAGTGCCATGTCCACGTCTTCTTTATGCACTTTTATCTCGACATTTTCTGTAGGAAGCATACTGTGAGACTCTTCAAACTTAAACACCCTGATACCTGCGGTTTCCAATGCGTTTATCATTAAATCGCCGATGATGTGGTCGTGATAGGTCCGGATGGTAACAAAATTTTCGGTATTCATGGCTTCGATTTTACGGTTAAACAATTACAACTCATGCCTTAGTTCCCACAATATTAATTAATTTAGTAAGCTGAGACTGTGAGTTAAGTCATAACAGAATATGATACAAATAATATCTGCGGATATGTCCTGGAATTGCTTATTTTTACAACAAAAAGCATGTCTTTTATCTCCCGTATCAATTTTTCAGGGCGTATTGCAGAGGTGGTCAGACGATTTCCCGTTGCTATGCTGTTTGCCCTTATCACGACATTAACCCTCATCTGGGTCGTGGATAAAAAAAGTGCAGATCTGTTCAGGTGGCCGCTGGCCGGCTATATCGGGTTTTTGGCTATGTTTAACTGGACCATATTCAAGGAAACATTTGGTCTTTCGCAAATAAAATATTGGGCGGGAGTCGTCGTGATTTGTGTCCTCCTGGGCATATACTACACTTCTATACCCGCAAATTCACAGACGGAAATTTCGTGCTTCTGGTTTTTTACGGCGGGATTGAGTTCAGTGTTGCATTTTACTGTGTCATTTTTACCCTTTATCAAAAAGAGGGACAACACAGCCTTTACGCATTACAATACCAAAGTCTTTTTGTCCTGGGTCCAGTCTGCCGTTTATGGTATAGTCTTTTATCTGGCACTCAGCCTGGCCATCCTGGCCCTGGACAAGTTGTTTGACATCAGGCTGGACTCCATAGTTTACTTTAAGCTCTTTATTCTGGTCACAGGTATCATTCAAACCCCGTTTTTTCTGTCGGAGTTTCCGGACGATTATTATACGGCAGAGGCACCTGCCCAAAAATCGGTTTTCAAAATACTGACCTCCTATGTACTCATACCTGTGACGGCCGGCTTTGGCCTGATCATTTACGCTTATTTGGGACGTGTGCTGCTCACCGGCCATGAAATGGTCGACTGGACCTTTGTGATGGTGCTCTGGTTTCTGTTTACCGGTTTGCTGACATGGTTATTTGCCGCGTATTTCCAAAACGGGAGCGACAATAACTGGATGAGCACTTACAGGAAATGGTTTCCGGTCAGTGCCATCATCCCCGTGCTCATGATGCTGTATTCACTTTATAAGGTAATTGACCTGCAGGGCATACGGGAGGAATTTTATTTTGCTGCTTTCCTGGCAGCATTTTCCCTTATAACAGTCCTGTATCTTTCGGTCAGGAATGATGGTGACAAGAGGATCATTCCATGGCTTTTGGCTGCTTTGGCTGTTGTGATGTTTATGGCCGGACCGTTTTCCATATGCAATGTACCTGTCAAAAGCCAGCAAAAAAAACTGGTATCTGACTTTACGAGGCAGGGCGTTATAAAGGAAGGCAGTCTGCAAATTGACACCGCAGTGTTTTATCAGGATACCAACGGCATGATTACCAACAGACTGTACTTCCTCGAATCCCGCAAAGCACTCAGCTTTCTTAAACCCTATGACAACAATGGTGTGCTGCACAAGGATGCCGACTCCATTTCGGCCTTTTCGGTCATACAGCTCTTGAGACTTAACCGTGTCAAGACTGCAAATGAAGAGTTGTTTTGGAGTATATACAGTCCCAACAAAAAGGTAATCAGTATTTCCGGCTTTGACAAGCTCATCCCTGTAAAAAACAATGAAGAAACAACGGATATGACAGAATATCTTATAACCAAGGATGACGGGTCTGCAGTGATCTATCTTACTGATACCACAGTCACTTTGCCTCAATTCAGCCAATCATTGTATGATCTCTCACTGAAGCCGGATGCTCCTAAAATTATGGAGATGGAAAGCGGTGACTACCATGTAAGGATAGTAATAAACAGCGTCAACGGCGAAAAAAGGAATAATAAGCTAGAAATAAACAATATGGACGCTTTGGTATTTATCAAAAAAAAATCTGACCATTAATGAGGCACATCTTCCTGATTATATTATTTCTGCTGGTAGCAAATGTTTACGCTCAGGACAGAATCACAGGCAAGACCTTTGCCTCCAGATCTGAGGTCATAGCCCAGCATGGTATAGCAGCTACTTCACATCCGCTTGCCACCCAGGTGGCCCTCGACATACTCAAAAAAGGAGGAACTGCCATTGATGCGGCCATTGCAGCCAATGCCTGCCTGGGACTGATGGAACCCACCGGCTGCGGTATAGGAGGTGACCTTTACGCCATCGTATGGGACTCCAAAACCTCAAAACTCCACGGGCTCAATGCCAGCGGACGGTCTCCAAAAAGCCTTACGGCAAATGTTTTTGCTCAAAAGGGTCTGAACAGCATACCTCCATACGGACCACTTCCCGTGTCTGTGCCGGGTGCCGTTGACGGATGGGACCAGTTGCACAAAAAGTTTGGAAGGCTGCCACTTTCAGCTCTTTTGGAGCCTGCCATAAAGTATGCAGAGCAAGGTTTTCCGGTCACAGAACTGATAGCCTTTTACATGGCTGCCGGAGCCAGAAACCTGTCAAAGTACGAAGGATTTTCAGAGGTCTATATGCCGGGAGGCAAAACCCCTGCCAAAGGCGAGATATTCAGAAATCCTGCCCTTGCCTCCACTTACCGAAAGATAGCAACCGGTGGGAGGAACGCTTTCTATAAGGGCGACATAGCCCGCACCATAGCCGATTACATGAAAAAACAGGGCGGATACCTCTCATACGAAGACCTTGCCACCCATACCAGCACATGGGTAGAGCCGGTATCTGTCAATTACAGGGGATACGACATATGGGAACTGCCACCCAACGGTCAGGGAATCGCAGCCCTACAGATGCTCAATATCCTTGAACAGTACGACATTGCCTCCATGGGCTTTGGCTCAGCAGAGTATATCCACGTTTTTACTGAAGCAAAAAAACTGGCCTTTGAGGACAGGGCAATGTACTATGCTGACATGGACTTCGCACTGGTGCCGGTCAAACAACTCATATCCAAAGAATATGCCATAGAGAGGTCAAAGCTTATCAATCCATCCAGAGCGGCCAAAGCCTATGATCCCGGTATATTAAAAACACCCGAGACAATATATCTGACAGTGGCTGATGGCGAAGGAAACATAATTTCCCTGATACAAAGCAATTACAGAGGCATGGGTTCTGGCATGACCCCTCCCGGCCTGGGATTTGTCCTGCAGGACAGGGGAGAAATGTTCAGTCTAAACCCAAATCATGCCAACAGTTACCAGCCTGGCAAACGGCCTTTCCACACGATTATACCCTGTTTTATAACCCGTGAGGGAAAGCCGTGGGTGAGTTTTGGCGTCATGGGTGGTGCCATGCAGCCACAAGGGCATGCCCAGATCGTGGTCAATCTGATAGACTTTGGCATGGGTCTGCAGGAAGCCGGTGACGCTCCCAGGATTCAGCACGAAGGAAGTTCAGAGCCTACCGGCGAAAAGATGGTCAACGGCGGCGACCTGTATCTGGAGTCAGGCATCGACTATGAACAGATACGCAAGCTGGTGCTCAAGGGACACAGGGTCGGATATAATGTCGGCGGCTACGGGGGTTATCAGGCCATTATGTGGGACGACAAAAACAAGGTATACCTGGGCGCCAGCGAAAGTCGCAAAGACGGGCAAGCATCCGGATATTAATACCACAGAAGTATTTTTGCATATATGGCGGCAGAGGTTCTGGCTATAAGCTTATTGACAATAAACGCTGCCTACTGGCTGTGGTACAGGCTGTGTGTCGTCAGTGTTCAGTCACACAAGAAGACTGATCAGAGGACCTTACCACCGGTGAGCGTGGTCATCGTGTACAAAAATGCCGGCCGCAAAATAACCGACCTTATTAAAAGCCTCCTGGCACAGGATTACCCGGAATTTGAAATACTGGCCATCAACGACTTCAGTACAGATGACGGGCCGTCCCGGCTTGCAAAGGTCAGAGATCCCCGGCTCCGGATGCTGAATGCAACCCTTGATGCCCCTGGAAAAAAACAAGCTCTGCAGCAGGGTATCAAACATGCCGGGTATCAGCATATTCTGCTCACAGATGCCGACTGTATGCCAGCCTCAGCCAATTGGATCAGGGTCATGGCATCTATGCTTATGCCGGAAACAAAGGACCAGATAATATTGGGTTACGGCCCTTTGAACAAAAGCAACTCCCTGTTAAACGATTTTGCCAGATTTGAGACTATAACGACTGCCATGCAGTACTTCTCAGCTGCTGTAAGCAA